>JBCCWG010000045.1:0-21937 GCA_039193985.1 Pseudomonadota bacterium
GCTCCCCACACCCCTCGGGATATTTTTGGACCAAAGATCGGGGTCATGCTACAAAGAGAAATGAGGTATCTTTTTGTCCTGTCTTTCCTGGTTCTGGCGCCGCCCGTCTTTGCGCAGGAGGAGGATCGCGGTCGCGACCTGATGGCCGAGGCTTTGCGGCTTTTCATGCAAGGTTTCATGGCCGAGATGGAGCCTGCGCTTGAAGATCTGCAAGGCTTTGTCGACAACCTGAACGCCTATCATCCGCCCGAGGTCCTGCCGAACGGCGACATCATCATCCGACGGAAGACGCCGGAGGAGATGGGCGAACCGGATGGTGAGGTTGAACTGTAAGACCTGAAAATCGTCAGTTCCGGTCGATTTCCGCCCGGGCACGCGCTTGCAGTTCGGCGGTTTCAGGCGCGTTCGGGAAACGATCTTGCGCCCGCGACACAGCCATGTCCCAGAGAAACAGATCGCTTGGGTGTTCGTCCAGGCGGTCTGGTGCGGGGTCACGGTCGACCATGACCTCAAGCAGCCGTTTCGCGCTTCTGGTGGCGTTGATCTTCTCAAACATCTCACGCCGATACACCGCGGCACAGATATCCTGCCGATTGTCGGCAATGAGCCCTTCGAAACTGAGCCCTTCCTCACCGCGCCCGAAGCCGCGCTTTACGGCATCTTTGCGCACCTCGCTTCCCAGAGTTGTCGGCGGCGTGTCATCGCAATCAGTTTCGTTGACGTCATAGAGCAGAACCGCCCGCGTCCAGTCGTTCCCGCCAAGCGCACCGCCCAGATCGCATCCCAACCTTGCCGCATAGTCGAGCATCAGGGCGCGATCGCAGCGTTTGGAGATGCGCGTCATCTCCATGCGCTCCTCATCTTCCCACGAGAGGCGCGCTCCCTTTTCCTGCCAGTGCCAACCCGAAACCTGATAGTTGTGATGGACATAAACTTGCCGGACCACTTTGCCGTCTTCGCGCCACCGATAGCCGTGCCGTTCTGCTGTCTTGCGGCAATACTCCGAATGGATGTGCAGAAAATTCACCCCGGGCAACAGCTTGGCCAGAAAGTCGTGATCTGTTCCGAAGAAGTCTTCGAGGATCGTCGCGCCCGGTGTAGCCGACGGTTCGACGATCCGGACCGACTGAACCGAATGCATCGGGTCTCCGGGCAAGGTCGGCACCTTGCGCTGTCGTTCCAATCGGTCGAGGCGGGCCCATTGACGCTCCGGCGCCGGGTCGATGGCGCGCGTGTATCCGTATTGCGCCCGAAAGAGCCCCGCGACGGCGGGCAACACCGTCTCATAGGGCGCAAATGCAATCGTCACCTGAAGCAGCTGGTCTTCGGCGGGCATTTTGCTGCCCATGTTGGTCGTTGCGATACGGGGCATCTGATTGGAATACGCGCGCGGCATGGCGAAAATATGGACCGGTCTCAGCGCCCTTTGACGACGATCTCAACGCCCCCCAGCGACTGGGCGAGCGCGGAAAGGCGCGCCTCGGCCACTTCGCCGAAAAGATCGCGTGTGCCGGGAAACAAGTGCAACTCCAGCCGTTCGCGTTTGGGGAAATAGCGCAGCTTGCCCATTTCGCGGTCTTTGGAGGCGGTCAGCATGGCACCGAACCGCATGGCCTTGCCAAGGATTTCGGCGTGGCGCATGTCGTCCTCCGTCAGCATGTCGAACAACTCCTCGAACGGCGAGCCGTCGCGCGAGTTCTTGTAGCGGTGAAGCAGCGCGACGCCGAGGAAGACGCGTTCGCGGTGGTTCAGACCGCCGAGATTGGCGCGCGTCACTTCGTCAAAACACACCTCGTGGCGATAATCGGGGTGCGCGCGCCAACTGACGTCATGCAAGAGACAGGCGGCCTTGATCAGGCGCTTGTCAGGCGCTTTGCGCGCGGTGAACAGCGGCAGCACGAACTCGTAGAGCCGGCGCCCGAAACCGGGCATGCGTGCGTCCTTGTGTTCGGCAAAGCGGCACGCCTCAATCAGCGGGTCGCGGTCGCGCAGGGCTTGGGGCATCTCTTCAAACAGCATCCCCTCGCGGATGCCATAGGAGGAGACCGCGATGTCCTTGGGGTTGAGCGCGCGCACCAGTTCCTTGAGGACCTGCGCCGCGATGGGGACCAGCGCCATCCGGCTTTCGCCGATGCCGGTGCGGGCGCGCAATTCGTCGGCCGGGGTCTCTTCGATATGCAGGATGGTGGCATAGAGCGCCTTCCGGCTCATCCGGTATTCGTGCAGCACTGCCAGCGGATAGCCGCGCCTGTCCATGTCGATCCGGGCAATCGCGCGCCACGAGCCGCCAACAAGAAAGAGCCGGTCGCCGGTCCGGCCCATGGTGGCGACAAGGTCGCGCACGCCGTCCTGGATTGCGGCCTTGCGCCCCTTTTTGCCGCCCTTCACGGTTTTTAGCCGCTGCGGGCCGAGTTTGGTGGACAGGCATTTGCCAACCTGGCCCTCTGCCAGTTCGGCAAGTTCCATCGATGAGCCGCCGATATCGCAAACAAGACCGTGGGCCCCCGGCCAGCCGAGAAGAACGCCTTGCGCCGAGAGCCGTGCTTCTTCCTCGCCATCGATGACCCAAAGCTTGAGGCCGGTCTCGCGCAGCACGTCGTCGCAAAACGCAGGCCCGTCCTCGGCTTCGCGCACCGCCGCTGTCGCCACCGCTGTAAGGGGCGCGATCTGCATCGCGTCTGCCAAAAGTTGAAAGCGCCGGATCGCCTGCAGCGCGCGGTCCCGGCCTTCGGGGTTCAATCGTCCTGTTTCGGCCATGCCGCTGCCCAGGCCCGCCATGACTTTCTCATTGAAGAAATAGGCCGGGCTGCGCGCCGCCCCGTCGAAGACGACCATACGCACCGAGTTCGAGCCAACATCAAGTACGCCAAGCCGCGAAAGCCGTCGCGCTGAAGCGTCTGCGAAAAGTGGGCGGCCGAAAGGCCCCCAATCTTCTGTCTCCCCAGACGGATTGCCGTCCATGCCATCTCCCCGAGGGCTGCCCCGCGGGGAGATTGCATAAGCGTCCTCGCCAAAGCAATGAAAAGGTTTCACGCGTTTGAACCGCGTGGCATGTCCGTCAAAGGAACGACAGCGGGTGAGAGGGCACTCATGACAACTGAATTGGCACTTGCGGCCCTCCGGCGGGCCATTCCCGAAGCCACGGCGCGGGTGGGCTTGATCCTCGGCTCGGGCCTCAGCGGTCTGGCCGACGCGGTTGAGGGCACGGCCATCGATTACAGTGAGCTTCCGGGGTTCCCGCAGGCTGGTGTCTCAGGCCACGCGCCCAGGCTGGTTCTCGGTCGCCTTGAGGGCGTCGATGTCGCTGTGCTGGGCGGGCGTGAACACTATTACGAACACGGACGCGCGGATGCGATGCGGGTGCCCTTGGAGACGCTGCAGGCGCTGGGGGTCGAGACGCTGATCGCCACAAATGCATGCGGGTCGTTCCGGGCTGACATTCCACCGGGCGACCTGATGTTGATTGCCGATCACATCAACTATGCGGGCCTGTCGCCGCTGGTGGGTGAGCCGACGGATGCGCGGTTCGTCAATCTGACGGAAGCCTATGATGCCGGATTGCGGGCCGACCTGTTGCGCGCTGCGGCGCAGGAGGGCGTTGCCTTGCCAGAAGGCGTCTATGCCTGGTGGCCGGGGCCGATGTTCGAGACACCGGCCGAGATACGCGCGCTCAAGGTGCTGGGCGCTGATGCGGTGGGCATGTCGACTGTGCCCGAGATTATCCTCGGCCGCTTTCTTGGCCTGCGCTGTGTCGGGATCTCCGTGGTGACCAACATGGCCGCCGGGTTGGGCAACGAAGTGATCAGCCATGAACACACCAAGGCGAGCGCGCCGGTGGGGGCAGCAAAGCTTGAGAGGGTATTGCGGAGATTTCTTAGGGGCTTAGCTTGACGAGCGTGAACGAAATTGCGCGCCTTAGGCGCACTTCATTTTGTTTTTCGGGGGCTCTGCCCCCTGTTGCCTTTGGCGACATCCCCCGTATCTCGGCCAAGAAGAAAGAAGGCCTATTCGTCGCTATGGGTCAGCGCAGGCACGTCCTTGGCACCGGCGGACCCTCGCCCTGAGAGCGACGGGTTTTCCATGAAGAACTTGTGGCAGTTGAACGCCATTTCGCCTTCGGGCGCTGCTGCACGCAGGTAAGACCCGTCAGGACCCAGGATCCAGCTTTGCGCCGCATCCGCCATATTGGCGGCCATGATCTGGCTCACGATCTGGGCTTTCACAGTGGGGTTCGTGCATTCCACCAGCGTCTCAACCCGACGGTTCAGGTTGCGCCCCATCCAGTCGGCGGACGAGATATAGACGCGCGCCTTCTTCGAGGGCAGCGCCGCACCCGCGCCAAAACAGACGATGCGTGAGTGTTCGAGGAACCGGCCAACGATGGATTTGACGCGGATATTGTCGCTCAGCCCCTTCACGCCGGGGCGCAAGCCACAGATACCGCGAATGACAAGGTCGATCTTCACGCCCGCCTGACTGGCAAGGTAAAGCGCGTCGATCACGTCCGGCTCGATGAGCGAGTTCATCTTGGCCCATATTTCAGCCGGTTTGCCGGCCAGCGCATTCTCGGCCTCCTCAGCGATCCGTTCGAGCAGCGTGTTTTTCAGCGTCAGTGGCGAGATTGCAAGGTTCTCCATATCCTGCGGTTCGGCATAGCCCGAGAGATAGTTGAAGACCTTGGTCGCATCGCGCCCCAGTGCGGCGTCGCAGGTGAACAGGCTGAGATCGGTATAGAACCGCGCGGTGATCGGGTGATAATTGCCGGTGCCGAAATGCGTATAGGTCACCAGTTGCCCGTGCTCGCGCCGGACCACGGTGCTGATCTTGGCGTGGGTTTTATAGTTCAGGAAACCGTAGACCACATGCGCGCCCGAGCGTTCCAGGCGGCGTGACTGGCGGATGTTTGCGGCCTCGTCAAAGCGGGCCTTCAGTTCGACCAGCGCGGTGACCGATTTGCCGTCTTCAGCAGCTTCGCACAGCGCTTCGACGATCGGGCTGTCGCGGCTGGTGCGATAGAGCGTTTGTTTGATCGCCAGCACGTTGGGGTCGGCGGCGGCCTGGCGCAGGAACCGGACGACCATGTCGAACGTCTCATACGGGTGGTGCAGCAGCATGTCTTTCTGGCGGATCGCCGCGAACATGTCGCCGTCATGATCCTGCACGCGTTCCGGCACGCGCGGCTGAAACGGCGGCCAGAGAAGGTCGGGGCGGCTTTCCAGCACCAGTTCCGACAAATCGGAAAGACCGATCATGCCAGGCACTTCGACGACCTCGGATTCTTCGATGTCGAGCTCTTCCATCACCACCGTGCGCAGCGCCGTCGGGGCGCCCGCGGACAGCGTCAGGCGGATCACCTCGCCCCGGCGACGGCGCTTGAGGGCCACCTCGAACTCGCGCACGAGGTCTTCGGCTTCTTCTTCCAGTTCCAGATCGCTGTCGCGCAATACGCGGAACGAACAACTGCCGACCATCGCATAACCGGGGAACAGCCGGTCGAGATGGAGGATCAGAAGCTCTTCTAGTGGCAGGAAGCGGTGACCTGACGTCGCGGGTAGGGGTACGAACCGGTCGATCAGGTGCGGGATCGGCAAGAGCGCGCGCAATGGGCGCTTGTCGGACTTGCGCGACAATTCCAGTGCCAGCGAATAACCTTCGTTCGGGATGAACGGAAAGGGGTGTGCGGGATCGAAGGCCAGCGGCGACAGGACCGGAAAAACCTGGCTGAGGAAGAACTTCTCCAGATGCGCCTTGTCGGCTTTCGACAGCGTCTCGCGCGTTTCCAACACGATGCCGGCGGCGGCCATTTCAGATTTGAGCCCGATCCAGACATCTTGTTGATTTGACAGCAGATTTCGGGCGTCGGCATTGATCAGAACGAGTTGATCGGCCGGGGACAACCCGTCGGCTGCAGGCGTGGTGTTGCCGGCATCGGCCAGCTCACGCAAACCCGCAACCCGCACGGTAAAAAACTCGTCCAGGTTGGTGGCCGAGATCGACAAAAAGCGCAGGCGCTCCAGCAGCGGCACTTTCGGGTTCTGCGCTTCTTCCAGCACGCGCCAGTTGAAGGCCAACCACGACAATTCGCGGTTGATGAAACGGTCGGGCCCCGAGAAATCCTTGTTCTCAAGCGCCATTGCAGGCAGCCGTTCGGCTTTCAGAAAGTTGGTAACAACGGTCATGGCGTCCGTGTGGCAAAAAAATGTGACGTGAGAATGTCATGTATGGCGTGGAACAGGGGGAATTGTCCAGTGTGCCTGACAGTTGCGATCAGGCTGAGGAAGCCAAATACCGCATTGGAATCGCCGAGTGCAAACCCGTGTCGGGGCAGTCGAACCAGTCTGATGTCGCGTCCAGGTAGCGCAGGACTTCGGCAAGGTCGGGGACCTTGAGGGGTTTGCGAAACCTGAAATCCGCATCGCATCGGTCGAGCGGCATGTCACGAACACAGGGCGGCGGGTCGATGACCGAGACAATCCGCGTTTGTGGATGCCAAACACGCAGATGCGCGACAAGGTAATCGCTGGTTTCACCATGAAGGTAGTGGTCGAGAATGGCGGAACGATAGCTGCCCAGCCTCAGCAATTGCAGCGCATCGTGCGAGCCGGATGCGGTGTCGCAGGCAAACCCGTATTGAGCGAGTGCCGCCGCGGTTCCCTCGGCCATGTGGGTTTCGTTCTCAACCAGAAGGATTCGCATCGTTTCCATGTGATTAACCATGGCCCTATGGGTCGCCAACTTTGGTAAATCCGAGGTTAACGGAAATGGGCAATATTGTGGCATCTGCGATTTGCTGCCGGTCGGCTGGTCACTCGTGTGCGAGCGCTGCCGCCACCTTCTGCGCCAGGGGCCGTGTCACTGCGCGCCCCTCGGCCAGTGCGGCTTTGTCGAGGGCGTCGACCATGCGCTGGGCCGAGGCGAATGAACGGTCCATATGGTCGACCAGCCAGGCGATCACATTCGGTGCAACAGCGAGTTGTCGGTCGGCGAATTGCTTGACCATGACGGCGGACAAAAGGGCGTCGTCCGGCGCCTCGATCCGCACGGTGTCGGCGGCCACCATTCGACTTTTCAGGTCCGGAAGTGTCAGTTTCCATTGGGCGGGCGGCGTGCGGGCCACAAGCAGGAAGGCGAGTGCGTTTGCGCTCAGATGGTTGTGCAGGTGGAACACGGCCTCCTCCTGATTTGCCGTTAGGATGTCCGCCGTGTCGAGGGCGACGGCGCAGTCGGTTCCCGGCACATCAAGCGCTTCCAGCACATCGGGTGTCAGCAACAGCGCACCGGTCGCGTCGGCCCAGACATGCGCCAGATGTGTCTTGCCTGCGCCTTCGGGACCGACCAGCACAAGTTTGTGGTTTGGCCAGAGCGTGGCGTCGTCCAGCCGCGTCAACGCGAGGGCGTTGGCGTCGGAAACAAAGAAATCTCCGCGGGACCGGCTTTCGCGCACCGGCAGATCGAAGGCGAGTTGGCGGGCCATACCTAGAGCTCGGCCAGCGCGCGTCGCGCCCAACCGGACGCCGCGTCTGGATCATCCAGCAGCGCGTCGGGCAGGGTCCAATAAGGCATGGCGCTGACCTTTTTCGAGCCTTCGCGCTGATAGGTCCAACGCTCCCACGCGTTTTCGTCGAACACGTCGACCATCGCGCCTGCGCCCTTCAGCCTTAGCCTGCCATCCGACATCAGCACCGCGAAAATCTTGCCTTCAGCGTAAATGCCAAGGCCGCCAAACATCTTGCGGGTGGTCAGCGGGCCGACGCCTTCGAACAGTTCGACCGCATGAGCGATTTGTGCGTCGCTCACCGCCATCACTCATCTTCCTGTTCGGCCAGCCCCTTGTAGAGGCGGCTGCCCTTGTATTGCTCAATCCCGAAACGGACCAATACGCCGATCATCGCGGCGACGGGGACAGCGACCAGCAGGCCGACAAAGCCGAAGAGTGCGCCAAAGGCTGAAAGCGCAAAGATTAGCCAGACCGGGTGCAACCCGACCGATGATCCGACCATGCGCGGGGTCAGGATGTTGCCCTCGACGAATTGGCCTGATTGGAAGATAGCCCAGACCAGCGCGATCCAGAGCCAATCGCCCCAGAACTGGAACAGGGCGAGGCCCAGGGCCAGGACGCCGCCGACAAGTGCACCGACGTAAGGTATGAAAGTCAGCGCGCCAGCGATAAACCCGACAATCAAGCCGAAATTCAGACCTGCGGCCATCAGGGCAACCGCATAGTAGATTCCGAGGATGAGGCACACCGTGCCCTGACCGCGCACGAAACCGGCCATGGTCCGGTCGATCTGGCGGGCCAGCTCGCGCACGATCGGGGCATGATCACGCGGGATCAGTGCGTCGATGCGTGCCACCATGTTGTCCCAGTCAAAGAGCAGATAGAACGCCACAACCGGCACAATGACGAACAGGACCAGCACATTCACAAGGCCTGAAAACGATGAAAGGACGGCGTTCAAAAGCTCATCCCCGCGCGATTGAATGGTTTCACCGAATGATGCCAGCGACCGGCGGATGGTCGAATTGGCATCGCCAAGCTCGGGAAACCGCTCGACCAGGAAGGTTTGAAGGTTTGAAGCCATCTGAGGCGCCGTTGCGATCAGTTCGGTCGCCTGGCGCAGCAGCATCGGCAGGATCAGAAGCGCGGCCAGGATGAAGATAACGGTCGCGAAAAAGGTAATGATCCCTGTCGCCCAGCCGC
Organism: Pseudomonadota bacterium; assembly: GCA_039193985.1. GTDB lineage: Bacteria > Pseudomonadota > Alphaproteobacteria > Rhodobacterales > Rhodobacteraceae > JAJDOD01. The sequence goes on from JBCCWG010000045.1 coordinate 8,702, forward strand.
GTGAGAAGCCGTGGTCTTCCAGCCAGTCTGCAACGGGGTCGAGGCAATAGGCGAGCGCGGCGCCAAGAACAAAGGGCAGGATGACGTCGCCAAGCGCCCACATGATCAGCAGGAACACCGCTGTGGCGATGCCCCAATATTTTACTTGCGTCTGGACGGGCAGCGCCATTGGGCACACTCCTTCTCGCCAACGTATTCGCAGGCAAGGCAAGCGGGCGCAAGACCCCGGTCAGCGTCTCAATCGGCTGCTTTTGTCCGGTTCGCGATGCCCGGGTAGTTCGCCCACGTCCATCGGAGCGCCGAAATGCCACCCTTGGACAAGGTCAACCCCAAGCGCTTTGATAACATCGACCTCTTCCGGGTGTTCGACCCCCTCGGCAACCACAAGACCATCGGTTTCGCGGCCGAAATGCACAAGGGCGGCGACCATGGCGCGCTGATTGAGGCTTTCGTGCAGGCCGGTGATGAGCGATCGGTCGATTTTTATGATATCCGGGCTGACCATTGTGATCCGCTGAAGTCCTGAGTAGCCAACGCCGACATCGTCCATCGCAATGCGCGCCCCGATTGTGTGAAGATTTGCAATCTGTGTCTGGAATGTCGCTTCGTCCTTGGCGAGACTACGCTCGGTGACTTCGATCACGATCCGGTCGAGTCCGTTTTTGGGAAGCTGCCCGGTAAAGCGCGGGTCGCAAATAAACTCGGGCGACGCGTTCACTGACAGGTAGATGTCCGGGTCAAGACGATCCAGGGTTTCGATCGCGCGCGACAAGGCCAGCAATTCTAGGTCGAGATCCAGGCCGACCGCCTCAGCGATCTCGAACACACTCTCGGTCGAGGTTTCATCGGCTGTTTGGAACTGCGACAAGGCCTCGACCCCGACCATGCGGTTGTCCGACAGTCGCACAATGGGTTGCAAGACCGTCGTCACACGCTCCGAGGTGAGGATGTCCTGGATCTTGGCGCGGTTTTCCTCATCCTTTCTGTTTTGTGCGTTTTCCCGGCGCACCTGACGCGTTGCAAGGTTTGCGAAGGCCGACATGACGGCGAGATCCCGTTCGTTCAGTGAATGATTGGGCTCGGGCGAAAGACAGCAGAACATCCCGTACAGAGATCCGTCGTCCAGCGTGACGGGCAGGCTGACGTGGCTTCTTATCGGCAGAGCCTGTGTTGCGTCGATTTCCTGGCACAGGGGCAAATCGGCGGTATCCCGGATCAGGTTCGGCAGGGTCCCGTTCGCTATTCGGGAACAGTATGCTTCGCTGAGCGGAAAGTAGTCGCCCTTTTTGACAACCGTCGACACGTCCGGTGACGACACATTGCGAAATTCCATCTCATCGCCTTCGAACCGCGACAGATAGGCAATCGGCATGTTCAGATGTGTGCGTACGGCCTCCAACGCCTCGTCGATCAAGGCATTCCCCTCAAGCGTCGGCGCGAAGGGTTTGGTTGCCAGCGGCGAAGCAGGATAAGTTGGCTTGTTCGTCATATGGGGCTTTTGGCGCATGAGCCTTAAGGATCGGTTATGTGCGCAGCTTGCTTCGTCGCGGCGGATCGCCTAGAGCAGAAAGCCGTTGACCCTGCTCTGGAAGACCCCATGCGCCTGTCCCGTTACTTCCTTCCTGTCCTCAAAGAAACACCCGCCGAGGCGCAGATCGTCTCGCATCGGTACATGCTGCGTGCGGGCATGATCAAACAGGCCTCGGCCGGCATCTATTCTTGGTTGCCACTTGGCTATAAGGTTTTGAGAAAAATAGAAAATATCGTGCATGAAGAACAGGTTCGGGCGGGCCACATTCCGATGCTTATGCCGACACTTCAGTCGGCCGACCTCTGGCGCGAGAGCGGACGCTACGATCATTACGGGCAAGAGATGCTGCGGGTTTCCGACCGGCACGGGCGCGACATGCTCTATGGCCCGACCAATGAAGAACTGATCACCGACATCTTCCGAACTTACGTCAAAAGCTACAGGGATTTGCCGCTGACGCTCTACCACATCCAGTGGAAGTTCCGGGACGAAATCCGCCCGCGTTTCGGCGTCATGCGGGGCCGCGAATTCCTTATGAAAGATGGCTATAATTTCGACCTGACCAAGGAAGACGCGCTGCACGCCTATAACCGTCATCTGGTCAGCTATCTGCGCAGCTATGAGCGAATGGGGCTGCAGGCGATCCCGATGCGCGCCGACAGCGGGCCGATTGGCGGCGATGACACGCACGAATTCCTGGTGCTGGCCGACACCGGCGAGTCGGAAGTGTTCTATGACAGCGAGATCACCGATCTCAAGTTCGGTGACCGCGACATTGATTACGATAGTCATGACCAGTGCCGTGCGGTTCTTGACGAGTTCACTTCGCGCTATGCCCGCACTGACGAAACCCACGACGAGGCCGCGTTCAACGAGGTCCCCGAAGACCGCCGCAGCGTCGCGCGCGGCATCGAGGTGGGGCAGATTTTCTACTTCGGCACCAAGTATTCCGAGCCTTTGGGCGCAACCGTGCAGGATGCCGACGGCAACCAGGTCGCTGTTCACATGGGCAGCCACGGCATCGGTGTCTCGCGTCTTCTGGGCGCGATTATCGAGGCGAGCCATGACGACAAGGGCATCATCTGGCCCGAGGGTGTTACCCCGTTCCACGCCGGCATCGTCAACCTGCGCCAGGGCGACGGCGCCTGCGACGCGGCCTGTCACGGCATTCAACTGGCGCTTGAAAAGCGCGGGCTCGAACCGCTTTACGACGACCGCGACGAACGCGCTGGGGCCAAGTTCGCAACGATGGAGCTGATCGGTCTGCCCTGGCGGATCACCGTGGGGCCGCGCGGGCTGGACAAGGGCGTGGTCGAACTGACCTCGCGCCGCACCGGCGAGAGCGAGGAGATGAGCGGCGAGGCGGCGGTTGACCGTCTGGCGCAAATCTATGGGTTGGCCTGACTTTCCTTTCTTCTTGGTGAAAGTACCGCGGGGAGTCTGAGGGGCAGAGCCGCTCACTTGCCTGACAGGATGATGACCGCGCGACCCTTGGGTTTCGGCGAATGCGGTCTATCTTTATGGCAAATGGAGGACTTCCGCATGATCCGAGCCCTGACCATCCTCGCCCTTTCATTCGCCCTTCCGGCCACCGCCCAGGTGCGGCAGGGCCCGCCGAACGCGCCGGATTATGAACCGGCCTTCGAAAATCAAACCCGCGCCATTGAAATCCGCAAGCGCGAGGCGTTTCGGGTCGAGCCGATCTACGAAGGTCTGGTGCATCCCTGGGGTCTCGCCATTCTGCCGGACGGGGGCTTCCTCGTGACCGAACGGATCGGGCGGCTGAGCCATATCAGCGCCGAGGGTGAGGCGACTGAAATCAGTGGTCTGCCCGAGATCGCGGTCATTGGGCAGGGCGGGTTGCTGGATGTCGCTGCCGCCGATGACTTCGCCACTTCGCGGCGGGTCTTTCTGACCTATGCCGCACCTGCCGGTCGCGAACAGGCAACCAAAGCTGCAACGGCGGTTCTCGCGGCGGACAACGCCAGCCTGAGCGATGTCGAAGAGATTTTCGTGCAAAGCCCGGCCGTCAGCTCGGGCAACCATTTCGGGTCGCGGATCGTGCTGGATGGCGATTATGCCTACGTTACCATCGGCGACCGGGGGTCTCCGGACCTCGCGCAGGATATGCAGGCGACCATCGGCAAAGTGGTGCGCGTGACGCTGGATGGCCGCACACCGGACGATAACCCGTTTGTCGGGGATGACACCACGCTGGACGAAGTCTGGTCCGCCGGTCACCGCAATCAGCAGGGGGCCGCCTTGCATCCTGAAACCGGCGCGCTTTGGACGCTGGAACATGGGCCGCGCGGCGGCGACGAGCTGAACCTGATCGAGAAGGGCGCGAATTACGGCTGGCCCGTGATCAGCTATGGCATCAACTACGGCGGCTCGCCCGTCAAACAGGGGCAGACCAGCGCGCCGGACATGAGGCAGCCGCAGTATTATTGGGACCCGGTGATCGCACCGGGCGATTTCACCTTTTATCAGGGCGACCTGTTCGAGGGGTGGGACGGCGATGTGATTGCCGCCTCGCTCAACCCCGGTGGGCTTGTGCGGTTGCAGCTCGATGGCGACCGCGTGACCGCCGAAGCGCGGTATCTGCGCGAACTTGGCCGGGTCCGCGATGTCGATGTGGATCGGGACGGGGCGCTGCTGGTGCTGACCGACAGTCCCGAAGGCGGCCTCTTCCGAGTGCTGCCACGCTGAGCTGGCTTGCGGCGCGCCGCAAAAGCCGGCAGCCTCGGGTCCATGTATACCGACATAGATTTCGTCAACGTCGACTTTATTCCGGGCGGCGCTGATTACCCCGACCGGTGGCAGGATGAGGGTAGGGGGTACCGCGAACGCGAAGCGGCGGTCGGGCGCGCGCGGCTGAACTTGCCCTATGGCGCGGGAGAGCGGCAGAAATTCGACATCTTCCACCCGGCCGGCAAGGCGGAGGGCCTGGTCGTGTTTGTTCACGGCGGCTACTGGATGAAGTTCGACCGGTCCTATTGGTCGCATTTCGCCGAGGGGCTGACGCAACGCGGCTGGGCGGCGGTGATGCCGTCTTACACGCTGGCACCCGATGCGCGTATCCAGACGATGACGCTTGAGATGGCCCGCGCGGTTGAGGCAGCAGCGGGGATGGTGGCGGGCCCGATCCGGCTTACCGGCCACTCCGCAGGTGGGCATCTGGTCGCGCGGCTGGGATGCCGGGATGTGGCGCTTGACGCGGAGGTGCGCGGGCGGCTGGCCAAGATCGTGCCAATCTCACCCCTGACGGACCTGCGGCCACTGATGAATGTCGCGATGAATGAAACGCTTGGCCTCGACGCCGCCGAAGCCGCTGCCGAAAGCCCGGTTCTCCACGCACCGCCTGATCTGCCGGTGACCGTTTGGGTCGGGGCCGAGGAACGCCCGGTCTTCCTCGACCAGGCCATCGCGCTGAGCGAGGTTTGGGGGGCCGAGTTGCGCGTCGACCCGGGACGACACCATTTCGATGTGATCGACGGGCTTCGCGACGCGGAAAGCCCGCTGGTCGCAAGCCTGCTCGGCGACTAACCCGCCCCGAACCTGTCCTGCCAGGTGGGCAACGTGTCGCCCTCTGTCGCATCAGCCAGGTACACGCCGCGGGCAATCGCACGCGCGAGGCACGTGGCAGCGGCATGGCCCAGCAGCAAAAGATCATCTCCCTCAGGATCGCGCACGCCGGTCGCGCATCCAAAGACCAGATCGCCGTCCATCGGTGTGTGCGCGGGCACGATGGCGCGGGCCATCCCGTCATGAGCGGCGATGGCCATGCGGGTGGCACCTGCCTTATCCAGCGTCAGATCGGTTGCGACCACGGCGATGGTCGTGTTGCCGCCAGACCCGAGCTTGGTTTTGACCTGCGGATCTACGAAGGGCGCAGGCCCCAACCCGCCAAACTCATCGCCCTGCTCAAAGGGGGCCGCCCAAAAGTTTGGCGCGTCCCCCACCGTGACCTGACCAAGCGCGTTCACCGCAACCAGCGCGGCAACGGTGGCCCCCGACGGTAAGGTGGCCGAGGCTGAACCAACCCCGCCTTTCAGATCGGCCACCGTTGCACCGGTTCCGGCTCCGACGCTGCCCATGGCCAGCGGCCCACCGCGCGCCTCGTAGGCAGCCCGCCCGAGCGCGGGATAGGGCGATGCGCCCCAATCCTTATCGCCTCCGTTTGCCAGATCGAACAGTATGGCGCCCGGCACAATGGGCACCCGGTGGCTGGCAGCCTCGAACCCGCGCCCGTCGTTCCGCAGCCCTTCGACCACACCATCGGCAGCGGCCAACCCGAAAGCCGAGCCGCCCGACAGCATCATCGCATCGACGGCAGGCACCATCGCGCTTGGTGCCAGCAAGTCGGTTTCGCGCGTGCCCGGCGCAGCACCCATCACATGAACGCCCGCAACGAAGGGCACATCCCCGACAACGACGGTCACCCCGCTTTTGAGGCGGGCGTCACTTGCCTGACCCACGCTGAGGCCGGCGACATCCAGAATTGTGTTGCTCGGGCCCGGTTTCACACCGGGTGACCCAGAACGCCGGCAAAACGGCCAATCAGGCGGAGCGCGCTGTGTTCCGGGGGAAAGGCGGGGCGCGCCGTCAGAAACGAAGGGAAGAGCAGGATCACCGTGTTGTCCGGGGGCATGGCGGTTTCGATCCGTGCTTTTATCGCAGGGCGAAAGTAGTGGGCGAGCCGCACTTCATGCGCCTCACCGATGACGTCGGTCTGGGTCGGTCTGATATCGATTTCGATCTTTTCGGCTTCGGCGCGCAATGCCTCGAACGCGGCGGCCTGGTTGTCGAAAGTCCCTGCCAGTACGGTCAACAGCACTGGCGACGCTTTTTCGCTCATGGCGCCCCAAGCCTCGTCTCATCCCTTGGGAAAACCGTAACGCGGTTTGCGGCGGATTGTGAAGCCCTTGCACCGGGTGGGGCCAAACGCCTATCTCACTGATGAGGAAAGAGAGGTCGGCCCATGGCTTACGTACGCTGGACCATTCGGATCGCGTTGCTGATCATGATTGGCGCGTTTTTGCACTACACGCTGCCGCAGCGCGACATTGTCCGCGTGGTCAACACCTATGAGGAACGCCAGGATTTCGGCGGTTTCGGCGATGTGTTCTGGAAAAACACACGTGGCGCGACCGCTGAGGCACCTGCCACACGGGACGTGCAGTTCATTCGCACCTTCAAGGCCAATGGTGACGTGATGGTCTATCGCAACCAGGATACGGGGTTTGGCTGGCCGCCCTATTTCAAGTTCGACACTGCAAACCTGCAGACCGAGGCTGCGGACGCGGAATCGACCGAAGCGGCGCCCGAATGGGTGGCCATGCGCCACTATGGCTGGCGCAACACCTGGCTGTTCGGTGGAATTTTCCCCAACGCTCTGTCGATGAAACCGGTTGAGGGGCCGGAGGTACGGCTCATCCCCTGGTTCAACATCGTCTTCCTGACGATGCTGGCAGTTGTTTCAATCACTATCTGGCGGCTTTGGCGCAACTTCCGCATGCGGCGCATTGATCCCGTCCTCGAAGATATCGATGAGGCGGGCGATGCGGCGCGCGGGCGGGTATCCAGCTTCTTCGGTCGGTTGTTCGGCAGGAAGTAAGAACGCCGGTCTCTTCAGAACAGGTCGAGGAACAGCGCTGCATAGGCGCAGACTGCCAGAAGCAGGATGCCGAGAGGTCGGTAGCGGCTGCGCCCGCCTGTCTCGGCTGCGACGACATCACCTGCAGGCGCCTCCGGAGTGTCGTCGACAGACTGCGACGTGGTCGAGCGGACGCGCACAGGCTCCACCCCGTCCAGTACCATCGCATGTTCCTCAAGGCGGCGCTGTTGCTTTTCATGCGCCCGATCTATCCAGTTGATCTCGGTCTTTGCACGGCGCGATGCGACGGCCGCGGGCAGGGGTGTTTCCGGGTCATCCTCACCCAAGGCGTAGCGTGGCGTCCGCTTGACCTCCGGCGACAGCGACCCCTGGTTGAATTCTTCGACCCATGCAGGCTTTGGGGCCTCCTCCACCGGGGTCTCGTCGACCTCGGGTTCTACCGGAGTCTGACTGGTGCGACGCACCTCATCGTTGGTTTCTTCCACAAGACGTGTCAGCGACATCTCAAGTTCGAGGCTGATTTCCTTGCCTTGCGTGCGGCCCTTTGAACGCGGCGTATCCGCCGCACCGTCCTCGGCCTGCGTAATCAGACGCCGCCACTTCGCCGCCGATTGCAGCCGGTCCTGTGGGTGGATCTGCATGGCAAGGTCAATGGCTTCGAGAAAGGCTTCGTCGTAGCCTTCGATCCGTCCGGCCAGCGGCACACAAGGGTCGGGTTTCTGGCCCGCAATTTCAAGCAGGCGGGTCTGGCTGTTCGGTGGCGCCTGGCCGCTGAGCACGTGATAGAACGTAGCGCCAAGCGCATAGAGATCGCTGCAGGGCGACTGCTCACTGCCTGCCACATAGAATTCCTGGGGCGAATACCCGTCCTTGACCACAAGCAATGATGACACGGCACGCGTGTGGCGGCTGCTGTCGGCCCGTGCGGCACCAAAGTCGATCAGAACCGGCGTGCCGGTCTTTTCGATCAGAATATTATCAGGTGAGATGTCACGATGGAGCAGGCCCATCTCGTGAACTTTCTCAATCGCATCAAGAAGTTGCAGCAAGATGTCCTTGACACGTGCAGGCGACAGGCGCGGCGCACCCCGATCGAGAATGTCGAAAAGGTCGCGCCCTTCGATCAGGTCGAGTGCCATATAGGCGGTTTCGTGTTCTTCGAAGGCCCGATGCACACCGACGATATTGGGGTGACGCAGTTTGGCAAGGCTGCGCGCCTCACGCATGAACATGCGCACGATGGAGCGCATGGGTTTTGCATACTTCTCACTGCGTGGCAGGACGTCGGTGCCATGGCGCACGCCGAAATCCTCTGGAAAGCACTCCTTGATCACAATGGTACGGCCCAGGACATTGTCCTCGGCGCGGTAGGTTATGCCAAACCCACCCGCACCCAAATGGCCGGTGATCGTGAACTGATCGCCCGACAGTTTGGTGCCAATCGGAAGTGCCTGATGAGCCAGGCTGGTGTCATATGCAACGTTTGCGTCTGTCATCGCCGCCTCGGCTTCGCCTCGGAAAACTCGGTGATTACAACCGTTTTGCGCGGAAATGTGTTAGATTTTGGTTATATGTGAGGCAAAGATGGGGCCTCCACCACAAAGGCCTGCCAGACCGGGGGTCTGGCTTTCCACTTGTTTGCTTTTTGCTCCTCGGTGCGTGCGACATCGTCCGCACCGGTTGTTCGAGCAAGAGGCGACCCGGTCGTGTCACAAACCGGGCCGCGCCAGGTCGCGGCGCGCTATGCCCCAGCCTTTCGGCGGCGCAGTGCCGCCAGACCGCCAAGCCCGCCGAGCAGGAGCAGGGCCGAAGCCGGAAGCGGCACTTCACTTACCGCGATGTCGTCGATCGAGAACCCGTCATTCGTCGAGGGCGTGTCACCACGGAAATGACCCAGCGTGATCTTCGCCTCTGATACCTGCTGGCCAAAGTCGATTTCGACCAGCCGCTGAAGGCTGCCACCGGCGCTGGCCACGTTGGTTGTGCCATGGTCCGTAGTAATCCGCAGGGTGTTGCCGAACTCGGCCGCATCCGTGATCGTAAAGACCAGCCGGTCGAACATGCGCTGTCCGGCCAGCATCACGTGCCAGACGATCCCGTGCGTGTCGTTGCTGTCGAGGAAGAGGTTGTCGGCGGCATTGCCCGAGAGCGTCGGCGTCGTGCTGACCCGGCCGAAGACATTGCCGTCGCGGATCGCAAGGCGCGTGCCATCGTTGACAAAGCCCGCACCGTTCACCGTGGCGCCCGAGCCTTGTTCGCCAAGCGATGAAAACGTGCCGACATTGGTCGCAAAGCTGCCAGCGACATTGCCTTCGCTAAAACTTTCGAAGTTCTGGGTCACGGCCGAGCCCATGCTGCCGACAGCGGTGTCATAGGAAGGGGCCGAAAAGCCCGACACGGTGACGGTCGCGGCAAAGGCAGGCGCTGCAAAAGCGGCCAGAACGGCTGAGATAAGAGTTTTCTTCATGACACACACATCAAATCACGGGTTAACTTGAGCTGTGTTTAAGGCAAACACGGTCAAGCCACCACTCTCCGTCATGGAAACAGTTGGTTTACATTTCCTTAAGAGTACCCGGGTGGCGCCATTGCAACGCTTCCCTCGGCTGGGGTATTGTCGGGAAAAGCAAAGAAAAGAGCAGATGAATGGCGGATGACCTCCTGACGGAAAAGGCCGGAAAGGCCTATGATGCAACGGCAATCCAAGTGCTGGAAGACATGGAACATGTCCGCCTCCGCCCGGGCATGTATATCGGCGGAACTGACGACCGTGCGCTGCATCACATGGTGGCCGAGATCATCGACAACTCGATGGACGAGGCTGTCGCGGGCCATGCCAACTGGATCGAAATCGAGCTGCACGAGGATCATAGCGTCAGCATCCGCGACAATGGCCGCGGCATCCCAACTGATCCACACCCTAAGGACCCGTCGAAATCCGCCCTCGAGATCATTTTCTGCACCCTCAACGCAGGCGGCAAGTTCTCGGGCGAAAACTATGAGACCAGCGGCGGCCTGAACGGCGTCGGCTCCTCAGTGGTCAATGCGCTCTCCGATCACCTGCGGGTTGAGGTTGCGCGCAACAAGGAACTCGTCGCGATGGAATTCTCGCGCGGTATCCCCCTGACAAAGCTCGAGAAAGTGGGCGCTGCCCCCAACCGGCGGGGCACCACCGTGACCTTCCACCCCGACCCCGAAATCTTCGGCGCGCTCAAGCTCAAGCCCGCCCGGCTTTTCGCGATGGCGCGGTCGAAGGCGTATCTCTTTTCCGGCGTGGAGATCCGCTGGAAGAGCGCGGTGGAAGACGGCGACACGCCGGCCGAGGCGACTTTCCACTTTCCCGGCGGTCTGGCCGACTATCTCGGCAACCGGCTGGAAGGAGCCACGACCTATACCGAGGCGCCCTTTGCCGGCACCGTTGAGTTCAAGGACAAGTTCGGCGAACCCGGCAAGGTTGACTGGGCCATCAACTGGACGCCCTCGCGAGACGGTTTCATCCAGAGCTACTGCAACACCGTGCCCACGCCCGAGGGTGGCACGCATGAGAGCGGCTTCTGGGCGGCTATCCTCAAGGGCATTCGCGACTATGGCGACCGGGTGGCCAATAAAAAGGCCAAACAGATTGCGCGCGACGACCTCCTCAGCGGGGCAGGGGCGCTGGTCAGCGTCTTCATCCGCGACCCGCAATACGTGGGCCAGACCAAGGATCGCCTCTCGAACGAGAGCGCGCAGAAGATGGTCGAAGGCGCGGTGCGCGACCATTTCGACAACTGGCTGGCCGCCGACACCAAATCGGCGGGTGCGATCCTCGACTTCCTCGTCCTCCGCGCCGAGGAGCGTCTCCGCCGCAAACAGGAGAAGGAAACGGCGCGCAAATCCGCCACCAAGAAATTGCGCCTGCCCGGTAAGCTGATCGACTGCACCAAACAGTCCCGCGACGGGACGGAAGTCTTCCTGGTTGAGGGCGACAGCGCCGGCGGCAGTGCGGTTCAGGCGCGAACCCGCGAAACGCAGGCCATTCTCAAACTGCGCGGCAAGGTCCTCAACGTTCTTGGTGCCGCGTCGAACAAGCTCTCCACTAACGCTGAAATCAAGGACATTACCGACAGCCTCGGGGTCGGCCTTGGGACAAGGTTCAACGTCGATGACCTTCGCTATGAAAAGGTCGTGATCATGACCGATGCGGATGTGGACGGGGCGCATATCGCAGCGCTGTTGATGACCCTGTTCTATTCCCAGATGCGCCAGCTTGTGGAAAAGGGCCACCTCTATCTCGCCTGTCCGCCGCTCTATTGCCTGACCCAGGGGGCCAATCGCATCTATGTCGGCTCTGACGCCGAGAAGGACGAAATGCTTGAAAAGGGTTTGGGCGGCAAAGGCCAGATCAGGGTCCAGCGCTTCAAGGGTCTGGGTGAGATGAACCCAAAGGAATTGAAAGAGTCCACGATGGACCCGAAGTCACGCACATTGATCCGCGTGACCATCGACGAAGACGCCCCGGGCGAAACCGGCGACCTCGTCGAGCGCCTGATGGGCAAAAAGCCCGAATTGCGGTTCCAGTATATTCAGGAGACCGCGCGATTTGTTGAGGAGTTAGATGTTTGAGTGCATCCACAGTTTTGCGCAAAACCTAAAAGGAACAGTATTCTCGAGTTTAGCCAGCTATTTTGCTCAAGCAAAAAAGTTACGAAATTGTGAAAACGTCCGTTGACGAATCCTAAGGCTGCAACACAACGTGTTGCCGCAACCTTCCAATAGTCGCGACTACATCTTGTAGATAGAGAAAATCAGGTGATCGCAGTGTATTTTTCTACAATTACCAGTTTTCAAAAAATATAGAGAAATCTCCTCCGACCATAGCAAATAGCATCGACAATAGGCGGCATATAAGGGTGTGCATAAATGGGTAACAAAGATCTAGCGATCCAGTCAAATTCATGCGCTAAGTTTCCACTCCGTTTTCGATAACGGCGAACTTACGTCTGAGCAAGGACCCAAGTCGCGGAACAAGGCCGAAGGCCGCCGCGCCATCGCCGGACCGGCCCGCGGTCTGGCGATTTGGCTCCACAAGCGCTTAGCCCCGGCAAGCAATGTGTCTTGGCCACAATTAATCGCTTAGCACAACACCAGGATCGCCAGCCCCCGCTCCGGCGATGGCGCGGCAACCAAGCATACGGCGCGCTTCCAGCGCACTGTTCCTCCGCGAGCCGATGGCGCGGTGACACCGCACCCTACCCAACTCCGCACGGCGCTCGGCAAACAACCACCACCGCCCAACCCACACCCCGTGACAAACCCGGCGTCCCGCCGTAGCCTCCCGGCAGCACAAGTCTGGGAGGCTGACATGCAAAAACCACTGGCGCTTGCCGCCGTCCTCGCGCTCACCGCGTGCGTCACCGTCACCGAGGTGCCGGCCGAGATACCGTCGCTCAAGCTGGTGCCGGAAGGCGGCGTGCCGGGCGACTATTGTCAGAGCCGCACGTCCGGCGCGACGCGCGTGGTCGACATCACGTTCCTCAATGACGGGACCGCGGCCTACGAGGGCGGCGACGCGCTGACGGTCACCTTCTCGACCGGTGAGGATATGCGCGCCATCTCGCGCGGGACCATCCCGGCCATCGAACGGGGCCGCACCGGCACCATCGCCGTGCCGATGCCCACTGCCTGTTTCGACCCCGATTGCGAGTTCACCGTCACCTGGGCCAACCAGCCCGAGGTCGATGGGTTCTGCCGGGGGTAAACATCAACTGTAGGGTGCGCATTTCCCTGCGCACCCGCACCGCGCCCCTTGTCCAATCCGCATAGCCGCTGTGCGTTCACGCAGGTTCACACGCCTGTGATGCATCCCCATGTGCACTCCTCCACACCAACAAAAGGAGGACGCCATGACCGATCTTACCCAACTGCGCACCACGCCGATGCCCGAGGAGATGCAGCTCCTCCTCGCCGACTATCCCCGCGACGACTGGAACGCACACCCGAACTTCAAACGCGCGACCGCGCAATGGATGAAGGCACACCAGATGTTTCGCCAACTGGCCGAGGTGACGCGCACGGAAACCGAAGGCTTTCTCGACAAGTCACGCGA
>JBCCWG010000046.1:0-21863 GCA_039193985.1 Pseudomonadota bacterium
ATGTTCGACGATATCGACGAGGTCATTCCATTGGCCGAGCGCGCCGAGTTCATGGCGCAGTACAAATCGGCCGCCGGGTTCGGGATCGAGGCGCTGAACGCCGCACCGGACACGATTGCGCCGGGCGCGCGGGTCACGACAGACGTGCGGGAAGCCTGATCTCGGCGAGCAGACCCGGTGCCGCGGACCGAAGGCTGAATGATCCACCATGGGTGGCGACAATGGCCTGCACGATAGGCAGGCCGAGCCCGCTTTTCGAGGTTTCGGAGAGGCCGACGAACCGTTCCATCGCTTTGGGCATATCCGCTTGGTCAATGCCGCTGCCGTTGTCGCGCACGGTTATCACTAAATCACCGCTTTCGGTAGTGACGGTGACATCGATCGCGCTCAAATCTGGCCCGCCATGGGACAACGCGTTGTCGACAAGGTTGGCCAGCGCTTCCCGCAACATCGTCGGATCGCCCGAGATGCGGGGCAGTGCCGGGGCGATGTCCAACGTGACCGCGACGGTATCGGGGGCGGCGCGGTCAAGCTCGTCGATCCAGCCCGGCAACAGCGTGTTCAGGTCCAACGGGGCATGCCCCGACTGCGGACTGATGCTCTCGGCCCGTTCCAGCAAAAGCAGCTTCTGGCTGAGATCGGCGGTCTTGCGGGCCGCGTCAAGCAGATCAGTTGTCCGCGTCTTCGCCGCCTCTTGGCTCGGCGCGTTCGAAACCGCTTCGGCGAGCGACAGCACCCCGGCAATCGGATTGCGGAGCTGGTGGGCAGCGTTCGCAATGAACTCGGACTGCGCCGTCATCGATTTCGAGACCTGCGCGAAAAGCCTGTTCAGCGTTTCGACAATCCCCTCCACCTCCTCTGGTACCGCGCGGCGGATCGGCGTCAATTCATCGCCCGAGCGTGCCTCGATCGCCTGTTCCAGATCGGTGAGCGGACGCAGGCCGAACCGGATGCCAAACCACACGATCAGGGCGAGCGATGTGAGAAGGGCGGAGATCACGATGAACGTCCGCAGCACCAGATCGCGGACAAAGGCGGTGCGCACCGCGCGATCCTGCCAGACGGTGGTGGTGAATATGCCGGCAAACCCGCCGACCTCGGTGCGGGTCTGCAGCCTGACCCCGCTGACATCGCGGCCCAGATAGATCGCTTCGAAATAGGTTGGTACCGAGGCTTCGGCTTGCGGGCGCGGGATGCCCACAGGCGGCGTGGCATAGCCGGTCACGATCACCCCGTCGGGGGCGTAGACGTGATAGAACACCTGCCCGCCCGAGGTGCTGGCCAGGATGTCGCGCGTTTCGGGCGAAAGCGCATCACCGCCCGAGATCGCCACATCGTTGGCCACGGCGAGGGCTGCGGACAGGAGCGAGCGGTCAAACACATCCGCCGCCGTCGCGCGGGCGTTCGCCAATTGCCAAAGGCCTGCCAGCCCGGCCACCGTCATCACTGGCAGCAGGATGATCGCGGTCAGGCGCAGCCTCAGGGACAGCGCGCGTGTCATGATCCGTCCGTGATCAGCGCATAGCCGATGCCCCGGATCACCCGGATACTGACGCCATGCGACGCAAGGCGCTTTCTCAGGCGCGAGACATAAACCTCGATCACCTTCTCATCTGTTTCACTGCCGGTGCCATAGACGAGGTCCAGCAACCGGTCCTTGCTGACGGGCGCGCCCCTGGCTTCGGCGAGGCCCGCGAGAACGGTCAGCTCGCGCCGGGGCACGTCGAGCGGGGCGTTGTCTGCCGTCAATTGCAGCGGGTCGAGGCGGAGTGTCAGCCGACCCACGGCGATCTCCTGGCGGGGTGCCACCGCCTTGCGCCGGGCCAGCGCACGCAGGCGGGCCACCAACTCGTCCATCGCGAAAGGCTTTACCAGATAGTCGTCCGCGCCTGCATCCAGCCCGAGCACCCGGTCTTCGGTCGTGGTCCGCGCGGTCAACAGGATCACCGGGCGCGCATCGCCCCGTTCGCGCATGTCCTTCAGGATATCCAGCCCGGACCGACCGGGCAGGTTGATGTCGAGAACGACGATGTCCACCGCCTCCTGCGCGATGTGATCGGCGGCATGCGCGCCATCGGCAAGCGCGTCGACACTGTGCCCCTCATCCTCCAGACGATAGGCGATGCCCTTGCGCAGGCTTTCGTTATCCTCGACCACCACGATCCGCATCGTGCGACTTTTTGCGGCAATGAAGGCTTGATGCAAGCTTGGGGGTGCATAAAGATGCCGTGCGGTCGCGTACACGCGGCCCGAGTAATGCGGTCAGACCACCCTGGTCAGGCCAATGGGAGGACAATATGTCAATCACGAAAACCACGCGTCGCGTGGCGATGGGCCTTGTGGCCGCCGCTGCCGCGACATTCGCAACCGAAAGCGCCGCCGAGGGTCACGGCCTTGATCTCGAAGGCAAGACCGTCGAATGGATCATCCCGTTCTCGGAAACCGGCGGGTCGGCCAAATGGGCCAACTTCTATGCGCCGCTTCTGTCCGAAGCACTGCCGGGTCAGCCGACCGTCGTCGTCAAGTTCATGCCGGGTGCAGGCTCGACCAAGGGGGCCAACTGGTTCCAAGAGCAAAGCTTCGACGATGGTACGCTGATCTTCGGCTCGTCGGGTTCCACACAGTTCCCGTATCTCCTTGGCGATCCGCGGGTGCGCTACGAGTACAACGACTGGAACGTCGTTCTGGCTTCCGGCACCGGCGGTGTCGCCTATCTGCCACCCGATCTCGCCGCGAAGATGGACGGGCTGGATGCCACAGCACTTCAGGGCGAAGACTTCATCTATGGAAGCCAGGGTGCCACGCGCCTTGACCTTGTCCCGCTTCTGGCTTGGGAGATGTTGGGCCTGCAGGTCGAGCCGGTCTTCGGCATCAAGGGCCGGGGCGATGGCCGTCTGATGTTCGAACGCGGTGAAGCCAATATCGACTATCAGACCTCGTCCTCGTTCCTCTCCGGCGTGACACCGCTGGTCGAAGCCGGCACTGCCGTGCCGATGATGAGCTGGGGTGCCCTGGATGACGCGGGCAATATCGTGCGCGATCCGACCTTCCCGGACATGCCGACCTTCAAGGAGGTGTGCGAATCCACTCCGGGCTGTGAGACGTCTGGCGAGAAGTGGGACGCCTGGAAGGCGTTCTTCATCGCAGGTTTCCCGGCGCAGAAGATGGTGTTCCTGCCCGCAGGCGCCTCGGACGGGGCCATCGCGACCTATTCGGCGGCGTTCGAAACCATCAAGGCGCGCGCCGACTTTGCCGAAATCTCGTCCGGTCGTCTGGGTGTCTATCCGCAGATGACGGGCGATGCGGCCAAGGGTGCGATGGAAAGTGCGACCATCGTTCCGCAGGAAGCGCGCGATTTCGTCACCGGCTGGCTGAAAGAACGCTACGGCGTCGATCTGCAAGGCTGACCCATTCGCAGGGCGCGCCGTTCGGGCGCGCCCTGCAGCTTTCAAGACTACTGACGTGCCGGGTTCGATGTTTCCGTTTTCTCCTGTCTGACGCCAAAGCGTTGCGCAGAGAGGGCGGAGAGGAACCGGGTGGGTGGTGCGGTTCAAACATATTCGCTTGATTTGACCTGCGCGACCCAAGCTCCCGGTTCCAACCCTGACCCGACCACAGGCCGAGGGGGCCGGACCTCATGGAATTCGTTACCGTCGCCTTACCCGCGCTCTCCGAAGCGTCGGCGCTGATCTTCCAACCCATTGTTTTGGGCTACCTCGTTCTCGGCGTGGTCATGGGCCTCTGCATCGGGGTTTTCCCCGGTCTCGGCGGCATTGCTGGCCTGTCGCTGCTATTGCCCTTCATGTTCGGCATGGAACCCGCGCTGGGCCTTGCCCTGATGATCGGCATGGTCGCGGTGGTGCCCACATCGGACACCTTCGCATCCGTGTTGATGGGCATCCCCGGGTCGTCGGCGAGCCAGGCGACGGTGCTCGACGGCTTCCCGATGGCCAAGCGGGGCGAGGCGGCGCGCGCGCTCTCCGCCGCATTCGCCTCATCGCTTTTCGGCGGGCTTGTGGGCGCTGCGTTCCTGACCATCTTCATCCTGATCGCGCGCCCCATCGTTCTGGAGTTCCGCACGCCCGAACTGCTGATGATCACCGTCTTTGGCCTGTCTATGGTCGGCATCCTCGCGGGTCGCGTGGCGATCAAGGGCATCGTCGCGGCGGGCCTCGGCATGATGGTCGGCACGATTGGCGAGGGCGACAGCGCGGGCGAGTTGCGCATGGCGACCTATGATCTGCCCTATCTGGTCGACGGCCTGAAACTGGTGATTGTGGGTTTGGGCATCTTCGCCATCCCCGAGATCGTGGCTTTGCTCCGCCAGGATCGCAGCATCTCCGACCGCTCGCCGCTGGGCGGTGGCTGGACCAAAGGGGTCGGCGACTGGTTCAAAAACATCTGGCTCTCGGCGCGGTGTTCGATCATCGGCGTTGTTGTCGGCGTGATCCCCGGCCTTGGCGGGTCAGTGGTCGACTGGATCGCCTATGGCCATTCGGTGCAATCGACCAAGGACAAGTCCAAATTCGGCTCGGGCGAAGTGCGCGGCGTGATCGGGCCGGAAAGCTCGAACAACGCGAAAGAGGGCGGGGGGCTGGTGCCCACGCTGCTTTTCGGGATACCCGGTTCCGGTTCGATGGCCATCTTTATCGGCGCCATCGCGCTTTTGGGAGCGGGCAACATCGAGGTCGGCCCCTCGATGCTGAAGAACAACCTCGACATTACCTATGCCATCGTCTGGCTGCTGGCGATTGCCAACGTGGTGGGCACGCTGATCTGCATCGCCGCCTCAGGCGGGATCGCGCGTCTGACGACGATCCCCTTTGCGCTGCTGGCCCCGTTCCTGTTCATGATCATCGCCTTCGCGGCCTTCCAGTCGGGGCAGGACATCATGGATCTGGTGGCGCTTTTCGCCATCGGGTTCCTCGGCATCATGATGCGCCGCTTCGACTGGTCACGCCCGGCCTTCCTGATCGGCTTCGTCCTGTCGAACCCGGCCGAGACCTATGCCAACCAGGCGGTGCAGATCGCGCAATCGCGGTTCCGCCGCAGCTTTGAGGAGGGGCTGGAATACATCTTCTCGCCCATCGTCATCGTGCTGATCATCATCACCATCCTGTCGGTCGTCATCGGTCTGCGCCAGGCCAAGACGATCATGGCCGAGGGCGCGGTCAACTCAGGGAAAAAACGCGCGCCGCTGATCTTCCTGCTGGTCGTGCTGGCCTATCTGATCACCTCCTTCGTCAACGCCTCGATGATCCCCGACTTTGCCGCCGCCGACCGGGTGTTCCCGCGCTTTGTCTCGGGCGTGGCCATCGTCGGCGGGCTGATCCTGCTGATGCAGATGGTGCTGAAGGACGAAGGGCACGCGCTCTTCGCGGACCGCGAGTCGGACAGTACGGAAGAGAACGCCTATGGCCTCTGGAGCACGCTGGCGTGGTTCGCGGGGCTCTTGATCCTGACCAGCCTGTTGGGCTTCATCCTGGCGCTTGTGCTGTTCCTGTTCTTCTTCATCCACTTCCGCGCCGGGCGCAGTTGGGGCTATGCCGCGGCCTACACCGCCGCGGGCCTTGTGTTCATTTGCGCGATGGCCTGGCTGCTCAATCGTGATTTCCCCGCCGGGCTGCTCCAATCCTATGTCGATCTGCCATGGCCGCTGACCTGAGGCTGCTGGCGCTGTCGGGCGACGGGATCGGGCCTGAGATCATGGGCGCGAGTTTGTCCGTGCTGGAGGCCGTGGCCCCCCGCATGGCGCGCGGTGTTACGGTCGAAACAGCCGAGATCGGTTTCCCGGCGCTGGAGCGTGCGGGCACCACGATACCCCCAGCGGTGATCGCCGCCGCAAAAGCCGCCGACGGGGTGCTGCTGGGGCCGGTGTCGCACATCGCCTATCCGCCGAAATCCGAGGGTGGCCTCAATCCCTCGGGCGTGCTTCGCAAGGAACTCGACCTCTTTGCCAATATCCGGCCCGCACGCGTGTGGCCCGGTCTTGCCGCGCATACAAAAGGCCCGATGGACGTCGTCGTGGTTCGCGAGAACCTCGAAGGCTTCTACGCCGACCGCAACATGTTTGAGGGATCGGGCGAGTTCATGCCGGTCCCCGGCGTGGCCCTCGCCGTGCGCCGGATCACCGAACATGCCAGCCGCCGTATCGCCGAGGCGGGGTTCCGCATCGCCGCCGCGCGGTCCGCGAAACGGGTGGCGGTGATCCACAAGGCGAATGTGATGCGGATGTCGGACGGGCTTTTCCTCGACACAGTGCGCGACGTCGCCAAGGCGTTCCCGGACGTGGAGGTCGAAGAGGTGCTGGTCGACGCCGCCGCAGCGCTGATGGTCCGGTCGCCCGAGCGGTTCGATACGATCATTACCACCAACATGTTTGGCGACATCCTCTCCGACCTCGCCAGCGAGTTGTGTGGCGGGCTGGGCCTCGCCGGATCGCTCAACGCCGGGCCAACCCATGCGGCGGCGCAGGCGCAACACGGTTCGGCCCCCGATATCGCAGGCAGGGATGCGGCCAACCCGACCTCGCTGATCCTGTCGCTGGCCATGCTGCTGCGGCATCTGGGTGAGACAAGCGCTGCGGATACCATCGAAGCAGCACTCGCCACCTGCCTTGCGCGCCCCGAGACCCGTACGCGAGATGTGGGTGGCACACTCGGCACCAAAGCCTTCAACCAAGCCCTTGTCACAACGATAGCGGAGGCCCCATGACCCAACGCGCGATCCCCTTTCTCTTCATGCGCGGCGGCACCTCGCGCGGACCCTACATGAACCGCGCCGATCTGCCGGAGGATCGCGAGGCACTGGCCCGCGTGCTGGTGGCCATTGTCGGTTCGGGCCATCCCCTCAACATCGACGGGATCGGCGGCGGCAACGCAGTGACCACGAAAACCGCGATGCTGAGCCTGTCCGACGATGACTGGGCGGATGTCGAATATTTCTTTGCGCAGGTGAATGTCGAAGATCAGCAAGTCGATTTCAAACCGACCTGCGGCAATATCCTCGTCGGCGTCGGCCCGGCGGCCGTCGAGATGGGACTGGTGCCGGTGACAGGCGATGTGACCGAGGTGAAAATCCGCGCCGTCAACACTGGCGCGCGGGTGTTGGCCCGGGTTCAGACGCCGGGCGGCGCGGTCCGCTATGACGGCGCGGCGCGGATCGACGGCGTACCGGGCACGGCGGCGCCGGTTGAGCTGATGTTCCAAGATGTTGTGGGCGGCGCGACCGGTGCGATGTTCCCGACCGGCGCGCGCCTGGACGAGATCGACGGGATCGCGGTGACCTGCATGGACGTGGCGATGCCCATGGTGATCGCGCGCGCGGAAGCCTTCGGGCTGACGGGGCAGGAGACGGTCGCCGAACTCGAAGAGAACCGCGCCTTTTATGCCCGGATGGAGGCGATCCGCGTGGCGGCTGGTAAAGCGATGGGCATGGGCGATGTGTCCGCGTCGGTCACGCCCAAGTTCGGCCTTCTGGCCCCGGCGCGCGCAGGGGGCACGGTCGGAACGCGGTACTTCATGCCGTGGACTTGCCATCCCAGCCTTGCCGTCACCGGATCGCAATGCATGGCCGCCTGCCTGCTGTGCCCCGGCACGGTGGGGGACGGGTTGGCGGAGTTACCTGACACGGGGCCCGCGCTTTTGCAGTTGGAGCACCCCATGGGCCTTCTAGATGTGGTGATGGACTATCGTCGTGACGGAGAGGGGTTCGAACTGATCTCGGCCGGACTGACCCGCACGGCCCGCAAACTTGCGTCAGGTGAGGTCTTTGTTCCGGGGTTCGTCTGGTGACTTGCGTTTGCCGCATTTAGCGTTGTATACTACGGTATACAATATGGAGACCCATATGACCTATGACACCCACATCACCAACGCACGCACGGCGCTGTTGCAGGCGCGGACCGCTTTGCAGGACGAACTTCGCGCCTATCCCACGCCGGTTTCGGGCTGCGATGCGCAGTACAACCACCTGATCGGCCAGCGCGGTGCGATCACGGCGGCGCTGCAGGCGCTGGAAGCCCCGCGTTTTGTCGCCACGCCGCGCACGCCCGAGCCGACTGCGGGGATCGAAAGCCGGTGAAGGTTCACATCCTCGACGACTGGTTCGACACGCTTCGCGGCCTGCCGTGCTTTGCGATGCTCGATGGCCACGACGTCACCGTCTGGACCGACCACGAACCGGACCCGGCCAAACTGGCGGCACGTGTGGCCGAGGCCGAGGCGCTGGTGCTCTTCCGCGAGCGCACGAAGATCGGCGCGGACCTGCTCGACCGCCTGCCGAACCTCAAGCTGATCTCGCAACGTTCGGTCTATCCGCATGTCGATGTCGATGCCTGTACGCGGAACGGCGTGGTGCTCTCGTCCAACATGCATGGCGGCACGCCGTCTTATGCCGCGGCGGAACTGACACTGGCGCTGATGCTGGCGAGTTTTCGGCAAATCCCCGAGCAGGTCGCCTCGATCCGCGCGGGCAACTGGATGATGGGGGTCGGGCGCACGCTGCGCGGTCGCACCCTGGGACTTTACGGCTATGGCCGGATCGCAGGGGCGGTGGCGGGCTATGCCGAAGCGCTGGGCATGCAGGTGCAGTGGTGGGCTTCCGACGCGGGACGGGCGCGTGCGGCGGCGGACGGCAAGCGCGTGGCGGACAGCCGCGCGGCGTTCTTCGCCACCTCCGACATCGTCAGCCTGCATGTGCGCCTCAAGCCCGAAACACGGGGTATCGTGACGGCGGAGGATTTGGCCGCGATGCAGCCCCGCTCTTTGCTGGTGAACACCTCGCGTTCAGGCCTGATCGCACCCGGTGCGTTGGAAGCCGAGGTGGCGCGGGGCCGCATCCACGCCGCGGTTGATGTGTTCGACTCCGAGCCCCTAACCGACACTGCGCACCCACTGTTGACCCATCCCAACGTGCTGCCCACGCCCCATATCGGCTATGTCACCGAGGATGAGTTCGACCTGCAATTCACCGACATTTTCGAGCAGATCAACGCCTTTGCCGATGGCGCGCCAATCCATGTGATCAACCCAGAAGCGCTCTGAGCCACGCCTCGCCCAAGGCCGCCGTCCGCTCGGCAAAATCGGGGGCGAGCGCTTGGGGCTCCGGCGCCTCGATATGGCTGCCGATCCATGCGAGCAGGGCCATGCGGCGGAGCATGACGAACGTGTCGATCTCGGCCTCGTCTTCGTCGGACAAGGGCCGGATCGTGCGATAGCCTTTCAGCCACGCCGCCTTGAGGTCGGGCACGCGCGGGTCATCCTCGATAAAGCTGATGGCGGCGGCGAAGTCGTAGAGAAACCAGCCGAACCCGCAATCGTCAAAGTCGATCAGCCGGGTGGTGGCCCCGTCGACCAGCAGATTGGCCAGCCGCATGTCAGCGTGGATCAGGTTGAACCGGTCGGGCGCCTTGCCGAAGACGGCAAGCCGGCCACGGATCATTTCTTCAACACGGGCGAGCACGGGCCGGATCGCTTCTGTGACGCCCGGCGCATCGCGCCAGTGCCCCCAGGTCGGATCAGCGCCGAAAACAGCATCCACGTCCCACGTCAAGCGTTTGAAATCCTCTGGCTTCTGCCAATCCGCCACATGATCATGGCAGCGCGCCGCAATGCGCCCCAGCTCTTCAAAACCAGGCGCAAGGTTACCATCTTCCGAAGGTGCTTCGCCGGGAACAAAGTGAAACAGCACCATGAAACGGTCTTCGTCCAGCCCGTCGACACGCCCCTGCTGGATCGCCGCGCCGTTTCGTCCGGTGTAGTACCCCGGTGTGGTCACATCGCTCTCGGCCCCAAGCGCGTCGATCCATGCCAACTCGCACTCGACCGCGCGCCGCGTGTGATATCCAGCCCGGTGAAGGCGCAATACAGAGCGGTGCCCAGGCGCCTCGACCAGATAGGTGGTGTTCTCCGACACGTTGATCAGCCGCACTGTCGCGCCCTCAGGGATTGGCCAGAGCGGCAGACTGGCTTCGGCCAGTTGCTGCAATCGGGGAAGGAGTGTGTCGAGCATCATAGGACCCGTCCAGTTCACCGCCCACGTGCCTACCCGGAACGACGGTGGGGGCAAGCGGGAAATGCTGCATGTGTTTCACAGGGAAGTGACTTTGGGTTCATCGCGTCAGGGCTAACTTGTTTGACACAATGACCGGAGTTCGACCCATGAAAGCCATCATCGCGACACTCGCACTTGCCACTCTCCTGCCGCTCAGCGCGGCCGAAGCCCAGTCCGTGGCTTTTGACCGCGCCTGGAAAGAGCAGGGGTTTCTGAGGTTTTTTACCAACGATTACAGCTTTCGCGGCACCCAACTCGACGTGGTGTCGGACGGCACGGTATCGCTGGTCTGGCGTCCGGTGGAAGGCGGGCTGCAAGGGGCCAGTAACGCGGCATGGCGCTGGCGTGTCACTGAAAGCGTCGCCCCCACGGACCTGACCCGGAAAGGCGGCGATGATCGCAACCTCGCGCTCTATTTCGTGTTCGTCGATGCGGCGAGTGCCGCCGAGCTTAGT
The DNA here is from genome assembly GCA_039193985.1 of Pseudomonadota bacterium. Classification (GTDB taxonomy): domain Bacteria; phylum Pseudomonadota; class Alphaproteobacteria; order Rhodobacterales; family Rhodobacteraceae; genus JAJDOD01. The sequence continues at coordinate 10,509 of JBCCWG010000046.1, forward strand.
GGCGCCAATGCCCGCAAACTGTTGAGCAATCCCAACACCCGCGCGCTGATCTATGTCTGGGGCGGCAACCATTCGCCCGGCGCCATCCTGCCCAGCCCTTATCATCAGGGTCTGCGCACCAAGGTGCTGCGCACGGCCCCGAGTGGCACGTTCTCGGAAAGTGTCGATCTGACCGCCGATTATCGCCGCGCTTTTGGTGAGGCGAAGGGCGTGCTTGTCGGGTTGGGCGTCTCCTCCGACAGCGACGACACTGACGGCCGCGTGCGCGCTTCGATTGCGGATTTGCGGCTGAACTGAGCCCTGCGGGGCCGAGGTTCGGCGCAGAGGTGAGTGTGTGAGCAGCCAGGGCCTGAACCCGTGAGCAGATCCAAATAGGGCCGTGGTCAGTTGCAACCCGAAGCCGAGCAAATCGCTTTGCTTTGCACCGGGTTGGGGCCTAGAAAAAACTCCATGATTCATGCGGAGCCCAAATCGCAGATCACGGTCGTGACGGTGGTTTACAACTCCATGGCGGTTCTGCCCGAAATGGTGGCGAGCCTGGCAAAGGACATGCCTCTGGTCATCGTCGACAACTCGCCCGAGGCTGATCCGGCTTTGGAAGCGCTGGCCATGGCCCGAGACGCCCGGCTCCTTCGCAATGACGTGAACCTGGGTTTCGGGGCCGGTTGCAACCGGGGCGCCGCCGCCGCCGACACGCCGTTCCTGTTGTTCCTCAACCCTGATGCGAAGGTGGAGGAGGGGTGTTTCGAAGCCCTTCTTAAAGCCGCTGCGTCTTATCCTCACGCCGTCGCTTTCAATCCACGAACGCTTGATGGTCGCGGTTGTGTGTCTTTCAAGCGCCGCTCGAACCTGCTTCCCGATCAGCGGCGTCTCAGCGGCGCCCCCCCGGAGACAGACACTCAGGTCCCGGTTCTGTCCGGCGCCGCCATTTTTGTTGCGAAGGAGATGTTCGACCGCGTGGGTGGCTTTGATGAGGACATCTTCCTTTACTATGAGGACGACGATCTGTCCTTGAGGCTTGCTGAACATGGACCGTTGATGCACATCCCCCACGCCGTTGTTCGACACGATGACGGACACTCGACCGAACGCTCTCCCGAGACGGCCTATTTTAAGGCATATCACCTTGCGCGAAGTCGCGTGTTTGCCCAGGTGAAACACGGGGTGCCTCGTCCGAAGGCAAGTGTGATCCTGCGCGCTTTGAGTCAGCTGGCAAGTCCGCTTGTGCTCAATCGGCGGAAGCGGGCCAAGTACATGGGCTACCTGGCCGGTGCCTTCAGCGCTTTGCAAGACGATGGGAAAAGCAGAGTGAGTTCATGATGTTACGTTTCGGAGAAACTCGACGTTCCTGGGTCACGACCCTAGGGCCGCATTTCTTTACCGGCTTAAGCGGCGAGACAATAGTCGGATGAGAACAGCAGCCTATTACGGACGCGGGCTTTTGCGTCAGTTGCTTCCCTACGGTTTCGCCAACCGTCAGCGCATCCGGCTCCTTGAGCAAGCCGCGCGTCGTCACGACATCACAGAGATCGAACGCCGGGCAAATTACTACAACAAGCTGTCGAACCCCTTCGACGCATCCACCGCGCCCAGAATAGACGAGGTGTCGCGCGACAAGAGCCGTTACTTTCTCGACCTCGACGAGAGCAGTCGCGGTTTCGGCCCTGACCGCCGCTTGCATTACCTTTTCGGCGATGCCGTCACCGTGCCCGGAGTTCCCACGATCGTAAAGTCGCGCCCGATTGGCCCGGGCAATACGCATTCGGTGCTGCTAAAGCTGAACAAGTTACGCCATTTCAAATGGTCGCCCGATGTGATCCCATTTCGTGACAAGAAACCTGCCGCCGTCTGGCGCGGCACGCCATTGAATGCGCAACGGCAGTCGCTTGTCCGTACTTTCTACGATCATCCGACCTTTGACATAGGGCACACGCGGCAAAACGTCGACGACCTTCCGCCGAAGGCCGCGCTGAGCCATGGCGAGCAAAAAGCTTTTAAGTTCTTTGTGTCGCTCGAAGGGAACGATGTGGCCACGAACCTAAAGTGGGGCATGGCGTCGAACATGCTGGTGATGTCGCCCCAACCGCGCTTTGAGACCTGGTTCATGGAAGGGCTTCTGGAACCGGGAAAGCACTTTGTTCTGCTTCGAGACGACTTGAGCGACTTGGAAGAAATGGTCGACTACTTCACCGCCCATACGACTGAGGCCGAAGAGATCATCCGAAACGCACATGACTGGATCAAGCATTTCACCGATCCCCTGAAAGAACGGATCATTGAAGCTCGCGTGTTGGAGCGTTACTTCCGCCTTTCCGAACAGCTTTGAAGCTGCCTGCAGTTCATAGCCGAAAAAGTGATTCCAGTCTTTCACCGGGTGCTTTATGAGGACGGCCGAGGTGTCAGAAAAGGGCCATCAGGATCGAAACATGCGTGTCGACCCCGCTACCATCGATGTGATTGCGCCCAATCTGAAGCGAAGGTATTCGGGGGTCACTTCGACCGTCATACGGCTGGTACCGGTTCAAGCCGAACAAATTGCAATTGCAACGACAGGGCCGGTTCTTCCCGACAATGTGCCCCAGTTTCAGCTGTCAAAACTGCCGTTCCTTTCGCGTTCGGGCCCCTCGGGCCATCGTATTTGGCATTCACGACGCAACATCGAAATGCTGACCGGTCTGCTTTTGAGATGGGTCCTTCGCAAGCGCCTCAAGTTCGTCTTTACTTCGGCGGCACAACGCCGGCGCTCGGGTTATTCGCGCTGGTTGATCCGCAAGATGGACGCCGTCATCGCTGCGTCGGGCAAGGCAAACGCCTACCTCGAAAAGCCGGCCACGGTCATCCTGCACGGCGTCGACAGCGAGGAGTTTGCTCCCGCACCGGAACGGAGGGCGCTTCGCGAAAACCTTGGTCTCGACCCGGACGCACTGATCGTGGGCTGTTTCGGACGGATCAGGAAGCAGAAGGGGACGGACGTTTTTGTCGACGCGATGATCCAACTCTTGCCGAAGCACCCGCAGGCGCAGGGCATCATCATGGGCGGTGTGACGCCTCAACATCAGGCGTTCGTTGACAGCCTCAAGGTAAAGATCGATGCGGCAGGCTTGTCGGACCGCTTGCGTATCCTGCCGGAAGACAAGGGGTTTTCCATCGCTCCTTGGTTCCAGGCCTCGGACATCTATGTGGCGCCACAACGCTGGGAAGGGTTCGGACTGACGCCGCTTGAGGCGATGTCTTGCGGCGTACCGGTAGTGGCCACTCGCGTCGGAGCGTTCGAGGACCTTGTCGTGCCAGGGGAAACCGGGTTTCTCGTCCCCGTCGAGGACGTGGACGCGTTGGCCGAAGCAACTGACAAGTTGATGAGCCATGCTGAGATGCGGCAACGCATGGCTGACGCCGCACGTGACAAGGTCGTAAAGCAGCACAAACTGGCCCATGAAGCCGAGGCGATCACGGCGATCTATCGCGAGCTTTTGGCCGGAGCCGACAAACCATAGACACATCTGGGCTGTGCTCGCTTCCCCCTTCGGTGGTTACCAGGGGTGGCATCTGTAGCTCAAAGTTCCGGATGATTGGTGCCCAGGAGAGGACTCGAACCTCCACGTCCATACGGACACTAGCACCTGAAGCTAGCGCGTCTACCAATTCCGCCACCTGGGCCGGTGTCGTGAGCGTGCGGATTAGCTTCAAGCGCTGAGGGAGTCAACGGGTCTGCGCGTCAGTTGCAGGTTTTCTGGGGCGGCACATCAGAATTGCTGAACTCACGCGTCAATTATTCGCGTTTGACCAGCGCGACAGGGCGCGAAAGACTGGCGGTATGGCCCGATCTTCGCTCTTTACGCCCGTCCTGATCGCCGGTTGCATCGTGATGCTTTTGAGTTTCGCGGTGCGCTCGGCCTTTGGTGTCTTCCAGATCCCCATCGCGGATGAGTTCGGCTGGGCACGGGCCGAGTTCAGCCTTGCCATCGCGATCCAGAACCTGTTCTGGGGGATCGGCCAACCCATCTTCGGGGCCCTGGCCGAAAAGATCGGCGACCGCAGGGCCATTGTGATCGGTGCGGCGCTCTATGCCGGTGGCCTCGTCCTGTCGGCCTTTGCGACCACGCCCTTTGCCATGCAGAGCCTTGAAGTGCTGGTTGGTTTCGGCATCGCGGGGACCGGGTTCGGCGTGATCCTCGCCATGGTGGGGCGTGCGGCGTCGGACGAGAACCGCTCCATGGCTCTGGCCATCGCGACAGCCGCCGGATCGGCCGGGCAGGTCGTCGGCCCACCGCTGGCCGAAGGGTTGCTTGCGGTCATGTCCTGGCAGTCGGTCTTCATCGTCTTCGCTGGTATCGTTTTGGCCGGGCTCTTCACACTGCCGATGATGCGCGCACCCGCAGTCTCGAAGGCCGAGTTGCAGGAGAGCATGGGAACCGTCGTGGTGAGGGCCTTCAAAGACCCGTCTTACGGCATGATTTTCCTGGGCTTTTTCTCCTGTGGATATCAGTTGGCCTTTGTCACGGCCCACTTTCCGGCGATGGTGACCGAGATGTGCGGGCCGATCCAGCAGGGCGGGCTTTTGCACAACATGGGCATCAGCACAACTTCTGCACTTGGCGCGCTGGCCTTGTCGGTGATCGGGCTTTTCAACATCGCGGGCACGCTGCTGGCGGGATGGGCGGGCAAGCGGTACTCGAAGAAGTACCTGCTGGCATCGATCTATACCGGGCGTACGGTGGCCGCGGCGGTCTTCATCTCGTTCCCCATCACGCCCACAACCGTGCTGATCTTTTCGGCTGTCATGGGCGCGCTCTGGCTCGCCACGGTGCCGCTGACCAGCGGGCTGGTAGCGCATCTCTTTGGGCTGCGCTACATGGGCACGCTCTATGGCTTTGTCTTCCTCAGCCACCAGTTGGGCTCATTCCTCGGCGTGTGGCTGGGCGGCACGCTCTATGACGCGACCGGCGACTATTTCCTGGTGTGGTGGATCGGCGTGGCCGTCGGTGCCTTCAGCGCTCTGATCCATCTGCCGATCCGCGAAGACCGCACGCCCCCCGCCGCAGCCGCTGCCTGACCGGTCATTCGACCAGAAAACGCTTCAGGGCCGCCGCGACCTCGCTCGGGTGAGTTTGGAGCAACGTGTGGCTCGCCCCCTTGACCTCGACATGGGTCGCATTCGGGTTGAGCCGCGCCAGCGCCCCGAGGGCCTTGAGCGGCACGACCGGGTCCTCGCTGCCCCAGATCGCCAGAACCGGCAGCTTGCGTGCGGCCACCTCCCGGTGGTCCTGCTCAGCCGGAGCGTTCAGAACGTGCCGCCGGGCCGAAAGAACAGCCGGCAGATAGCCCCGCATCCGGGTCTCTGCCGCCTGCCGGTCTTCGAAGTCGGGGATCACGGTGGCGCGTGTCTTGTGCTCGACCAGCTCGCGCCGCAGCATGACGCCGCCAAAGACGCGGGTCAGCCAGTCGCCGGTCACCGGCGCGATCCAGAGACGACCGGGCCCGTCGCCCTCGACCAGGCCCGAGGGCGCGACCAGGATCAGCCGTTCCACCCGGTCGTCGCGCGCCGCGAACGCGGCAGCGATCTGCCCGCCCATCGAGAAGCCCAGCACACTCACCGGTCCCGTCACCTGCTGATGGATCAGCAGCGCACTGAGCTGACCCAGAAAGAAGCGCATGTTCTGCACGCCTGTTGCGCGCGCCGAAAACCCGCGCCCGTAAAGATCGTAGGTCAGCACACGATAGCCAAGCGCGGTCAGACTGCGCTCGGTCGCCGCGAAGATGTAAGACGGCGTCGAAAGCCCGTGGATGCAGACCACCACCGGGTCGCCCACGTGCCCGCTCCAGCGGTAATGCGTGCGCCCGCGCGGCAGGTCTGCCATCTCGCCAGGAGCATTGGCCTGTCGCGCGCGGGTCATCGGACGGCGGCGCAACTCGGCCAACAGCGGCAGGGCGAGCAGAGCCGCCAGAGCAACGACAAAGGCGGTCATCACGCGGTCAACACGCCTTCCGCGACCAGACGCGCGCGCCAACCGTCGGTGCCCTCGAAGAGATGTCCCTTCCAGCCCCGCGCCTCGGCGGCCGCGATGTTCTCGGCCTTGTCATCGACGAAGAGAAGCGCGTCGCCGGTCAGCCCCGATCCGTCCTCAAGCGCGGCATAGAAGGCCGGGTCAGGTTTGATCAGCTTGTAATGCGCCGAGATGTAAGGTGTGTCGAACCGGGTCAGCACCGGGTGGATGCCCTTGGCGATCTCAAAGGTTTCTGCGCCGAAGTTCGACAACGCAAGCATCGTAACACCGGTCGCCTGAACCTCGTCGAACACCGCAGCAGCGCCCGGCACAGGCACCTTGAACATCTCGGCCCAGTCGTCGATCCAAAGCATGATCTCATCGGCCCAAACGGGGTATTCGGCGGCAAGCGCGCCCAGCGTCTCACGCGCAGGCGCGCCTCGGTCAATCTCAACGTTGACCGCCTCAATTCCGGTCTCCGCGAAGAACCGGAGCCGGTCCTGGCGACCAAGACGGGTGTCATAATATGCCTCGGGGTTCCAATACCCCAAGACGTTCCCGATATCCCAGACCACGGCCTCAATCATGACACTCTCCTGTTCAAACCCGTTCCGGACGATCCACTTCGCCGGACCGGCGCGCCACCGCCTCGCGCCAGATCAGCACCATGCCCGAGGCCAGGATCAGCGCAATCCCCAGAAGCGCCCAGATATCCGGCCACTCGTCGAACACGACAATCCCCCAAAGCACCGCCAGAGGCAGGGCGATGTATTCAAACGGCGCGATAAAGGCCGGCTCCGACCGGCGATAGGCCTCCGATATCGCAAAGCCTGACACGGCGATAGAGACCCCGAGCGCGACGATCAGCAGCGCATCATAAGGCGCGGGCCAGACCCAGGCGCGAAACAGGAACGACGCAGACGGGTGGTCGAACACATCCCATTGCCCATAGCCGAAGATCAGGCCTGCGATCGATGCGACCGTTAGCATGATCATTTGGGTGAAGAAGGTCAGCGTGACCGCATTTTCGGTATCGCCGATCCGGCGGGTGTAAATGTGCAGCATCCCGTACCCCGCGGCCGCCCCGATGGGCAAAAGCGCGGCCCAGTCGAACGCCGCCGTCCCCGGGCGGAGCACGATCAAAACGCCCAGCATGCCCACACCGATGGCGGCCCAGCGACGGGGGCCGACATGCTCGCCCAGAAAAAAGATCGAAAAGAGCGCGATCAGAAACGGGCTGACGAAAAAGATCGCCACGGCCTCGGCAAAGGGCAGTGCAGCAAGCGCCAGGAAAAAGCAGAGATTGGCAAGAACCACGCAGAGCCCGCGCAACATGTGCTGGCGCAGACGTGTGGTGCGGAACTGAATGCGCTCCCCGCTGAGCGGCACGATAACAGCCATCAGAACCAAGGTCGCGACCACCGTGCGCAGAAAGGTCAGCTGATAGTGCGGATAGTCCGAAGACAGGAACTTGACGATCACATCGACCGCCGAGAACCCAACGGTCGCAAACAGCGCCCAAAGGGCGCCGAAAAGCGGGGCACGGTCGGTTGCAAGCGCCATGGGACACGTCCGAATCGATCAGAAAAGCCCGCCCAGCATAGGCTCGTGCGGGCAAAGGAAAACCCGTCCATCATTGGCCCCGAAATACCTCGGGGCGCGTCGCCAAAGGCGACGTGGGGCAGAGCCCCCAAAATTCCGCGTCGGAATTTCCGCGCTATCGCAAGGCGCGCTCCAGGGCCTCCAGAAACCGGCTCCGGTCCGCCTTGCCGAACCCCTTGCCACCGCCTTGCCGGAACGGATCGGCGGCCCGCAGATCGGCGGCCAGATCGCGCATCGCCAGCGCTTCGCGCACGTTGCGCTCGCTCAGCGCCTCACCGTTCGGCTTCAGCACAGCAGCCCCGGCTTCAACGCATTTCGCCGCAAGGGGAATGTCGCCGGTGATCACGACGTCGCCCGGACCGGCCCGATCCGCGATCCATTTGTCGGCCTCATCCGCCCCTTCCGAGACATAGACGCTCTCGATCAGCGGGTTCGGCGATGGGCGGATGCCGCCGTTCGAGACCATAGCCACCCGCACCCGATGCCGGATGGCCACCGTCTCGACCTCACCCTTCACCGGGCAGGCGTCGGCATCGACGTAGATCATGCGAGGTGACGCGCGTGGAACGCGATATGGTCGCCCATGAAGGTCGCCACGAAGAAATACGAATGATCATAACCGTCCTGCATCCGCACCTCTGCATCCGACCGGCCCGCGACAGCCTCTGCCAGCGCGTCGGTCCGCAAAAGCGGCCCGAACTGGTCTGCCGTCCCGGTGTCGGTCAGAAGCGGCAGGTCAAGCTTGCCCGCGCGCGCGAGGATCGACGCGTCATGCGCACGCCCCGCCTCAACCGAGCCCAGATAGGCGCTGAACTGCTTTTTCCCCCAGTCGCTCGCGACCGGGTTGCAGATCGGCGAGAAGGCCGAGGCCGAGCGGAACCGCCCCGGCGACTTCGCCGCCAGCGTCAGCGCGCCATGCCCGCCCATCGAATGCCCGGTGATCGCCTGCCGCGTCGGATCGAGCGGGAAGCGCTCGAAAAGCAGCGCCGAGAGATCCTCCAGCACATAGCTTTGCATCTTGAAATGCGGCGCCCAAGGCGCCTCTAGCGCATCGACGTAAAACCCGGCCCCCTGGCCCAGATCGTAGGCCTCGTCATCGGCCACGCCGTCGCCGCGCGGCGATGTATCCGGGAACACCAACGCGGCCCCATGCTTGGCCGCATGGGCCTGCGCACCCGCCTTGACCATCGCGTTCTCATGGGTGCAGGTCAGGCCCGAGAGGTAGTAGATCACCGGCACCGGCCCGTCCGCCTTCGGCAGGAAAAGACCAAAGGTCATGTCCGTTCCGGTCGCCTCCGAGGCATGGGTGTACACCCCTTGCACACCTCCGAAACACCTGTTTTCACTCACCGTTTCCATGAAATCCCCCGTTAGAGTGTCTCAACCCAGGCAACCGTCGCTGCCACCGTCACCACCGAGATCGCGGTCGAAAACAGGATCGCGGCTGAAACCCGCTGCGGCGCCACCCGGTAATGTTGCGCCAGAATGAAGACGTTGCCCGCCACCGGCAAGGCGGCGGCGGCGATCATCACACCGGCGGTGAAGGGCTCGACATCGAATATCAAAAGCGCGCTCACCGCGACCGCGGCGGGGTGCAGGATCAGCTTGGCGAAGGAGAGCCAGAGCGCCACGCTCGCCCGCTCCGCCGATTTCGAGGCCAGCGATGCGCCGATGGCAAAAAGCGCCCCGGGCGTGGCCGCCGCGCCGAGAAGCGTCAGGAACTCGGCCCCCACGGTGGGCATCGGCAGCGCCAGCGACGACCACGTCAGACCCAGCACCATCGAGACGATCATCGGGTTCTTCACCAGCCCCATCGCCACCGTGCCCAGCACGGACAAGGACAGCTTACCACCGCTCCCGGTCACCAGGATGACGATGAGCGAGCCGAAGACGATCAGATCGACTGCCAGCATCAGGATGATGGGCGCCACCGCCTCCGGGCCGATCAAAAGGGCCAGCATCGGAATGCCCAGAAAGCCGACATTGCCGATCACCGCGCATTGCGCTTCGAACGCGCCCTCGGCCAGCGGCAGACCCCGCATCTTGGCCACGAACGCCGCCAGCACATAGACGACGGTGGACGCGCAGAGATAGGCAGTCACGAAATTCCAGTCGAGGAACTCGGCGATCTCAAGCGTGGCGGTGAACTGAAAGATCATCGCCGAAAGCGCGAAGTAGAAGACGAACTTGGTCAGATAAGCGGTGGCCTCCTCGGTAAAGAACCGGGTGCGACCCGCACCGTAGCCCAAGCCGATAATCGCGAAAAACGGCAGTGTCTTCAGGAAGATCTCCCACATGGTGTTCGCCTAGCACGCTGGACGGACGGGAGAAAGAACGGAAAACGGGGAGGGGCGCTGCCCCGCTCCCTTCGGTCGCCCCCGGGATATTTAGAGGCCAATAATGGAACCTGGTCCGTTTGCTCTGACCTATGCGTTATTATTGGCCCAAAAATATCCCGGGGGTGAGACCGCAGGTCGAGGGGGCAGCGCCCCCTGCAACATTACCGCTCCAGCGCTTCGGCCAGCCGCATCAGCGTCACCGCCTCGGCCCGGTACCCGAACGGGTCATCGCCGCGCGCGCCGGTTGCGAGGCCAATGGCGTCGCCCCAGCCCCAGGCGCCGAGATAGGTGCCGCCGCGCAGAAGCTCACCGAACCCGGCCATGGCGATGGAAAAGCGCACGTCGTCGCTCGCCGCGGTCTCGGTCACCGGGATCGGCGCCTCGACCAGAACGCTGGTCGTCTCGCCCGGCTCCTTGTAGCGCAGTTTGAGGAACCCGAGCTCCGATGCATCGCCAACCGCAACCGGCGCATCGGCATAGCGCAGCGGGCCGTTCCGGATCGCGTCCGACCCGACCGGGGTGACTTCATAGATCGCCGTTACCCGGTGGCCCGCACCGATATCGCCCGCATCCACGCGGTCGTTGTTGAAATCCTCGCGGTTGAGCGCGCGGGTCTCATAGCCGATCAGCCGGTACTCCGCGATGGCGGCGGGGTTGAACTCGACCTGGATTTTCACGTCATTGGCAATCGGGAAGAGCGCGCCGGTCAACTGATCCACAAGCACCTTCCGCGCCTCGCTGAGCGTGTCGATATAGGCCGCCTGACCGTTGCCGTTCTGCGCCAGCGCCTGCATCGTCGCGTCGTCGAGGTTGCCGCGCCCGAAGCCCAGTACGCTCAGGTACGTGCCACTCTCGCGCTTGTCGGCAATGAAATCCTTCAGTGCCTCGGGGTCGGACAATCCGACATTGAAATCGCCATCGGTCGCCAGGATCACCCGCGTCACCTCGCCATCACCGGCCATCCCTTCGGCCACCTGATAGGCCTGTTGCAGGCCCTGCTGCCCGGCGGTCGAGCCGCCTGCTTCCAGCCGGTCGAGTGCGGCAAGGATGGTGGCGCGTTCGGCGGCGCGTGTCGGCTTCAGCACCTGACCGGCGGAGCCTGCATAGGTGACGATGGAAACCTCGTCCTCGGGGCGCAGTTCCGACAGCATCAGCCGGAAGGATTGCTTGAGAAGCGGCAGCTTGTTCGCGTCCTGCATGCTGCCGCTCGTGTCGATCAGGAAGACCAGGTTCAGCGGCGGGCGATCATCAATCGCCGGCATCTCGCCCTGAATGCCGAGATGCACCAGCCGTGTGCCGTTGTTCCAGGGCGTCGGCACGACCGAGACTGTTGGCTCGAACGGATGCGCGCCGTCTGGTGTGGGATAGGCATAAGGGAAATAGTTCACCATCTCCTCGACCCGCACGGCATCGCGACGGGGCAGGCGGCC
>JBCCWG010000047.1:0-21239 GCA_039193985.1 Pseudomonadota bacterium
ATCGACCCGTCCGGGAAATCGAACAAGGCGCCGAAAAGGGGCATCTCGCCCCCATGCGCCATCATCGGGTCACGGCCGTCGATCTGGCGGACAACGTCGAAGACCGGGAACACCCCGCCGTTCGATTGTGACAACGCCGTCAGGTCAGGCGGTTCGACCACCAACGCGCCGCTCATCGGTCCATTGCCCTGCGCGTCAAGCCCATGGCAGGCCGCGCAGAACGACCGGAACACGCCTTCGCCCGCCACCGGATCGCCGTCGGCCAGAACCGGCGTGGCGAGGCAGAGTGTCAAAACGGTCAAAGCTCTCATTGCTGTACCTCCTGCAACCAAGTTGCGATATGCGCGATCCCCTCGGGCACAATCACTTCCGATCCATCGTCGGCCAGAAGCGCCACCAGGGCCCGTCCATTAACAGACCAAAGACCGGCATCGGCCCTCCATGGGCGCGAATTTCGGTGGTGCCGTCAATGCGTTGCACCACCTGCGCCAGCGGGAATGCACCACCGCTACGCGCGGCCAGCCCGGTCAGGTCAGGGGGCGCGATGGTCAAAAGCGTGGCCATCGGCCCGTCGCCCATCGCCGCTGCCCCGTGGCAGGCGGCGCAATGGTCGAGGAATGCAGCGGCCCCTTCGTTGGCGTCCTGCGCGGTGGCGGGCAGAGCAAACAGGGCAAACACAAAAGCTAGGCGCATTGGTCGGGTCTCCTTTGGCATGCAGTGCAGCACGGCGTAGGGGCCAAGACATTGATCCAGCGCAATACGGTTCGGCGGCGCGCGATACCGTGACCTATAACAACCGCCCGCCCTCCAGCCGCACGGTTCGGTCCATACGCGCAGCCAGTTCGGGATTGTGCGTTGCGATCAGGGCGGCAAGCCCGGTTTCGCGCACAAGGTCCATAAGGGCGGAGAACACGGTGTCGGATGTCGCCGGATCAAGGTTGCCGGTCGGCTCATCGGCCAGCAGGACCTTGGGTCTGTTGGCCAGGGCGCGGCAAAAGGCGACGCGCTGCTGTTCCCCACCCGAAAGAGCGGCGGGCCGGTTCGCGGCGCGCCCGTCTACGCCCACGCGGGTCATCAGAGACATGGCGTGATCGCGCGCCTCTGCTTCGGGCACGCCATTGGCCCATTGTGGCAGCATGACGTTTTCCAACGCGCTGAACTCGGGCAGAAGGTGGTGGAACTGATACACGAACCCAACGTCTTGCCGCCGGACCCGCGTCCGCTCGGCATCGCCCTTGGCGGTCATGTCAGTGCCGCCAATCATGACCTGACCGGCATCGGCGGTGTCGAGCAGCCCGGCGATATGCAGCAGCGTCGATTTGCCCGCACCGGACGGCGCAACAAGGGCAGCGACCTCGCCCGCCTGTAACGCCAGATCGGCGCCATCGAGCACGGTCAACGCATTGGATTTCCCGGCGTTATAGGTCTTTGACAGCCCCGCCAGCCGCAACGCCTCACTCATAACGCAGCGCCTCGACCGGGTTCATGCGCGCCGCCCGCCGCGCCGGGAAGAGCGTGATGCCCCACGAGAGCACCAGCGACAGCGCAACAGCACTCAGCACATCGCTCAGCTCCAGTTGCGCCGGCAGGCGATAGATGCCCCTCACGCTCGCATCCCAGACACCGCCACCGGCTGCGCCATTCACAAAGGCGAGGATCTGGTCGAAATAGATCGCAAAAAGACACCCGACGATCACGCCCAGGATCGTGCCGATCGTGCCCACCAGCGCGCCGGTCAGGAAAAACACCCGCATCACCGCACCTTCGGTCAGCCCGACAGTACGCAGGATGCCGATGTCGCGGCCCTTGTTCTTCACCAGCATGACAAGTCCGCTGATGATGTTCATCGAAGCGATCAGGACCAAAACGCTCATCAGCACGAACATCACCGTGTCTTCGACCTCGAGCGCGCGCAGGAACCCCCCCGCGCGCTGCTTCCACGTCCAGGTTAGCCCTCGCTCGCCCACGGCGGCGATCAGATCGGGGGTGATGGCATCGACGTTCTCGGGGTCTTCGACGATCACTTCCAACTCGTCGGCCTCCCCAACGGGGGCGTTCTTGTCTCTGTCGAAATAGCGCTGCGCATCGGCAAAGGGAAGATATGCGCGGGTCAGGTCCACGTCGTAGCGACCGGAGTTGAAGACATAGACAACCCGATAGTCGTCGGTGCGCGTGCTGGTGCCAAAAGCCGTCACCGCACCGTTCGGGTTGATCAGGCGTATCACATCGCCCACCGTTGCACCAAGTTGCCGCGCGGCCTCACGCCCGATGGCAATGCCATTGTCGAAATCTTCGAGCGTGCCAAGCGCAGTTTCGGGGTCGGCAATGCGCGGGATCTGCTCGAGGTCGGACTTGGCGATACCGAATACCTCCAAGCCGGTGCTTTCTCTCTGATGCACGGCCATCACCTGACCTTTGACCAGAGGGGCAGCCCGCACCACGCCGGGCACGCGGGCCAGCGCCTCGGCCCATTCCGCGTATTCGGGGATCAAACTGGTGACATTGCCGTTCGCATCGGCATAGGGGGCGGAGTACACCGTCACATGCGCATTCGCCCCCAGGATGGTATCGACAAATTCCGCGCGAAATCCGGCTCTTACAGCCAGCGTAATGATCAGCGCGGCGACCGCCAGCATGATCCCGATCAGCGAGATCCAGGTCATCACGCTGACACCGCCCTCGGCGCGCTTGGCGCGCAGATACCGCCAGGCGATCAGGAATTCGTAACGCGAAAACGGCGCTGGGCTGGCCATGACTGCTCCGGTTTTTCCTTTACTTGGACGCGGCGGTCTCCGGGGTCAATGGCTATCGGGTCAGACCCAGAACCGGTCAAGCAGCGCGCCAAGCCAGACGATACCCACCAGCACGCAGGCGATCAGCACGGCCAGCGATCCCAGATCCTTGGCCACCCGCGACAGCTCGTGCCGCTCGGGGCCGATCCGGTCGACCACCGCTTCGATGGCCGAATTCAGGATCTCGACGATCAACAGGACCATCACAACCCCGATCAGGATCGCGGTCTGAAAGAAACCCTCCCCCAACCAGACCGCTAAGGGGATCGAGATCACCAGAAGGACCACTTCCAGCCGAAACGCCTCTTCCCCGCGCCAGATATCGCGCGCGCCCTGCATCGAGTTCACGTAAGCCGCACGCAAGCGGGCGATGCCTTTCAACGGCTGGTTGGCCATGACTGCTCCGGTCTTTTCCCTTTCAATGACTGCGCGTGACCCGACCGTCAACAAGCGGTCACAGTCTTTCTTCTTGGCAAAAATACTCCGGGGGGCGACCGAAGGGAGCGGGGCAGAGCCCCAGGCCCGCTCAGGATTGCAGCAATTGCGGTCGTACATCCTGCCCTGCCGCCGCATAGATATCCAGAAGCTGGTCGAAACTGATCCCCTCTTCCTGAAGCCGCGCCAGGTCGTGCGATCCGTCATGCACCTCCAGCACCGGCCGCGTTTCGGCATCATCGATGACCAGGTTGCAGGGCAACCAGTCGTCCATCTCGAAACCGGGCAGCTTGTTCATCATCCAGGCAAAGCACCCCTCGAACGTGTCCAGCGTACCGGTCAGTTCGGCCTGCACATAACGGTCGAAGTTCTGCGCGTTCACACCGCCCCAGGGGCCGAAGGCAAAGCTCTGATCGCTGCCGATGATCGGCAGATGCAACACACAGCGGATAAAGCGATAATCGCCCCACCGGCACAAATCAGCGCTGAGCGTGTCGGTGCCGACAATAAGCACGTCCTGACCGCTCTCGCTGCGGTTTCCGTGCGGCCACGGGTCGGGGTGGTCGTACCCGATATCGAAAACGCCCTGAAGGTCGTTGAAACGCTGCCAGCGCGGGTCGTTGCTCAAATCCATGGGCTTCCTCTCCCTACTTGCGGCGTTTGTAACATTACTCACGCAGCGACGCCCAGCCCTTCACATGGCCGTCAGGCCTCTTTCACCAACGCGATCCGCTTGCCATCTTGCCGTCAACGCAACGCAAAACCCGAACGGAGACCTGACCCCATGCTGACCCGCCGCACCTTCCTCGCCAGCGCCGCCGCCCTCCCGGCCGTGACGCTTCTGACGCAACAAGCCGCCGCCGCCGAGCCGCCGGTCTATGCCACCAACGGCATTGCCATCAACGGTTATGACCCGGTCGCCTATTTCACCGAAGGCAAGCCGGTCGAGGGTTCAGCCGAGTTCACGTCCGACTGGGATGGCGCCACTCTGCAATTCGCCAGCGCCGACAACAAAGCGATGTTTGACGGCGACCCTGAGAAATTCGCGCCGAAATACGGCGGCTACTGCGCCTATGCGGTCTCAAAGGGTTACACCGCCTCGACCGATCCCGGCGCTTGGAGCATTCACGAAGATCGCCTGTACCTGAACTATTCCAAGTCGGTCCGCGCCCTCTGGTCGGCCCGCAAGCGCCACCACATCGAACAGGCCGATGCCAACTGGCCGAGCGTCCTGAGCGCTTAAGCCATGCAATACGCGAACTGCGTCTTTCCCTCGGGCGCGGTTCGCCTACTCGGCGGCCTTCAGCAGAAAGCCCTTTTCGATCTGATCGGAGGGGGCCACCGGGTACTGGCCTGAGAAACAGGCATCGCAATAGGCGGGCGCGTCCGGATCGCGCCCGTTCGCCTCACCCACTGCACGGTAAAGCCCGTCGAGCGATATGAACTTGAGGCTGTCCACGCCCAGATGTTCGCGCATCTCCTCTTCGCTCATCGTCGCAGCCAGCAGCTTTTCGCGCTGCGGCGTATCCACCCCGTAAAAGCAAGGCCAAGCGGTCGGTGGGGATGCGATACGGAAATGCACTTCCGCCGCGCCCGCATCCAGCACCATTTCCTTGATTTTGCGGCTGGTCGTGCCGCGCACCACCGAGTCGTCGACGAGGATCACGCGCTTGCCCCGGATCAATGCCCGGTTGACGTTCAGCTTCAGCCGCACACCCATGTTCCGGATCTGCTCGGTCGGTTCAATAAAGGTCCGGCCCATGTATTGATTGCGGATGATGCCCATTGCATAGGGAATGCCGCTTTGCTGGCTGTACCCGATGGCGGCAGGCGTGCCGCTGTCCGGGACCGGGCAAACAAGGTCGGCCTCGACCGGCGTTTCCTTGGCCAGTTCAGCCCCGATGGCCGAGCGGGTCTCGTAGACCGAGCGATTGTTCAACGTGCTGTCTGGCCGCGAGAAATACACATGTTCGAATATGCAGAAGCGCGAGGTCTTCTGCTCGAACGGGCGATGGCTGGTCAGCGCATCGTTCTCGATCACCACCATCTCGCCCGGCTCGATCTCACGAACGAAATCGGCCCCGATGATATCAAGCGCACATGTCTCGGAGGCCAGTGCCCAGCCTTCGTCGCCGATCCGGCCCAACACCAGCGGGCGCACGCCAAATGCGTCACGCACGCCGATCAGCTTGGTGCGGGTCATCGCGACGACCGAAAACGCCCCTTCAACACGGCGGAGCGCGTCTTTCATCCGCTCCGGCACCGTCTTTTGAAGCGATCGCGCCATCAGGTGAATGATGCATTCGCTGTCGGAACTGGACTGAAAGATCGAGCCGCGCTCGATCAGTTCCCGGCGGAGTGCATCGGCATTGGTAATGTTGCCGTTATGCGCAATCGCCGAGCCGCCCATGGAAAACTCGCCGAAGAACGGCTGCACGTCGCGGATTTGCGTGTGCCCTTTCGACCCGGCGGTTGAATAGCGCACATGGCCGATGGCCAGCGACCCGGGCAGGGCGTCAATCACGTCTTTCTTGGTGAAATTGTCGCGCACCAGCCCGAAGCGACGGGCCGAATGAAAGCCTTCAACCGGCTCATAAGTGACGATGCCGCCCGCTTCCTGACCGCGATGTTGCAGGGCATGCAGGCCAAGGGCGACAAAGTTCGCTGCCTCGGCTACGCCGGTCACGCCAAACACGCCGCATTCTTCGCGTAGCTTGTCGTCGTCGAACGGGTCGGTGGTCAACGCACGGGGATGATCTGACATCAGGGGCAGGCTCGATTGGCGACAGCACCGCTTATGTAGCGCCTTGTCATCAAGCTGTCACGTGGCACCGGGCAAAAAAGCCAAAGGCCCGGCGAATTCTTCGGCGGGCCTTCGCTTTTTCGTTGTCACCTTACAGGTGTCACTCACACTTGCACAAACTGTGGGCAAACTCGGCAAACAGAACACACATTAACCTCTGCCTGGCAAAGAGGCGTCGGGAGCTAGACCAGCCACCCCGACGCCCAACTCACTCACTCGCTACGCGGACCGTTGGAACCACTCGCGGGCCCGCTCTACGAGCCTAAGTATGCCGGGACGGATGGGCATGAGTAGGGCGGAATTCAAACCCTTCAAGGCCGCTTTGTGGAACGGGGTGCCTTAAGAAAATGGCGCAATCCGCGCGAAATCCAGCTAACGGAAACAATCGTCTCGCAACCGGCCCATTAAGATGGAAACTGCCTTAAAACCAGGTCCGGCCACCGGCGATTGCGAAACAATAACTGCGATATCCGCGCATCACCGTTATGGCGAAATCGCCATATTCGCACTGTTGACAGCGTGAAAACGCTGCGTTTCCTTGAGGATTTCCAACAATTCCTGGGGTTGGCTCTATTGCGCCTTGCTGATCAGCTCGTCATAGCGCTGCGCAATCCAGCCCGGAACATCCTGGGGCAACTGCTCGTCCAATGTCTCGGAAAGCTGAGCAAAAACCACCGCCGTGCGGCTGTCATCGACCATCGGCAGCGGGTCCGAGACGATCACGCGTTCATAGACGAGAAACGCTATCGCCACGAGCACGGCGCCGCGCAAAACCCCGAAAAGAAAGCCAAGCCCCCGATCAATGCCGCCAAGTGCCGAGCGCTGGACGGCGCCGGAAAAAAGCGGCGTGATGACCGAGAAGACGATCAACGCACCGGCAAAGACCACGGCAAAGGCTGCGATCATCCCAAGCTCGCCCGAATCTGCAAGAAAATCACGCAAAACAGGGATTTCGCCCATCAACGGCTGAACCGAGGGAGCAAAGATATAAGCGACCACTGCGGCCAGAACCCAGCCCCCGATCGACAGGGCCTCGCGCACGAAACCGCGAGAATAGGCGAGAACCGCCGATAGAATGATGATGACGGCCACGATGCCGTCCACGATGGTGAAGCCTTCCATGTCTCAACCCGTCCGTTCTGCCTCAACCGGCTCCGAAGACCCGGCCCACCAGTGCCGCCAGATCAGGCATCTTCTGCACCTGCATCCCGGCGTTCTGTCCCAATTTGCTCCGTTCGGGCACGATGGCCGCTTCAACGCCGAGTTTTTCCGCTTCTTTCCGCCGCGTTTCGGTCTGCCCGACCGGTCTTACGCTTCCTGATAGGCTGATTTCGCCAAAAACGACAGTACGTTGCGGCAGCGCAGTATCTTCGCGCGCGGAAAGTAGCGCCGCTGCCACAGCCAGATCGGCGGCCGGTTCGCTGATTCTCAGCCCGCCCGCGACATTGAGATAGACATCGAGGCCTGCAAACGGGATGCCGCAGCGGCTTTCCAGCACCGCCAGGATCATCGCAAGGCGACTGCCATCCCAGCCGACGACCGAGCGGCGCGCCTGTCCGGCCGGGGCGGGGGCGACAAGCGCCTGGAACTCGCAAAGGACCGGTCGCGTGCCCTCGATCCCTGCGAAAACCACGCTGCCGGTCGGCTGGGCTTCCTGATCCGAAAGGAACAGGGCCGAGGGGTTGGCGACTTCGGCCAGACCTTCGCCGGTCATCTCGAAGACGCCGATCTCGTCCGCTGGACCAAAGCGGTTTTTCACCGAGCGGAGGATACGGAACTGATGCCCGCGCTCGCCTTCGAAATAGAGGACTGTGTCGACCATATGCTCGACCACGCGGGGGCCGGCAATCTGGCCCTCCTTGGTGACGTGGCCCACAAGGATCACGCTGATCCCGTTGCGCTTGGCAAAGGTGGTCAGCTCATGGGCCGCAGCGCGCACCTGGCTGACGCTGCCGGGCGCGCTTTCGACGGTGTCGAGCCACATGGTTTGGATGGAATCGATGATCGCCAGATCGGGTTTCTCTTGCTCCAGCGTTGTCAGAATGTTGCGCAGATTGGTCTCGGCCGCCAGCTTGACCGGGGCATCGCGCAGTCCGAGCCGACCGGCACGCATCCGGACCTGATTGGTCGCTTCTTCGCCCGAAACATAGACGGCCTTGAGGCCAGTTGCCGCAAAGGCCGCCGCCGCCTGCAACAACAGCGTCGACTTGCCGATCCCCGGATCGCCGCCCACAAGAATCGCGCTGGCGGGCACCAGCCCGCCGCCGAGGACGCGGTCAAGCTCACCCAGTCCCGAAAGACTGCGAGGGCGGGGCGCTTCCTCAGCCGAGAGATCGGTCAGCGCGATGCCCTTGCCGCGCGCCGCCCCCAGACCCTTGCCTTTGGGGCCAGAGGCCAGCGGCGTGTCCTCGGTAATAGTGTTCCACGCGCCGCACTCGTCGCAGCGGCCCGACCATTTCGAGTGAACCGCCCCGCAGTTGGAGCATGTGAAACTTGCCGCTTTCGCCATGACGCCTGTCTGCCCGGTGCACCCCGGACAGGCAAGGGCGATCAGGCGTCGCGTGTCCTTTTGAGAAACGGCAATTCGGCCCTCTCAGGCGGTGGCAGCAGCTTGGGCCGCCGCTGGTCAGAAGACCGGTTGCCGCGAATGTCGCGCATAGCCTTCAGAACGCTCTGTGTCTTGAGTGAGCGTTGGGGTGTCGCTTCGGGTTGTAAAGCGGGTCTTTTGTGATGACGGAACGTAGGGGTCGGCGTGTCCGACGCTTGCAAGACCAAAGGGGGCAAGGTGGGTTTCGCGATGATTGTGTCGGCCACAACGCGCGCCACGGCAATCAGCGGATCGGGTTCGTATCGCCGCATGCGAGAGACATCAAAGTAGCATATCGTCACAATCCAGACGCCGGGACTGAGCAGTGCAAGCGTCACCAGCGGCCACTTGATCGGCGTCAGGCCCAATGTCCAGGGCAGGATGCCTGCCGCAGTCACGGCGGCGAACAGACAGATGGCTGCATAAACCCAGGCGTTCGCACTTTTCGAAAGGGCAAGCCTTCGAAACGCCAACACGCCGACGGTCAGCGGGAAGAGAACCACAAGGCTCCGCAGACCCAAGTGGAACAGTGGGCTCAAGACGTCCATTGGCAGCTCCGTCCGTCATGCCACACCCCAAGTGGCATTGGCGGATGATTTGGTTAAAAATTCGTAACTCCGAGTCTTCCTTGCCAGTGTTTCCGAAATGGAACCAATCTGTTGCATTCGTGCAATCCGGAATGTGCGAAACGAACAAGGGCTCTGGCGTTGCTGCGAATTCTAAATAACTGTTCAGGCGAGAAAAATTTCGAAGCTAGCTCGGCTACAGCACCATTTGCGCCTAGCGCACGGCCTCGATCGGGCCTTCGGCGCTGCCGCTGATGAATTGTGCGACATAGGAATCGCCGCTGTTGTCCATATCCGCCACCGGGCCTGCCCAGCGAATCTTCCCGCCGTGCAACATGGCCACATCGTCGGCAATCGCGCGCACGCTGGTCATGTCGTGGGTGATTGTCATCGCCGTCGCCCCCATCTCGACGACGATCTCGCGGATCAACTCATTGATGACGCCCGCCATTATCGGGTCGAGGCCGGTTGTCGGCTCATCGAAAAAGATGATCTCGGGCTCGGCGGCGATGGCGCGCGCCAGGCCGACGCGCTTTTGCATGCCGCCCGAAAGCTCCGCCGGGAACTGATCGGCCACATCGGGGGTGAGGCCCACGCGCCGGAGCTTTTCGACGGCGATGTCGCGCGCCTCGTCCTTGGTCTTCTTCAGTGATCCGCGCAGCAGGCGAAACGCGACGTTCTGCCAGACTGTCAGCGAGTCGAACAGCGCGCCGCCCTGAAAAAGCATACCGAACCGTGCCAGAAACGCATCCCGCTCGGACGAGCCCTGCTTGAGCCGCGTCACATCCTGACCGTCGACTGTCACCAACCCGCTATCGGCCTCGATCAGCCCCAGCACGCATTTCAGTGTCACCGATTTGCCGGTCCCCGACCCGCCGATGATGACGAGGCTTTCGCCTTTGGGCACTGTCAGGTTCACCCCTCGCAGTACTTCTTTAGGTCCGAAGGCTTTATGAACGTCCTGAAGTTCAATCATGCCGCAAAGAACAGTTCTGTCAGAATGAAGTTCGCGGCAAGGATCAGCACGCTTGCGGCGACGACAGCACTTTTCGTGGCCTGGCCCACGCCTTGTGCACCGCGCCCCGACTGCATGCCATAATAGCAGCCCATCAGGGCGGCGAGGAACCCGAACACCGCGCCCTTGGCCAGCGATGTCATGATGTCGGACGGCTCCAGAAAGTCGATGGTGTTGCGCAGATAGGTCCCTGCATTGAAGCCCAGCCGGTTCACGCCCACCAGATACCCGCCCATGATCCCGATGATATTGCCGACCGCGACAAGGATCGGCATGACCAGCGTAGCCGCCAACACACGGGGCAGGGTGAGGTACTTCATCGGGTTGGTCGACAGCGTGACCAGCGCGTCGATCTGCTCGGTCACCTTCATCGTTGCAATCTCGGCGGCGATACTCGAAGTGACCCGCGCCGCGATCATCAGACCAACCAGCACCGGCCCCAACTCGCGCACCATGCCGATGGCCACGATCTGAGGCACAACAGCTTCGGCAGAAAAGCGCGCGCCGCCTGCAAAGATCTGCAAGGCCAGCGCGCCGCCGGTGAAGATCGTCGTCAGCCCGACAACAGGCAGGGAGAAGTAACCGATCTGCAAAAGGGCATGCCCAACCTCGCGCGGATAGAAGGGCGGACGGAACAGGTGGCTGACTGTTTCGGTCCCGAAATGCGCAACTTTGCCGATAAGGGCAAGAAACCCCAACACCATGCGCCCGATCGCAGCAAGAAGGCTCATACGTAATGCCTCTCATAGCGCGCGCCGAGCGAAGTCAGGATCTCATACCCGATGGTGCTCGCAGCATCCGCCAAGGCATCGACACCCTGATGGGGGCCCAAAATGGTCAACGCTTCCGGAACGGTTGCAAGATGGGTCACGTCGACCGTGATCAGATCCATCGAGACCCGGCCCACGACCGGACAGGGTGTATCGCCCGCATAGACCAGCGCTTGCGGCCCCATCGCGCGGATCAGCCCGTCGGCATATCCAGCCGCGACCGTTGCGATACAGCTTTCCACTGTCGCTTCCCAAGTGTTGCCATAACCCACCGTCTCAAACGGGCGCACGATACGCGTCTGGATGATTGGAAGGTCGAGCCGTACGACAGGCGTTGCCTGTGCAAAGGGCAGGCCGCCGTAAAGCCCGATGCCGGGGCGTGTCATCTCGAAGTGATACTCCGGGCCAAGCAATGTGCCACCGGTGGCAGCGAGCGAGCGGCGATGCGCGATGCCGTCCGTCATCTCGCGAAACGTGTTCAACTGCTGCGCGTTCATCGGGTGGTCGGGTTCGTCCGCGCAGGCCAGGTGGCTCATCACAAGGCGTGGCCCGGCGACCATCAACTCGCCCGACAGCGCGTTCCAGTCGCCCGCTTCCATGCCCAACCGGTTCATACCGGTATCAAGCTGCACGCCGAACGGATGGCCGGGCAGCGTCGAGAAATGGCGCGTCACCTGCTCGGGCGCGTTTAATAGCGGGATCAGCCCGGCACTTTCCAAAGCGCTCCGGTCGCCATCCATATGGCCCGAGAAGACGAAGATATCGGCATCATCTCCCACTAAAGGACGCAGAGTGTGACCCTCGCCCACATTGGCGACGAAAAACGTGCGCGCACCGGCGCGGGCCAGATGTGGCCCGACTTGCCGCGCGGCAAGGCCATAGGCGTCGGCTTTGATCACCACCGCAGTTTCGACATGGGGTTCCGACAGCGTGTCGAGCGCGGCCCAGTTCGCAGCCACGGCCCCAAGATCGATGGTCAGTTGTCCGGCACCCATGACGGGTGGTGTCCTCCAAGCCCGGGGCCGGGTCAAGGGTGGATCGGGGCAGGCGGAGGAACATCGCCACCCCATGATTGGCAAGCCAGCCCTGATGGGTTAGCTCGGCTGCAAAAGGAGCGGTTCATGGGCGAGATCATATTGGTGCGGCATGGTCAGGCGAACAGCCACGCGACGACCGAGGAAGACTATGACCGCCTTAGCGATCTCGGCCACCAGCAGGCCCGCTGGCTGGGCGAGTGGTTTCGCGCGAACGGCCATGGCTTCGATCACATCGTCTCGGGCACCATGCGCCGCCACCGCGAGACCGTGGCGGGGCTTGGCCTCGTCGCGGAAGAAGACGCGCGACTGAACGAGATCGACTATTACACCCTGTCCGACGCGCTGCACCGGGTGAAGGGGGAGCCCCTGCCAACCGGTGACACCTTCGCCGTTCACATGCCCAAGGTGTTCCAGGCGTGGAAGGCGGCCGAGATCGCGGGGGCCGAACCCTATCAGGCCTTTGAAGATCGGGTCGCCGCGTTGCTCGACGACGCCGCGCAGCCCGGGCGCACCGTTCTTTGCGTGACGTCAGGCGGTGTGATCGGCATGGTGCTGCGCCACGTTCTGAACCTCGATATCCTGAAGATGGCGCATGTCATGCTGCCGATCTACAACAGCTCGCTCCACCGCCTGAACGTGCGTGACGGCCAAGCCTATCTCGCCGGATACAACGCCATCCCGCATCTCGACCCGCCCGACCGGGCGGACGCCCGCACGCATTATTGATCGGAGAAATACTTTGCCACTCGGATATGAGCGCATTGACTACAAAGACTTGAATGCACGCCAGAAGGAAAACCATAACTTCCAGAAGGTGGCAGGGCATCTCGCCAGCTATGGGTTCAATTGTTTGCGTCTCTCGGATGATTGGAACGGTGCTGACTTTTTAGCGTGTCACAACAACGGAGTAGATGTGCTGAGGGTCCAACTCAAAGGACGGTTCACCCTCGATAGGACAAAGTATGAAGGCAAAGCCATTCACATAGCCTTTTTGCAGGAAGGTAGATGCTATCTGTTCCCTCACGACGAAATGCAAAGGAAGGTTCTGAAGGCGGGCAAGTTTCAAGGAACAAAGTCGTGGGACGAAGGTGGCGCTTACAGTACAAACTCGAAAGCCGCCTGGCTTATGGACTTGCTAGTGGACTATGAATGGTAGGCTACTGAACATGCTGCAACTCCACTGCGCCCCCAACACCATCGCTGTCGCTGTCATTGTGGCTTTGAACGAGGGCGTGCATTGGGAACCCGTGCGCCTCGACTTCAAAAGCGCGGACCAGACCAAGCCTGACTATCTCGCGCTGAACCCGAAAGGCCGGGTGCCAACGCTGATCACGCCCGAAGGGCCGCTGACCGAAACCGGGGCGATCCTCGAATACATCGGCGAGACCGCTGTGCCCAAGCTGGTGCCCGCTGATCCGCTGCAAAGGGCGCGGATGCGCGAGGTCATGTTCTATCTTGCCAGCACCATGCACGTGAACCACGCCCACAAGCTGCGCGGTGCGCGCTGGGCGAACGAGCAATCGTCCTTTGACGATATGACGGCCAAAGTGCCCGAGACGATGGCTGCCAGTTGCGCGTTCCTCGAGCCGCAGATCACCGGTCCCTACCTTTTCGGCCCCGAGCCGACGCTGGCCGATTGCTATCTCTACGCGATATCCACCTGGCTTGAGGCGGACGGCGTCACCGTCAGCGACTACCCCAAGCTTGTCGCATGGCGGGACAAGATGGAAACGCGCGCTTCGGTGCAACAGGCGCGGGCCGACGGCTTTATCGGCTGATCACTCGCGATAGTCGGTGTGGCAGGCTTTGCAGTTTTGCCCCAACTGCTGCAACGCAGGCCGCAGATCCTCAGGCGTCGAGATGGTGGCCGACAGATCGGTCGCGATGACTTCCAACTCCAGCGACAGGCGGGTGAAATCCTCGAAATTCTCCCAGATCGCTGGTTTCGCCTCAGACTTCGGATCGTCCTCCCGTGCTTCAAAGAGCGCGGGCGCCGCCGCAGCATGCTTCGCGATGCCGGATGCCGCATTACGCGCGGCCTCCGCTTCAAAAGCCGCTTCGCCCTTGGCCATGTCGCCGATCACTTTCAGATGCGCGGCAATCTGCTTCATGCCATGCATCCGTTCCATGACGGCCGGGTTTTCCACCCCTTCGTGTGCCATTGCAACTGTCGCAATGCACAGCAACAACGCTATCGCAAGGCATCTCATGTGGCCGGTGCCTCCTTCGCTGCAGCCGTCTCGACTGTTACCTTTTCGTTCATCAGCGTCACCTCGCGCTGTGGGAAGGGGATAGAAACCCCATTTTCCCTGAACGCATCCCAAAGTGCCAGAAACACGTTGCCGCGAATGTTGGTCAGCCCGCCGGACGGGTCGGTGATCCAGAAGCGCAGGATGTAATCCACCGAACTGTCGCCGAAGCCCACGATGTGGCAGACCGGCGGGCGCGTGGTCAGCACCCGGTTGACGCTTGAGGCGGCCTCGATCGCGATCCGGCGGACCTCATGCGGGTCATCGTGATAGGCGGTGCCGAAATGGATATCGAGCCGCACGAAATCGTTGGAATGCGACCAGTTCACCACTTGTCCGGTGATCAGATCCTCGTTCGGGATCAGATACTCCGTCCCGTCCCGCGTGGTGATCGAGACATACCGTGCACCAAGCGCATTGATCCAGCCGAATGTGTCGCCGATGGAAATCACGTCGCCGGGTTTGATCGACTTGTCCAGCAAGATGATGATGCCCGAGACGAGGTTCGAGACAACCTTTTGCAGGCCGAAGCCCAGACCCACGCCAATCGCACCCGACAGAACCGCAAGCCCCGTCAGATCGACACCCACCATCTTGAGCCCGATGAAGAACGCCGCGCCAAAGGCGATGACCTGTAGTACCTTGACCGCCAGCACCTGCATCGAAGGCGAGATGTCCTCGTTCTTCTTGATGCTCGCCGCCGCCGCCTTGGTGGTCAGCCGCGCGAGTGTGAAGAGGACTGCGATGACCGCGATGGCCTGCAACAGCGTCAGCAGTGAAAGATTGAAGTCCCCCATGCTAATGCCGAGACTGTCGAGAAACGCTGCCGTTTCATCCAGCACACCAAGGTAGTAGAGCGTGATCGTGATCCAGAGTGCCCAGGTCACCACCGATTGCAGGAACTTGTTGCGCACCAGCCGGACGGCAAAGCCCACCAGCAGGATCGCCACCGTGATCGTGCCCACAAGCTCCAGCAAGAACCGGCGTGACGGGAAGGGCGTGATCTCGGCCATGATCCGCGCCGCGCTCCAGACGATCAGCGCAAAAATGATCAGAAACAGGCGCTTGTGGGTGGTCAAAAGCGCGCGCAACTGCCATTTCGGCCGCCCCTCGAGCGTGCGCATCCAGTCGCGCATGCGCGGCGAAGCCCAGCGGTGCACGCCCACGGCCAATGCGATGCACACCAGCAGGATACCAATCTGATAGAGCCGCGACGGCAGCAGCATCAGCCGCGCCTGCGTCAGCGCCTGTTCCCAAAGGTTGCTCAGCTGCGTCGCGAGTTCGCCGTCCATTCCCGTCAGCATGCGAGGCGACGCAGCGCTGCGCAACCCTCATCACCTCCGCGTGAGGGGGGCTGGTCGGATCACCTGCGCTGGGCCACTCTCGGACCGAAGCTACAGGAGACCGCGCCATGCCGTTCAAATGCCTCGCCTTTGCCGCCACGCTCGCCCTTGGGGTCAGCGCTGCCCATGCCGACCCCAATTTCTGGAAGTTCGAGTGGCCGAACACCGATTTCGAGACGACCACAATCGACAACTGGGTTGAGATCATGTCGGGCGGCCCGCCCAAGGATGGCATCCCGGCCATCGACGATCCGCAGTTCATCGAGGTCGCGGACGAAAAGAGACTGGACGCTCGCGAAGCCGTGGTCACCGTGGAACTCGAGGGCGAACGCCCGCGCGCCTATCCCATCCGCTATCTGATGTGGCACGAGATCGTGAATGACCGCGTGGGCGACACACCCGTCTCGGTGACCTATTGCCCGCTCTGCAACTCGTTCATGGTGTTCGACACGCGCGTCGAGGGCCAGGTGCTGACCTTCGGCGTCTCGGGCAAGCTGCGCAACTCCGACATGGTGATGTATGACCGCGAAACCGAAAGCTGGTGGCAACAGGCCATCGGCGAGGGGATCGTGGGCGAGATGACCGGCGTCGAACTGACGCTGCTGCCGACCTGGATGGAAAGCTGGCAGGAGTTTTCGACCCGCAATCCAGACGGCCTGGTCATGGCGCAACCGTCCTTCCCGCGCCAATACGGCCGCAATCCTTACGTGGGGTATGACAGCTCAAAGCGCCCCTTCCTCTACAGTGGCGAGATGCCGCCACACGACATCCCCGCGCTGATGCGCGTCGTCCGCGTGGACGATAAGGCCTGGACGATGGAGCGCGTGCGCGAGGCGGGCGAGATCACCGAGGCGGGTGTGACGATCAGCTGGACCGGCGGCAAAGCCTCGGCCCTCGATCAATACGCTGTCGCCGATGGCCGTGACGTGGGCACCATCCGCGTCCGCGATGCGAGCGGCGCCAACGTGCCCCACGACGTCATCTTCGCCTTCGCCTTCCACGCGTTTTGGCCGGAGGGGGAGTGGATGCTGGGGGGGTAGAGCGGGGCGGCTTCTGCGACACTAGTCAGGTAAAAAAAAAGCCGGATCTCGGCAAAACATGACATGTCTTTAGAAGGTATCAATACGTCCGGGCGGGTCTAGCCCAACAGGAAGCCGTTGTTCGCATTAGCGTCTGTTGCGGTGGGTGTCTTCGTCCTTGTGCTCTTTGCGTCCGGCAATTCGCTCCTGAACGGCTCGCAAACCTGGGGAGTGATCCTTGCGGTTTTCGTAACTCTGCTTTTGATTGGTTTTTGGATCGACCGACGGATGAAGTGAATTAATCACCGTCTGGATGCACCTCATCCGACTTCCTTTTCGGCTTGGTCAGATAGGGCAAGCTCTGAGGCTGCCTTAACGGTTGCACGCCCGCAGCCCGTCAGCTAGACCCGGCGGCGGAGACGTGGCCGAGTGGTCGAAGGCGCTCCCCTGCTAAAGTTTCGCGCCTTCCTTCAAATCTCCAATAATTTCAAATCATTGATCTGATCCGCCGACCCCGTTGCACGGATTTTGCACGGGTTTTCCGGCCTGCCTGCGCGCGCGCTCTCCACGGGATAGCGACACGCGCCGCGCAAAGCTCTTCCCCGTCATTTCACAGATGAGGGAAAGCCTTTCATGCAAACCACAATAAACGAGACTGTCGTCCCCGTCTTCGACGGGCGCGCGGTCCATGTCTCGCACACCTCCGGCTCGGACGCTCTCGGCGTCTATTTTGTCGCCGGGCGTTGCGGCACTCATGGCGGCCCGCTTCGGCAGGACCGAAACACCCTCGGCGAACCGATCTTTGCGATCGACGATGCCGCGCTCGGCACCGAAGGGATTGTCGATTTCTGGACATCGGAAACCGACCGTTGCGACGCCCGCCACCACCGCGCCGACCTCGAAGCCGAGGACGCGCGCATGATCCTCCTCGTCGCCTCTGACAAGTTGCACACGGACATGTTCGCCTCGGTCCGGTCCGTCGGCGGGGAGGTGCTCGAATGACCGTGTCCCGTTTTGTCCTCGTGATCGTTCTTATGCTCGTTGCCTCGTCGGCCGGCGGTGTCTTGGTTGGTCTCAGCCTCTCCGTTTTCACCGCGCCGGCAGAAACCGGGGAGGTGCTCCAATGACCGCCCCTGCCAACGGCCTCTCTCCCGCCGAGGCCGAGCGCCTCGCCATGCTCGCCGAGGAATGCGGAGAGGTGATCCAAGCCGTGACGAAAATTCTCCGGCACGGATACGAGAGCTTTCACCCGAACGATCTCTTCAAAGGTCACCCGAAGCCCGGCGCCAAGTCCAATCGCGAGCGTCTCGAAGACGAGCTCGACGATCTCCGCGCGGTCCTCGCGCTCTGCGAAGAGGAAGCCGACATCGATCTCAGTCTCGACTGTGAGATTCTCGCGGCTATCGATCGTAAGTTGACTTACGCGCACCACCAGGACGGTGCACGCGCCCGGGCTGAGCTTGATCACTCGGCCGAGGAGGGTGCGATATGACCCGCCGCAAGGCTTGCGCCCTCCCGCCACCACCGCACCCGACCCCCGGCAAGCTGTCCTATGACTGGATCGGCGGAACGGTTGCGACGAACCGCTTCAATGTCTACCTGCGCTTGCCCGGCCGTTGCGTCGTCAATCACTCGACCTCCGCCTCGGACCGGGAGGAGGCGGTCTCCCGGGTTCTCGCTGCCTATCCGAAGGTCGATCCGGAAGTGATCCACAGCGAGGAAATCCGCCGTCTCGCCACGGAAAAGACTGTCCGGATATCGGCCCTCAAGAGGGCGGCGTGATGGCAGGATTTCTGAAATCGACGGTGGCGCTTGCCTCCTCTCTTCTCCGGTCGGCGCTCACCGAGGCGCCTGATCTGACTCGAGTCGATTACGCGCAACGCACGATCGAGCGCGGCGGCGGCGACCCGTTCAGATACCGCGCACCGCATGCCTATCGCCCGACCCCCAAACGCCCTCCGCGCCGCATGTCGAGCACGCTCGCGCCGCGCCTTTTCAAAGGACACAGACCATGACCCCCGACGACGAGCTCATCCTAAAGAACGTGATCGCCAACCTCCGCGGCGTTGAGCCAGATGCTTTCGAGATTGCAACCGGCATTCCAAAAGGCGTTGAGCCAATCGAAACGCGGTCAATTGGCGGGGGGATGACAGAGCCTCTCGTACCGTCCTCGTCCGACGAGGCGGCCGATGATGTGACTATGCGTCTCAAGGTCAAGACCGACTATAGCGAGCTCGATCTGTTGATCGGGAAGATCGCTGAGATCGCGGAGATCGCCGAGGCCGCGATCTGGAGCGTTAGTAACGCCGGCCGCCGCGCCGTCGAAGAGGCCTCCGCCTGTTGCGAACCATGCCTTCCGGAGTTCTCCGAGACGTTGAAGACGGCCGAACCCCGAAAGCCGCTCCTCGACGGCATTTCGACAACCCGTGCCCGTGAAATCCGCGAGGAAGGCTTCGAGGAAGGCCGCCGGGTCGGTCTTGAACAGGGCAAGCGCGAGCTCACCGAACGCGAAGAGAGCCTCAATGCGTGGGTCGCGGAGGCGGTCGAAGAGGCGCTCCAGGCCGCCGCCGAGGAACATGCGCGCGGTCTTGCGCAACTCGAAAAGGACTTCGAGCGCCTCAATGCGCAAGCCTACAAACGCGGCCGTGAAGCCGGTCTCAAGGAAAATGATCCCTTTGGTAAGCTCGTCGAAGACCTCAACACGGTAAATCGTGTGATCGTCGGTTTGACCGCGAGCCTCTCCGTCCTCACCGCGCGCGCCGAGGGTCAGTCATGAGCGGTGACACTTTCACCCTGACCGCCGAGGAGGAGCTTCTGATCGATATTTCGACAGAGCTCCGCCGCGCTCGCGAAAAGTTCCCGCGGAGCCGCCTGACAATGGTCGCTTTGACCGAGGAGGTCGGCGAGCTTTCAAAGGCGCTCATGGACGAACCGCTGGCAAACGTCCGCGCCGAGGCGATCCAGGTCGCCGTCATGGCGATGCGCATCGTCCTCGATGGCGACCGATCGATCGACCAAATCCGCCGGGATCACAACCTCGATCCGCTCGCCGGCGAGACCGACCCGATCCGCGAGATCAGATCAACGATCACAACTCTTGAGATGGCGATGGGCGCACCTGCCCGATCACACGATCTCGGCTATTGGATCGACAAGCTCAAATCTCTTGCTGGCCGAGCGCAATGACCGGCCTGCTTGCACTCGACGACATGCTCGGTCGTCTCCGGGAGGCCCGGATCGCGACGGTTTCGACCGCCGATCCGGGCGCTCTCCGGAAGATGATCTTCTCGCCTGACGCTGGTTTACCTCAGGCGCTCGACACGCTCTCCGGTGCACCCCGGCTCTCCACAGGCACGCGGATTTTTGGGCACAAGGTCCTTGAAGACGCGCGCCTTCCTCCCGGCGTCGCTGTCCTTCATATCGCCGGCGCGCGTCCTGCGGCGGTCCTTCTGGACGAGATGGCACGCCCGGCCGCGACCTATCTCGCCGATGCGCTCGCCATGAACGTTCCGGAAAAGGCGATCGCGTTCAAATCCGCCCGTCCTCCCGAAACCCGCCCGGCCTTCGTCTGGCGCGACGGCTTGGGGGAACGGTGATGATATCGCTCCGTCCCGATCATCCCAACTACGGCCGACGCGAAGCCCTTCTCGCCCGTGTTCTGGAACGCGTTGAGATCGACGAAGTGTCCGGATGCTGGATTTGGACCGGTCCGACTTCGGGAACGAAATGCAACGAAGGGTATCCGCGTATGAGCCTCGACGGGCAGACCGTCTCAGTCCATCGCGTGACTGCGATGCTTGCTTTCGGGTTCCTGCATTCCCGGCGCCAGGTCGATCACACCTGCCGTAACCGCCTTTGCGTCAATCCCGCTCATCTTGAGCTCGTCACCCACAAACAAAACTGCCGCCGCCGCGACCTCGCCCGGCCAGACAAGGAGTCCTGACATCATGTACCGGATCACCCTCGACCCGATTGACCCGTCGATTGCCCGTGTGACCCGACGGCTTCATCCGTCTCTCCCGCTTTATCTTGTCGCGGTCGCGACGCGATCGCGCGGCACGCCCATCTCGGCTGCACTCGCCGCCGCCGCTGCGATGGATGAAGACATGAAGTTGCGCGCCGAGGCGGCCGCCGCCCGCGCCTCGTTCTTCGCATGGCTCGGCCGTCTTTTTGGATTCACCAACCCTCCCGCCTGACAGAAAGGAAACCTCTTATGAAAACTTTTGCTGTTTTACTCGCCCTCGCTACATGCGCCACTCCGGCCCTTGCGCAGGGACAAAACTGCGGCGCCCGCGATCTCGTCCTCGACCGCCTCGCCACAAAATACGGGGAGACCCGGCAATCGATTGGCATGGCTCCAAAGGGCCGTGTCGTCGAGGTCTTCGCATCGCTTGAAACAGGCACGTGGACGATCACGATCACCCTGCCGAACGGTTTCACGTGTCTTATGGCAAGTGGTCAGAACTTCGAGAACCTCGACGAACACCTCGCGCCGGTCGGCGATCCCACGTGATCCATAAAACCGCGACGTTCAAGTGACATGGTGCTTCGTCCCAGGCACGGACTCTCCCTCTGCGCCGGCGGCGGAGGCTTGGATATGGGACTCGGTCTCGCCGAGCCCGG
>JBCCWG010000048.1:0-20953 GCA_039193985.1 Pseudomonadota bacterium
ATAAGAACAAATGTTCTAACTTTTCGGCCAATCGGAATGATGTCCACGGAATGCTGAGAGGTTTGGAATGGTGGTGCGGCTCGACGATCTTGACCGGAAAATCCTGCGCGAGTTGCAGGCGGATGCCAGCCAGTCGCTGGACGATATCGCCAAAACGGTGGGGTCTTCGAAGACGCCGGTTTGGAATCGCATTCGCAAGATGCGCGAGGGCGGTGTGATCGGGCAGCAGACGGTTGTGCTCGACGCCGAAAAGCTGGGGTTCGAGGCGTGCTTCTTCGTGCTGATCCGCACCTCGGAACACGAGGCCGACTGGCAGGCGCGCTTCCTCGCCGCGCTCAGGGCGCGACCCGAAGTGCTGGAAGCGCACCGGCTGGCAGGTGACATCGACTATATCCTGAAGGTGCAGGTGCGGAACGCGCGCGCTTATGACGAGTTCTATCAGGCGCTGATTTCGGAGGTGAACATTTACAACGTGACTGCGCTGCTTTCTATGGAAGAGATCAAGTCGACCACCGCGCTACCTATCTGACGGACAGCGTTAGTCGCTCGTAGCCGTGGAAGTGATAGAGGTTTGCGACCTTCGGCGTTTCGACGATTCTCAGCCCCGGACAACGGGCAAAGAGGATGGGCAGGGCGATCTGCATCTCGAGCCGCGCGAGAGCTGCGCCAACACAGGCATGCAGGCCAAGGCCAAAGGCGAGATGGCGGATGCGGGGGCGGAACGGATCGAACACCCGTGCATCGGGCCAGACCGCATCATCATGACAAGCCGAGGCGAGGAGGCAGCCAATCTTGTCATTTGGTGCAAAGTGCACATCCGCAATGGTGGTCGGCTGGTACACAAACCGTTTGAACAGGTGCAACGGTGGTCGAAAGCGCAGGCATTCCTCGACAGTCCCAGCAATGGAATCGGGTTCAAGCGCGTCCTTGTGCCCGTCAGAGCCCAAAAGCTGGGGAACCGCGTTGCCCACTGCGTGCACTGTTGCCTCGTGCCCGGCATTGAGGAGAAGGATCGCGGTTGAGACCACTTCGTCAGCCGATAGGGTGCCGTCTGCTTCGCAGGCCGCAAGCTGGGAAATGAAGTCGGGCCGGGGCGCCGTGCGCCGTTCCGCAAGAACGTCTGTAATAAAATCGGTGAAAGCGCGCGCGGCCGTCTCGGCTTCGGCCTCAACCGCAGCATCGCGGCGCGCCTGGTACATGGCGACCATGCTGTTCGACCACGCTTGCAGCTGTGCAGCATGGCTCGTTTCGACACCCAGAAAGGCTGTGATGGTTTGTGCTGCCAACGGCTTGGAAAAGGCATCGATCAGGTCAAACGGCGCGTCTGGAAAACCATCGATCAGTTCATCGGCGATCTGGCTGATCGTCGGCCCGATCATCGCGATCTGGGGGCCGGTGAAGGCACTCATCGCCTCGCGGCGAATGCGGGTGTGGTCCGGCGGTTCGAGTTCCAGCAGTGAGTGCTTTTCCAAGGTTTCGAACGCAGTGAGAGACGCGTTTGGGCGCGGCGCAAATCCCTCGGGCACTGCCCGGCCCATTTTGGGGTGACGCAACACTTCGGAAACTGTTGAGTGGGTTGTGGCGACGGGCATCGCGTAATCGGCCCAATAGACAAAATCGCCCATGGCCCGAAGTGTTGCATAGAACGCATAGGGGTTGGCGACAAAGCCCGCATCAGTCGGGTCCTGGTGGACCACCGGAAGGGACTGCGTGTTCATCGCCATATAGTATTGGACGCGATAGAATGGCACGAGGCAACTGGGCCTTTTGGACAGGTCGCCTTTAACGTGCTGGCCTGCACACCGAAGCCACCGGACTTGAGCGCCACGCCGACTTGTGCCAAGCCAGATGTGAAATCGGCCAGCGAAAGGCAATGATATGAGCGGTTTGCTCGCGCTTCTCGACGATGTTGCGGCCATCGTCAAACTGACTGCCACGCAGGTTGACGATATCGCCGGTCAGGCCGCCAAGGTCGGGGCCAAAGTGGGTGCAACGGTACTTGATGATGCCGCCAAAGCCGGGGCCAAGGCGGCGGGCGTGGTGATCGACGATGCGGCGGTTACGCCGAAATACGTCACCGGCCTGCCAGCCGCGCGCGAGTTGCCGATCATCTGGAAAATCGCCCGCGCCTCGTTCTTCAACAAGCTGGTGATCCTTCTGCCTGCGGCGCTGTTGCTAGATACGTTCCTTCCGTGGCTTGTGACACCGCTTTTGATGCTGGGCGGGTGTTATCTCTGTTTTGAGGGGGCCGAGAAAATCTGGCATCTGCTGCATCCGCACGCCGAGAGCCACGCGCAGGAGGCCGAGGTCATCGACGCTGCCCATCTTGAGGAGACACGGGTGAAGGGCGCGATCAAGACCGACTTCATCCTCTCGGCCGAGATCATGACGATCTCGCTCGCCGCGATTGAGACCGACAACCGATTGTCTCAGGGGCTTGTTCTGGCCGTGGTCGCGATTGGGATTACCGCGCTGGTTTACGGTGTGGTGGCGCTCTTGGTGAAGATGGACGACGCAGGATTGCGGCTCACCCAGATTGGGCGGACGGCTTTCGTCCGGTCGTTGGGGCGCAACATGGTGCGTTACATGCCGACGCTGATGGCGGTCATCGCGACCATCGGCACCGCCGCAATGCTCTGGGTTGGCGGCAACATCATCGTGCATGGGCTGCATAACCTTGGTTGGCATGTGCCTTACGACACGATCAAGGGCATCGCCGGTTCCATCGGCGGCGAGAGCGGATTCCTGAAATGGCTGGTCACAGCAACACTGGACGGCATCCTTGGGCTGGCGCTTGGCCTTCTGCTGATCCCGGTGGTCACCAAAGTCATTGCACCGGTGTTTTCAATGTTCTTTCCCGAGAAGAAGGCCGCGCACTGACCCTGCAGACTCTGACACAGAGTTTGCGCGGAGACTGCCGCAGTCTCCGGCGATTTCCGCGTCTGAAATCGCTACGGGAAATGCGTCATTTCCCGCGCCCGCGCCCCTCGAAGCGCGGCAGCATGGCCGAAAAGTCGCGCCCCGTGGCGCCTTCGTCTTCCACGAACCGGGCATAAAGCTCGGCCGCACGCGCGCCCATCGGCGTGTCGGCGTCCGCCGCTTCGGCCGCCTGTTGCGACAGCCTGAGGTCCTTGAGCATCAATTCCGCAGCGAAGCCGGGCTTATAGTCATTGTCAGCAGGCGACTGCGGCCCGATGCCGGGCGCGGGGCAGTAGGCGTTCATCGTCCAGCTGTACCCGGAGGAGGTCGAGACGACGTCAAACATCGCCTGCCGGTCCAGACCCAGCTTGTCGGCCAGTGCAAAGGCCTCGCAGGTGCCGATCATCGTCACGCCGAGGATCATGTTATTGCAGATCTTGGCGGCTTGGCCGTTGCCCGAGGGCCCGCAATGCACCGCCTTCTGCCCCATGACCTCGAACAGCGGCCGCGCGGTTTCAAAGGCTGCGTCGCTGCCGCCTACCATGAAGGTCAGTGTCCCTGCCTCGGCCCCGCCGATCCCGCCCGAGACGGGGGCGTCGAGTGCGCCGAGGCCAGCAGCCTCGGCCTGGGCCGCGACGGCGCGTGCACTTTCGACATCGACGGTCGAGCAGTCGAGCAGCACGGCACCCGCCTCCATCGCCGGAATGACCTGATCGGCGACGGCACGCAGGATGGCACCGTCGGGCAGCATGGTGATCACGACGTCAGCGCCCTTTGCGACGTCTGCAGCTTTCTCAGCCTTGGTGACACCCTCGGGGAGGGGGGCGACGACATCGAAGCCGGTGACGCGATGCCCGGCGCCCGACAGATTGCGAGCCATGGGCGCGCCCATGTTGCCAAGACCGATAAATCCGATGTTCATCTGTTGTCCTCCAAAACAAGCTCCGCCGCTCCTAGGGGGCGCAAAAGAGCCGAAACCTCGGCGGGCGTCGCGCTGTCGACAGCATCGCCGCCCCAACTCGGGCTGTTGTCCTTGTCGACGATCAGGGCGCGGATGCCCTCCTGAAAATCGCCCTGCTCGGCGATGCGGTGATTGAAACGGTATTCGTTCGTAAGGGCCGCCTCGATCGTGTCGCGCATGCGGGCACGGTGGATCAACTCAATCGCCGCCGCCATGGCGCGGGGGGCGTTCCGGTCAAGCTTGGCGAGCGCCTCAGTCGTCCAACTGCCCCCGTCGTGGCGGAGTGCATTGACAATATCGCGCAGGGTCTCACCACCGAAGTTCGCATCGATCTGCGATTGGTCTGCGGCAAGCGGTGCATCCGGCGCAGGCTTGGCGGCGCGGTCGATCTCGCTCCAGTCGCCCGTGTTTTCCAAGCGGGCGATAAGGTCGGGCCACTCGGCTTCGGGCAGGTAGTAATCCGCGAACCCGGCAAAAATCGCGTCCCCCGGCCCCATGCGGTGCGCAGTGGTGCCAAGGTATTCGCCCAGCCGCCCCGGCGCGCGCGCCAGGATCAGCGAGCCGCCCACATCCGGGGCGAGGCCAATGCCGCATTCCGGCATCGCGATACGGCTGGTGTCGCCCACCACCCGGTGCGAGCCGTGACACCCGACGCCGACACCGCCGCCCATGGTGAACCCCTGCAGGAAGGTGGCGACCGGCTTGGGGAAATGGAAGAGTGCGGCGTTCATCGCATATTCGTCCCGCCAGAACTGGCGCGGCCCGTCATAGTCGCCCGCGACCATCGCATTGTAGATGCCCATCAGATCGCCGCCTGCGGAAAACGCGCGATCCCCCTTGGCATCGATGACCAGCATGGCGATGTCAGGGTCAGTCGCCCAAACCGGCAACACGGCTGCGATCTGGCGGATCATGTCATGGGTGACCGCGTTCAGCGCCTCGGGGCGGTTGAGCGTGATGCGCCCCGTCTTGCCGATCTTTCGGATCGCGATCTCGCTCATCTCAGCAGGTCCCGCGCTACGATCAGACGCATGATCTCGTTCGTACCTTCGAGGATGCGGTGCACCCGCAGGTCGCGCACGATCTTCTCGACGCCATAGTCGGCCAGGTACCCGTAACCGCCATGGAGTTGCAGGCAGGTGTCGGCGACGCGGCTTGCGGCCTCGGTGACAAAGGCCTTGGCCATCGCACTGCGCTTGGTCGCATCCGGCTGGCCGGTGTCATTGGCCCAGGCGGCATGACGCAGGAATGTGCGGGCGGCCTGCAACTCGATCTCGCATTCGGCCAGTTTGAACTGCAGCGCCTGGAACTGATCCAGCGTTCGGCCAAAGGCCTTGCGTTCCTTCACATAGGCCAGCGCGGCATCCAGCGCCGATTGCGCGGCCCCGATCGAACAAGCCGCGATGTTCAGCCGTCCGCCGTCGAGCCCGGCCATCGCATACTTAAACCCGTCGCCTTCGATACCAAGGAGGTTGCCTGCGGGCACGCGGCACGCATCAAGCTGAACTTGCCGGGTTGGCTGGCTGCGCCACCCCATCTTGTCTTCCAGCCCCCCGAACGAGAGGCCCGGTGCGCCGGCTTCCACAACGATGGCCGAGATGCCGGCAGGCGTGTCATCGCCGGTGCGCGCCATGACGATGTAAGCGTCGGAATACCCGCCGCCCGAAATGAACGCCTTGGTTCCTGTCAGTGACCAGCCTTCATTGGTGCGCTCAGCCCGCGTTTTCAACGCGGCGGCGTCCGAGCCCGAGCCGGGTTCGGTCAGGCAATAGGACAGGATGCACTCCATGGTCAGTGCCTTGGGCAACAGCCGGTCTTTCAAATCGGGCGCGGCATGGCTATCGAGCATGCGGGCGCACATGTTGTGGATTGAGAGGAACGCCGCGACCGAGGCGCAGGCCTCGGACAGCGCCTCAAAGACCAGCGTCGCGTCCAGTCGGCCCAGCGCCGCGCCCCCTGATGCTTCACTGACGTTCAAACCGGCAAAGCCGAGTGCGGCCATCTCGGCCCAAAGCGCCTTTGGTATGGTGCCCTGGCGTTCCCAGTCACGGGCATGGGGTGCGATGTGATCGGCCCCAAATCCGCGCGCCGTGTCAAAGATCGCCTGCTGTTCCTCCGAGAGCGCGAAATCCATGGGTCCTCCAACCTGAACGCTCGTTCACTTAAGCGCTCCGGATCCCGGGTTTCAAGCGAAAAGCCCCCGGCCGCCCTTAACCGAATCGTATCCTGCGAATTGGTTAAACCCCCACCCCCATCTCTGGTCTGGGTCAGGAGTTGGAAGAAAGCGTTTTTTGACGAGACGAAAGAAGGTCCCTTACACCAAGCGATTACGCTCGCAACAGAGGCCTTCGCCGCTGGGCGGACGCGTTCAAGCGCTGCATCATGCACGCGGGCGAGACAACTCTTAGCCGACCGCTTCCACATCGAATGCGGCAGCCATCAATGCTCGCGTGTATTCCGACGACGGGTTTTCGAACACCTGCTCGGCGTCGCCCTGTTCCACCACGTCGCCGCGTTTCATCACGATAACCTTGTGACTGAGCGCGCGTACGACCTTCAGGTCGTGGCTGATAAAGAGATAGGCCAGCCCGTATTTCTTCTGCAGGTTGCGCAAAAGCTCGACGATCTGCACCTGCACCGTCATGTCGAGCGCGCTTGTCGGCTCATCCAGCACCACCAGCTTGGGGCGCAGGATCATCGCGCGCGCAATCGCAATGCGCTGGCGCTGGCCGCCGGAGAACTCATGCGGATAGCGGTGCATCGTGGCCGGGTCGAGGCCCACCTCGGCCATGATCTCGGCCACCAGTTCGCGGCGGTTCCGGGTCGGATCGACCCGGTGGATGGTCAGCCCTTCTGCAATAATCTCCTCGACCGTCATGCGGGGGCTGAGCGAGCCGTAGGGGTCCTGGAACACGATCTGCATCTCGGCGCGCAGGGGGCGCAACTCCCGCGAATGCAGCCCCTGGATGTTGCGGCCCTGAAACACCACCGGACCGTCCGACGAAATCAGCCGCATGATCGCCAGCGCCAGCGTGGTCTTGCCCGAACCGCTCTCGCCGACGATCCCGACAGTTTCGCCGGCGCGCACGCTCAGCGTTGCGGCATTGACCGCCTTGATATGCCCGACCGTACGCTTTAGCAGACCGCGCTGGATGGGGAACCAGATGCGCAAGGCATCCGTTTCGGCGATGGTTTCGGCATTGGCAGGCACCGGGTCCGGGAACCCGGTGGACTCAGCGGACAGCAGCTTTTGCGTGTAAGGGTGCGCGGGGGCCGAGAAGATCTTGCGGGTCTCGCCATGTTCGACGATCTCACCGTCCTTCATCACGTTCACGCGGTCGGCAAAGCGGCGCACAATGCCCAGATCATGGGTGATGAACAGCATCGACATCCCCCGCTCTTTCTGGATACGTGCCAGCAGATCGAGGATCTGCGCCTGAATGGTCACGTCCAGCGCCGTTGTCGGTTCATCCGCGATCAGAAGCTTGGGGTTGTTGGCCAGCGCCATGGCGATCATCACCCGCTGGCGTTGCCCGCCCGACAGCTGGTGCGGATAACTCTTCAGGCGGCTTTCGGGGTCGACGATGCCAACCTCGTGCAGAAGCTCCAGAATGCGCGCTTCCGCCGCCGACCCGGTCAGACCCTGATGGATCAGCAGCGACTCGGCCAACTGCTTGTCCAGCGTGTGCAGCGGGTTGAGCGAGGTCATCGGCTCCTGAAAGATGAAGCTGATGTCATTGCCGCGCACCCGGCGCAGCTCGGTCTCATCTGCGCCCACCATCTCGGCCCCGTCATAATGGATCGAGCCGGTGATCTCGGCACTGGCCGCCAGCAGGTCGACGGTCGACAGCGCCGTCACCGACTTGCCCGAGCCGCTTTCGCCGACCAGAGCCACGGTCTCACCCTCGGCCAGATCGAAGCTCACGCCTTTGACCGCATGCGTCACGGCCCCGTCCTGACGGAACCGAACGTTCAGATCGCGCACCTGGAGTATAATGCTCAAACCCACCCCCCATTATTGGTCCTCAAATATCCCGGGGGGCGAGCGTAGCGAGCGGGGCAGAGCCCCCGACGGGTCGGCGCGCGCAGCGCGGCGATCCTCATGAAAACGTCTTCCTCGGGTCGAACGCATCGCGGACACCCTCGAAGATGAAAACCAACAGCGACAGCATGATCGCGAATGTGAAGAACGCAGTGAAGGCCAGCCACGGAGCTTGCAGGTTCTGCTTGGCCTGCAGTGTCATTTCCCCCAGCGACGGGGCGGAGGAGGGAAGGCCGTAGCCGAGGAAGTCGAGACCGGCCAAAGTGCCGATTGTCCCAGTGACGATAAAGGGCAGCAGGGTCAGCGTGGCGACCATGGCATTGGGCAGCATGTGCCGGAACATGATCGTGCTGTTCGATACGCCAAGCGCGCGGGCAGCGCGGACATACTCGAAGTTTCGTGCGCGCAGGAACTCAGCCCTGACCACACCGACCAGCGCGGGCCAGCCGAAGAGGATCATTATGAACACAAGGAGCCAGAAACTTCGCCCCAATATCGCGAAGAGAATAATGATGATGTAAAGCTGCGGGGTCGAACTCCAGATCTCCAGAATGCGCTGGAAGATCAGGTCGAGCCAGCCGCCGAAATAGCCCTGCACGGCCCCCGCCGCGATCCCGATGATCGAAGTGGCGACGGTGACCATGATCGCGAACATGATCGACAGTCGGAACCCATATATCACGCGCGCCAGAACGTCGCGTTTGGTGTCATCGGTGCCGAGCAGGTTGTTCTCGTCCGGTGCGCTGGGGGCTGCGCCCTGAATGTCGACGATGGTGTCATAGCGATAAGGGATCGGCGGCCAGATGACCCAGCCCCTGTCGACCTCTTCCCCAAGCGCTGTCCCGTTCTCAGCCACTTCCGCAAGAATACCCTCGGGGTCATCATAGCAGTCGATCACGCCGCCGGTGACGATCAGGCACTCGATGTCTTCGTATTGGTACTGCGCCTCGATGGGGAGGTCGCCGCCAAAGGTCGTCTCGGGGTAGAAGTTGAAGATCGGCATATAGTATTCGCCGTTATGCTTCACGAGGATCGGTTTGTCGTTGGCAATGAACTCAGCGAAGAGGCTGAGGCCAAACAGCACGGCAAAAATGATCAGCGACCAGAAGGCACGACGGTTCTTGCGAAAATTCCGCCAGCGGCGCTGGTTCAGCGGCGACAGCCACATGCGGCGCTTTTCCGGAACGGTGACCGGGATCGGATCGGCGGCGGGGGCCGGGGTTTCGGGCAGGTCTTCGCGCAGCGCCATGGCTCAGACCTCCCGCTTCTCAAAGTCGATGCGGGGGTCGACGAAGACATACATCAGGTCGCTGATGATGCCGACCAATAGCCCCATCAGGCCAAAGGCGAAGAGCGTGCCGAAGATCACCGGATAGTCACGTGCGACGGCCGCCTCGAAGCCAAGGCGGCCCAGCCCGTCGAGCGAAAAGATCGTCTCGATGATCAGCGATCCGCCGAAGAAGATGCCGATGAACGCCGCCGGGAAGCCGGCGATGACGATCAGCATCGCATTGCGGAACACATGGCCATAAAGGACACGCCGTTCCGACAGCCCTTTGGACCGCGCCGTGATGACGTATTGCTTCGATATCTCGTCGAGGAAACTGTTCTTGGTCAGCAAGGTCGAGAATGTGAAGGCCGAAATACTGAGCGCGGCCAGCGGCAGCGCCAGGTGCCAGAAGTAATCGACGACCTTGCCGATCAGCGACAGGTCTTCCCAATTGTCCGAGGTCAGGCCCCGCAGCGGGAAGATCTGGTAGTACGATCCGCCCGCAAACAGCACGAGCAGCATGATCGCAAACAAAAAACCCGGGATGGCGTAGGCCGCGATCAGTATGCCCGAGGTCCAGGTGTCGAAAGTCGACCCGTCCTTCACCGCTTTGCGAATGCCGAGCGGGATCGAGATGAGGTAAGCCAGCAAGGTCGACCAGAGCCCGAGCGAGATTGAGACCGGCATCTTCTCCAGCACCAGATCGACCACGCTGACGGATCGGAAGTAACTCTCGCCGAAATCGAACCTCATATAGTTCCACATCATCTCGAAGAACCGCTGATAGGCCGGTTTGTCGAAGCCGAACTCGCGCTCCAGTTCCTCGATGAACTCCCGCGGCAGCCCGCGCGCGCCGACATAGCCGCTGTCACCGCCATCCAGCGCTTGCGTGTCCACATCCCCACTGCCGCCCGCGATGTTTTCAAACACGTCGCCCGAGCCATCGAGCCGGGCGAGGATCTGTTCAATTGGGCCACCCGGCACAAACTGGGTCAGCGTGAAGTTGATCACCATGATTCCGAACACTGTCGGGATGATCAGCAGCAAGCGTCTGAAGATGTAGGCGCCCATGTTACGCGGCACCTCCGTTCCGGGACTGTGTCAATCCTGGTGCGGCTTTAGCGTCTTCAAACACGCCGGAGACTTTCTTCCAGAGGTTGTCGAGGAGCTGGCGCCACAAGGGGTCATTGAAGCCATACTCCTCTTCCAGAGCTTCGATTTGCTCTTTCGAGAGGCCGCGTGCCCCAAGGTACTCACTATCGGCAATCAATCTTATTCCAGGATCTTCCAAAGTCTGGCTTGCCACGACGGGCGGCGATGCTTTTTCATATTCATTGGTGAGCCGGGCATCCCTGTTCTTGTAAACAAATATGCCAAGTATCAGCGCAAACACTGCTATGCTCGTTCGAAACAACATCTCAGTCGAGCGCTCCGTTCGCCTTCAGTTCAGCTTCCATGTCCTGGTTGATCCACCAGAAATCGAGGAAACCAAGAGAGAACGGCGGCAGGTTTTCGGGGTATTCGTACTTGTCGTAATAGGCGACCCAGCTTTCGGGCAGATACCAGACGGGCACCATGAAGTAGTCGTATCGCATGATCCGGTCGATGGCGCGGACATGGGCGGCCATCTCGTCATAGGTTTCTACACTTAAGAGGCTCTCGGCCAGCGCATCGACCACCGGGTTGCAGTACCCGGCATCGTTGAACACGTCGTCGCGGTCTTCGCAGCCGAACCGCTGTGACAGGCCCGAGCCTTCGACAAGTCCCACGGCATAGGCCGCGTCCCGCATTTCGAAATCCTTGTTTTGCGTGCGGTCCTGGTACTGCGCCGGGTCGATCCGGTTGTAGGTGATGTCGACGCCAAGCGCCTTGAGGTTCTCCATGTAGGGCAGAATGATACGGTCCATCGACTGTGTGTCTTCGATGAATTCTAGCGTCAGGACATTCCCATCCGCGTCGCGCAAAAGCCCATCGGACCCCGGCGTGTACCCGGCCTCCTGCATCAGGGCAAGGGCGGCGCGCAGGCTGCGCCGATCCAGCGGGCGCTCTCCGCTTTCGTGGGGCAGGAACGCCTCTTCGGTGAAGATCGCTTCCGGCAACTGATCGCGGAAAGGTTCGAGCAGTTCCAACTCGCGCCCCTCGGGCAAGCCGACCGCTTTCAGCCGCTCATTCTCCCAAAATGCTTCCCTCTGCTGGAACAGCCCATATTGCAGGTTCAGGTTGGTCCAGGTGAAATTGAACATCCGCCCGATGGCGAGCCGCAGGTTACGGTCGGCCAGTTTCGGGTCCTTCATGTTGAAGATAAAGCCGCGTGCGGCGGGCAGGTTGCCGTTGGGCAGCGTGTCCTGCACCACCCAGCCCTGATCGAGCGCCGGGAAGTCATAAGCCGTCGCCCAGTTGAGCGAGCTGTTTTCCTGACGGAAGGTCACCTCGCCAGCCTTGAACCCTTCGAACGCCGCGACGGTGTCTCCGAAATACTCGACCCGCATGCTGTCGTAATTGCCGAAGCCGACTTTCAGATAGTGGTCCGCGCCCCAATAGTCGGGGTTGCGCTTGTAGACGATCTGCCGCCCGACATCGAGGCTGTCGAGCATGTATTCACCCGTACCCGGCCCGATCTCCAACCGGCTCTCGTCCAGCCGCGCGCCGGTTTCTTCGAACCAATGTTTGGGGAAGGCGGGCAAGCTGCCCATCGTGGTGATAAGGCCGCGGCGCGGCACACCCTCCTTGAACGTGAATTTCAGCGTGTGGTCGTCGATTAGTTCAACGCTTTCCACACTCGCCGTCACGAACTGCGCATAAGACGGTGTGCCCTGTTCCTTGAGAAGTTCGAATGCGAACAAAATGTCGGCACCCGTCATCGGCGTGCCGTCGGAAAAAACCACGTCGTCGCGCAAGTTGAAGATCACCCAGTCCTGACTTTCCGGGTATTCAATGGTGGTGCAAAGCAG
Organism: Pseudomonadota bacterium; assembly: GCA_039193985.1. Taxonomy (GTDB): domain Bacteria; phylum Pseudomonadota; class Alphaproteobacteria; order Rhodobacterales; family Rhodobacteraceae; genus JAJDOD01. The sequence continues at coordinate 12,144 of JBCCWG010000048.1, forward strand.
GCAATAGAGCGACCCGACCTCATCCGCCGTCGGGATCATCATGTCTTCGTACATCACTGTCGAGAGCGCGCCGGGTGTGCCGATGCCCGTCGCGAAGGGGTTCATGCTGTCAAAGGTGCCGATTACGGCGATGCTAAAATCGCCCCCCGTCGGCGCGTCAGGGTTCACATATTCCAGATGCGGATCATCCGGCGAATACCTCAACTCATCGTATTCATTGTAGCCGTGGCTGACGATGATGGTCTCGTGGCTTTCCGCCTTGGCGAGGCCCGGGATTGCCAGCGCGGCGCAAAGGCCCAGAAGTCCGGCGGCCCACAGCCTGGAAGGTAAAAGATGCAAAAGATGATCAGAAACGCAATTTGCGCGTGTCGACATCGAGAGGCTCCTCATCCGTTTCCGGGCAGTCTTACCCATAGCACGTAAATTTGTACCTACTTTTCGATTTGTCGACCGTCTACCATTCTGACTACTTGGTGAAGAGGCGTGAGCGGAAAAGACAAACCCGGCACAATTCTGCACCGGGTCCCGTTTTCAGTCATGTCGCAGGCGTCAGTCGGTATGCGTCGCCAGCCATGCAATCAGGTTCGCGCGGTCCTCGATATCGTCAAGACCAGCGAAGTTCATCGTGGTGCCATTGGCATAACCCTTGGGGTTCTCGATGAAATCGTTCAGGTTTTCGGCAGTCCACACCTCAGCCGCTTCGTTCAGGGCGCCCGAGTAAGCGCTGAACCCTTCGGCCACCCCGACATCGCGCCCGACGATGGCATGGAGGTACGGACCTGCGCCGTTTTCACCTTTTTCCATCGCATGGCAGGCTGAACAGCGGCGAAACAGGCGTTCGCCCGCAGCCGGGTCGGCGGCGGCGTAAACGTCGGCAAAGGCAACCTCGACCACTTCCTCAACTTCGCCGCCGTCATCCGTGGCGATGGTATAGGCTTGGTGATGGTCGTCCTTGTGAGCTGTGTGATAAATGAACTCAGCCCCAAAGCCACCGAGCAGGAAGACCAAAAAGGCGCCGCAAAGGCCGCCCATGAGCTTGGTCATAGTCATCGTGTCGAACATATCGCGTCCAGTCGCTTCCGATTTTGGCGCTATCTATGCGCTTCCCTTGACCGGCTTCAAGGGATAAGAGGCGCGACCAATCGCCCTTATTGCCGCAGGATCGGAGGGTTGCATGACCGGAACCATCGCCTTCCAAGGGGAATTGGGGGCCTATTCGCACCAGGCGTGCCGCGAAACGCGGCCCGACATGGAGGTATTGCCCTGCCGAACGTTCGAGGGGGTGATCGAAGCCGTGCGCGAGGGGCGCGCCGACCTGGCCATGCTGCCGGTCGAGAATACGACCTATGGCCGTGTGGCCGACATTCACCGGCTTTTGCCCGAAAGCGGGCTCCACATCGTCGACGAAGCCTTTGTCCGCGTGCATATAAACTTGCTCGGCGTGCCGGGCGCGCAGCTTTCTGATGTGAAAGAGGCGTTCAGCCATCTGGTGCTGTTGCCTCAGTGCTCCACGTTCCTGCGCGAACACGGCATTTCCGGCCGTATCAGCTCCGACAACGCCCGCGCGGCGCGCGAAGTGGCCGAAGCCGCCGATCCGTCGCAAGGCGCGCTTGCCTCCGAATTGGCGGGTGAGGTGTATGGCCTCGACGTGCTGGCCCGCCATATCGAGGATGCGGACCACAACACGACACGGTTCCTGATCATGTCGCGCACGCCCGATCACACGCGGCGCGGCGACGCGATGATGACCACCTTCGTCTTCCGCGTGCGAAACATTCCGGCAGCCCTTTACAAGGCGATGGGCGGGTTCGCGACGAATGGCGTCAACATGACCAAGCTGGAAAGCTATATGGTCGATGGGTCGTTCACAGCGACGCAATTCTATGCCGATATCGACGGTCACCCGGAAGATCGCGCGGTGCAACTGGCGTTGGAGGAGTTGGAGTATTTCACCTCCGAGCTGCGCATCCTCGGCACCTATCCTTCGGCCATCGTGCGCTAGTATTGCCTTGAGCCTATCGGCGGCTATGTCTCGCCCGGTCGAGCAACAGGAACCCGCCATGCCCCATCTTCTGATGATCTCCGGATCGCTGCGCAAAGCGTCGAACAATACGAAACTGGTACGCGAAGCGGGGCGGCTTTGGGACGGCGAGGCAACGCTCGCCGACATTGCGATGCCGCTTTACAACGGCGATGACGAGGATGCGACGGGTGTGCCCGAGGCGGCGACCCGTCTCGCCGAACAAATCGCGGCGGCGGATGCGGTCGCGATCTCTACTCCGGAGTACAACCAGTCCTTTCCCGGTGGCCTGAAAAACGCGCTCGACTGGGTCAGCCGCACGCCGGACAAGCCATGGGCCGACAAGCCTGTCGCCATCATGTCAGCCGCGGCAGGCCGGGCAGGTGGCGCGCGGGGGCAATATGCACTGCGGCTGGCGCTGAACCCGTTTCAGCCCCGCTTGCTGACGGGACCCGAGGTGATGGTGGCCGGGGCGCACAAGGAATTTGCCGAGGATGGTACCCTGACGGGCGATCTCTATCGTGAGACCCTCGGCAAACTGATGGCCAAACTGGCGGCGAGCGTCGGTTAACGCTCTTTTTCCGACGCCAGTCGCTGACGAGCGATGGCCTCGTTCTTTTGCGCTTTCAGGTGGTCGGTCAGGGCTGCGCGTACGAAGCCGATGTGATCTTCGACCGCCGTGCGCGCGCCCTTCGCATCCCGGTTCTGCAACGCTGTGTTGATCGCGCGATGCTGGTCGAGCAGGGCGGACCGCCGGGTGCGCTGTTCGAACATGACCTTGCGGTTATAGAACACGCCCTCCTGCAAGAGTTCGAACATCGACCGCATCATGTGCAGCATCACCACGTTGTGGCTCGCCTCGATGATCGCCATGTGGAACGCCGCGTCGAGTTCAGCCTCCTCTGCCGCGTTTCGCTTGGCCGAGGCTGCCTCCATCCGTTCAAAGGCTGCGTTCACCACCTGAAGATCGGTGTCCGAGCCGAGCCGCGCGGCGCGCTCGGCCGCCAGCCCTTCCATATCGCGGCGAAAGTCGAGGTAATCGAACACCGCTTCCTCATGCGCGCCGAAGAGCCGGGTCAGCCCGGGCGAAAAGGTCGAACCCAGAACATCGGCCACAAACACCCCGGCGTTCGCGCGCGCCACCAGCAACCCGGCCTCTTGCAAGGCCGCAATGGCCTCGCGCAGCGAAGGGCGTGAGACGCCCATGCGGTCGGACAGTTCACGCTCGGACGGCAGGCGTTCCCCGGGGCGCAGGATGCCGCGCAGGATCAACAATTCGATCTGGCGCACCACCGCATCGGCAACCTTCTCGGACTGGATTCTCTCGAATGGCATGGGTCTGGGTGTATCTGCTGGGCGTGTGCGCATGCAACTCCGGCCGGTCAGGCACGTGTGCCCCAAAGGTCATACTCACCCGCCTCGTCCACCTCGACGGTCACCATGTCGCCGGGCGCAAGTCCTTCGAACCCCTCATCAATAAAGAGATTTCCGTCAATCTCAGGCGCGTCGGCCTTCGTGCGACACGTGGCGGCCTCTTCATCCACCTCGTCCACGATGACCTCGATGCGGGTCCCCACCTTGGCGGCGAGCTTGGCTTCGCTGATCGCCTGCGCCTTTTCCATGAAGCGATGCCAGCGCTCTTCCTTGACCTCAGGGGCGACATGATCGGGTAGGGCGTTCGAGCGCGCTCCGGCGACGTTCTCGTACTGAAAACAACCCACCCGGTCGAGCTGCGCCTCGTCCAGCCAATCGAGGAGGACTTGAAACTCCGCCTCTGTCTCGCCCGGATAGCCGACGATGAAGGTCGAGCGGATGGCGATCTCGGGGCAGACTGCGCGCCATGCCGCGATCTCTTCCAGCGTGCGCTCGGCGGCAGCGGGCCGGGCCATGCGGCGCAGCGTTTCGGGATGGGCATGCTGAAACGGCACGTCGAGATAGGGCAGCACCAGCCCTTCGGCCATCAGCGGCACCAGATCCCGGACATGCGGATAGGGATAGACGTAGTGCAGACGCACCCACGCGCCGAGTTCGCCCAGCGCGCGGGTCAGTGGCAGGATAGGGAACTTTGCCTCCCGGTCCCGAATGTCCGTTCCATAGGCAGAGGTGTCCTGGCTGATGACCAGCAGTTCCCTGACCCCCGCCTCGACCAGTTTTTCCGCCTCACGCACCACCGCGCGTTCGGGCCGTGAGGCCAGCTTTCCGCGCATATCGGGGATGATGCAGAACTTGCACTTGTGATTGCAGCCTTCGGAGATTTTCAAATAGCTGTAATGCCTTGGCGTCAGCTTCACCCCGGCCGCAGGCAGCAGGTCAACGAACGGGTCGGGGGCGGGGGGCACAACGCCATGGACCGCGTCCAGCACCTGCTCGTATTGCTGAGGGCCGGTTACCGCCAGCACCTTTGGATGTGCACCGGTGATGTATTCGGGCTCGGCCCCGAGGCAGCCGGTGACAATGACTTTGCCGTTTTCCTGCACGGCCTCGCCAATCGCCTCGAGGCTTTCGGCCTTTGCACTGTCAAGAAACCCGCAGGTGTTGACGATCACCGCGTCCGCGCCGCCATAATCGGGGCTGATCGCATACCCCTCAGCCCTGAGCCGGGTCAGGATGCGTTCGCTGTCGACCAACGCCTTGGGACAGCCGAGCGAGACCATGCCGATGGTCGGCTGGCCGTCGCGGACTGAGTTGGGGACGGTCGCGCGGGCGAGGTCGGGGCGCAGGTCGGGCGGATTGCTCATGAGGGGTCAGATAGCGCGTTCGCAGGCGTTGGGAAAGGCACGCTTATGACGGTTTCAGCCGCAGGATCAGCGGCAGGATTGCCACCACGAGGAACGCGGCCACGACGTAGGGCGCACCGGGGAAGTACGCGCCTTCCCCGTCGACGTACCGTTCGAATACGCCGGTCAGCGCCAGTGGCGCGGCAACAGCAGCGACCGAGGACAGCGAGGCGATAACGCCTTGTACCACGCCCTGTTGGTCCTCGCCCACCCGGTTGGCGGCAAAGGCCGTCAGCAAGGGCGGCGCCATGTCCGACAGTGCGGCGATGGGCAAAAGAACCACCACAGCCCAGATGGCTCCGGCAAACCCAAAGTCGATCATGCCGATGATCCCGGCCAGCGTCGCGATCACCAATGTGCGAAAATCGCCGAAACGCACGGTCATGCGCGGCAGGATCCCCGCCTGGACCCCGGCAATCAGCACGCCGTATGCCGAAAGCGTCAGCCCGATCGTGAACCCGTCCCAGCCGAAAACTTCGCGCCCCCAGAACGCCCAGAGCGTGGGATAGACCATGTTGGCAAATTCGAACACGAAGATGCAGATCAGCGGGATGGCCAAGCCGGGGATCGCGAAAGCGCGGAAGATCGTTGCAAAAGGGTTCAGGTCGCGTCTGCCAAAAGGACGCCGGTTCTCGTCTTTCAGCGATTCCGGCAGGATGAAGAGGCCAAACGCCACGTTCACCGCCGAAAGCGCCGCCGCGATCCAGAACGGCGCCGTGATGTGCCAGCCCGAAGCTAGACCGCCCAAGGCAGGCCCAAGCACGAACCCGATCCCAAAGGCTGCGCCGATCATGCCAAAGGCCGCGCCCCGCTCCTCGGGCTTGGCGATGTCCGAGATATAGGCCGTGGCGGTGATATACGTCGCCCCTGCCATCCCGGCGACAATCCGGCCCACCAGCAGCAGCCAATAGGTCCCGGCCAACGCCATGATGACATAGTCGATGGTCAGCGTGACCAGCGCGGCAATCAGCACTGGACGGCGGCCATAGGCATCGGACAGGCTGCCGATGATGGGACCAAAAAGAAACATCGTCGCCGCATAGGCCGACATCATGACGCCCGCCCACAAGGCTCCCTCGGCCGTGCTGCCTGCGCCAACGCGATCCATCAGGTCGGGCATAATCGGAAACACGATGCCGATGCCAATGGCGTCGATCATCAGTGTGACCAGAATAAAAAGGAACGGACCGCTCAGCTTCATGGCGCGACAGGACACCCGAATGGCGTGGCGCGCAAGCGCGGTATCCAACTCCTGTGAAGGACCTTGTACATCTTTGGTCCGAAAACATCCCGGGGGGCGACCGAAGGGAGCGGGGCCAAGCCCCAATTGGCGCAACATGTCTCATGCCGCGCTCCGGTCTGTGCAGGGCAGCCGGGTCTTAGCGCCGACGATCCCGTCGGTTCGACATCGGCTGGAACGCCACGCCCACATGCGCCTCGCAATAAGGCTTGCCCTGCTGCACGGCGAGGCCGCAGAACCAGAAATCATCGGTCGCGGGGTCGCCGATCGGCCACTTGCAGGTCCGTTCGGTCAGCTCCATAAGGCCGATCTTCTTGGCCCCTTTTTCCACCTCGCGCACAGTGGCGAGTGCTTCCGGGCTGATCTCATTCGCCGACGGTTGCGGCGGCAGGGGCTGGCCTGCGGGCACAATGGGTTTGCGGGGGGCAACGGTCACTTCAACGACCTTCTCTGCGGGTTTAGGCGCGGCCTTCTTGGCGGCAGGCTTGGCGGCTTTTTTCTCAGGCGCGGGCGCCGAGGCCCCGGCGCGGTTCGACAGGCCCAGACGATGCACCTTGCCGATCACGGCATTGCGGGTCACGCCGCCCAGTTCCTTGGCGATCTGGCTCGCCGACTGGCCTTCCGACCACATCTTCTTAAGTACTTCGACCCGTTCGTCTGTCCACGACATGCTTTGACCTGTTCGATTGCTGACCTCTTATTCTAGTCACCCGGCGCGCTGTTACAAGCGGTCGAAGGCCACGTTGTCGCCCAAACACCACATTCCTTTCGTCAAACGCGCTGTTATGGGCACTTTGCCGGGGCTCAACGGTGCTCGACAACCCGCGCGCGATGGCTGATAACGCCCCATGGGCAAACGACTTCTCATTGAGTTCGGCATGGGAACCTCCCTCCGCCGGCAGGATTACACCGAAGCCGCGGTGCGGGCGCTGAAAGACGCGCTCTGGCACAATTCGATCAATCTGGCTGAGCTTTTCGGGGTCGATAAGGGCGCGATGCTGATCACCGTCGAAATCGGCGTGCAACACCCGGATGCGGTCGACGCCGAGGCGTTGGCGGCGGTCTTCCCCTACGGACAGCCCACGATCCACGTGGTCAAGGGTGGTCTGGATGTACCCCGCGCCGATGGCGGCAAGCCCACGGTCATTGCCAATGCCGCCATTTCAGTAGCGCTCGATGGTGTCGCATAATGCAGCGTTTCATTATCGAGATGGGCATGGGCAACGACCTGCACGGCCGCGACTATACCAAGGCCGCCGCCCGCGCGATCGAAGATGCGATCCGGCATTCCTCGATCCCGCTCTTTCCGGCACTTGGCCTCGATCACGCGGCCATGGAGGTGCGCGTTACCGTGGCAGTGCAGGACCCGGATGCCATCGATACCGAGGCTTTGAAAGCAGGCCTGCCACGCGGCGAGGTCAGTGTGACGGCCACCCATGGCGGGCTCGACATCACCAACCCCGACAGTGGGGACGTGACGGTGATCGCCACGGCGGCGGTCGAAGCATTTCTCGACCCGGCGGTGGCACAGGCGGCAGCGCGCCAGACAGCGGCCAGAGCTTCAGACTGACCGCGGGGCCCCGGGTCAGGCCCGGGCAGTAGGTCACGAAAGCACTTCCCAGACGCACAGAACTCCGCTAAAGCCACCGATATGACGTGCGATGTAACCAATACGCTCCGACGCCGACGCTAATTCCAGCGTCCGCTCAACCACGTCTTTTCCAACACACGTTGACTTGACCAGCCCCGGCTGGCACCTCTTGGCTCTCGAAAAAAGGAGGATCCGATGATCCCGTCCGTTCTGCCCACTTATTCCCGCGCGCCGATGAATTTCGTCAAAGGCGAAGGCACCTGGCTGATCGAGGCGGATGGGCGACGTTTCCTCGACCTCGGAGCGGGCATCGCGGTCAACGTGCTGGGGCACGCCAACCCGACCCTGACCGAGGCGCTGACCGCGCAGGCGCAAACGCTCTGGCATGTCTCGAACCTCTACAACATCGAGCAGCAACAGGAACTGGCGGACCGGCTGACCGATGCAACTTTTGCCGACACGGTCTTTTTCACAAACTCGGGGACGGAAGCCTGCGAACTTGCGGTCAAAATGGCCCGCAAATACTGGTCCGACAAGGGCGAGGACCGGGTCGAGATCATCGCCTTCGAAGGCGCCTTTCACGGCCGTTCCACAGCCGCCATCGCCGCTTCGGGGGCTGAGAAGATGGTTAAAGGGTTCGGGCCGTTGCTGCCGGGCTTCAAACAGGTTCCGTTTGCCGATCACGATGCGATCCGCGCGGCGGTGACTGACAAGACCTGCGCGATCATGATTGAACCGGTGCAGGGCGAGGGTGGCATACTCCCGATCCCGGACCAGTGCCTCAAGGGATTGCGCGATCTCTGCGACGAGACGGGCGCGCTTCTGATCTTTGACGAGGTGCAATGTGGCGTGGGTCGGACCGGCAAGCTTTTCGCCCATGAATGGGCCGGTGTGACGCCGGATATCATGATGGTCGCCAAGGGCATCGGCGGGGGCTTCCCGCTCGGCGCTGTCCTCGCGACTGAGGCGGCGGCCTCCGGCATGACGCTCGGCACCCATGGCTCGACCTATGGCGGCAACCCGCTGGCTTGTGCCGTTGGCAACGCAGTGATGAAGACCGTCGCCGAGCCTGCGTTTCTCGACGAGGTGAACCGCAAGTCGGGCACGCTGCGCCAGAAGCTTGAAGGATTGGTCGCCACGCATCCCGACATCTTCGACGGCGTGCGGGGGGCCGGACTGATG
>JBCCWG010000049.1:0-20830 GCA_039193985.1 Pseudomonadota bacterium
AGGGCGGAGCTGGGGCTCTGCCCCAGACCCCGGAGTACTTCGGCCAAGAAGAAATGCACTCTGAACGGCGCGTATGCTGACTTTGGCGGAGCTTCAAGCGCGCTATGCGGCGCCGGGGCGGATTGAGGGGATCTGGCTGAGGCCCGCGCGCGGTGAGGCGATGGTCGCCGTCGAAGCGGTAGACGTGACCGAGGCGGGGCTGACCGGTGACCGCGCACGCAAGGGCAAGCGGGCGGTGACGCTGATCCAGGCCGAGCATCTGGCCGTCATTGCGGCCTTGGCAGGGTTGGAGGCGATCGATCCGGCTGTGCTCAGGCGAAACATCGTCGTCTCGGGGCTGAATCTCGCGGGGTTTCGCGGCAAGCGGTTGAGGCTTGGGGCGGTGACGCTTGAGCTGACCGTGCCGTGCCATCCCTGTTCGAAAATGGAGACCGTGCTGGGGCATGGGGGCTATACAGCAATGCGCGGGCACGGGGGGATGTGTGCGACTGTGGTCACTCCGGGCTGGATCGAGGTCGGCTCCGGTGTAATGCCGCTGGATGCGGCGACCGCCTAGGCCACTGTTTTTGCCGCCCGTTTGCGTTCATGCGGGTCGAGGTGGCGTTTCCTCAGGCGGATGGCGTTCGGCGTGACCTCGACCAGTTCGTCATCGTCGATATAGGCGATGGCCTCTTCCAGCGACATGCGCACAGGCGTGGTCAGGACAACCGCGTCATCCTTACCGGAGGCGCGGACATTGGTGAGTTTCTTGCCCTTCAAGGGATTTACTTCCAGGTCGTTATCGCGGCTGTGTTCGCCGATGACCATGCCCTGATAGACCTGCTCCTGCGCGCCAATGAACATGCGCCCGCGTTCTTCGAGGTTGAAAAGCGCATAAGCCACGCTGACGCCGTCTTCCATCGAGATCAGAACGCCTGCGCGGCGGCCCGGGATGCTGCCCTTGTGCGGGGTCCAGCCGTGGAAGACGCGGTTCAGAACGCCGGTCCCGCGCGTGTCGGTCAGGAACTCGCCGTGATAGCCGATGAGGCCGCGCGAGGGGACGTGGGCCACGATGCGGGTCTTGCCCGTGCCGGCGGGCTTCATCTCAACGAGTTCGCCTTTGCGGGGGCCGGTGAGTTTTTCAATGACGGCCCCGGTATAGTCGTCATCGACATCGATGGTAACCTCCTCGACCGGTTCCTGGCTCTGCCCGTCCATCTCGCGCAGGATCACCTGCGGGCGCGAGATCGAGAGCTCGAACCCTTCGCGGCGCATGTTCTCAATCAGCACGCCCATCTGCAATTCGCCGCGGCCCGAGACGTCGAAGGCCTCGCCGCCGGGTGTGTCTTTCACCCGGATCGCGACGTTGCTTTCGGCCTCCTTCAAAAGGCGGTCGCGGATGACGCGGCTTTGTACCTTTTTGCCGTCGCGGCCCGCCAAGGGGCTGTCATTGATGCCGAAGGTGACGGAAATCGTCGGGGGGTCAATAGGTTGCGAGGGGATGGGCGCGTCAACCGCCAGCGCGGCGATGGTATCGGCGACGGTGGCGCGCGCCATCCCGGCGAGCGAGACGATGTCGCCTGCTTGCGCCTCGTCGATGGGTTGCTGGGCCAGGCCGCGGAAGGCAAGGATCTTGGTGATCCGGAACTGTTCGAGTTTCTCGCCGGTGCGCGACAGCGCCTGAACGGTGGCGCCGGTCTTCAGCGACCCGCTTTCGATCCGGCCAGTCAGCAAACGCCCAAGATAGGGGTCGGCGGCCAGCGTGGTGGCCAGCATGGAAAAGTCCTCGTCTGTGCGGGTTTGTTGCCGTGGGCGGGGGACGTGGTTGACCACGAGGTCAAAGAGCGCCGAGAGGTCTTTGCGGGGGCCATCAAGATCGGCATCGGCCCAGCCAGAGCGGCCGGAGGCATAAAGATGCGGGAAATCGAGCTGGTCTTCGTTGGCATCGAGTGCTGCGAAGAGGTCGAAGACTTCGTCAAGCGCGCGGTCGGGTTCGGCATCCGGTTTGTCGACCTTGTTCAGCACCACGATGGGGCGCAGGCCAAGCGCCAGCGCCTTGGAGGTGACGAACTTGGTTTGCGGCATCGGGCCTTCGGCTGCATCGACCAAAAGGACCACGCCATCGACCATGGAGAGGATGCGTTCGACCTCCCCCCCGAAATCGGCGTGGCCGGGGGTGTCGACGATGTTGATGCGGGTGTTCTTCCACTCGACGCTGGTGGCTTTGGCGAGGATCGTGATCCCGCGTTCGCGCTCCAAGTCATTGGAATCCATGGCACGTTCGGCCACAGCCTCACCTTGCCGGAAGGCGCCGGATTGCTTGAGCAACTCATCGACCAGCGTGGTCTTGCCGTGGTCGACATGGGCAATGATGGCGATGTTTCTGAGGTCCATGGGGCCGCGCCTTTCTGTTGGCGCCCGCGTAGCGGGTTCGGGGCGGAATGGAAAGGTGGTTTCGTCGGCTGGAACGGGGGGCGGTCCGGGGGCGTTGCCCCCACGCGCTGTGCGCGCTCCCCCAGGATACTTGGGGACCAAAAATGACGCGTGCGGGCGGCCGGTTCATGCCGCAGGATGTGGGCCTGCCAGCAGCAGGGCACGGTAACAGAGATTGACACCTGTGACGCGGTCAGCCGAGCAGCGCGTCGATCCTGTTGCCCGATATGCCGTCGGCCAGAGGCGAGAAATCGCCCTTGCCGAACATGGCTTGTCCGGCATCGTAAATGGCCTTGTGGGTGACACGGGCGAGGGCCGAGCCGAGCGAAAGGCGCGCCGCGCCGAGGGCGGCATAGAACTCCCGGCTGTGCGCGGCATAGGGACCGGCGACCAGGACGTTGACCGGTTTCTTTGTGGCAGACACCACGCGTTTGAGGTCGTCGACTGATTTGGGCAGCGGGACATAGAGGCAGTCGGCCCCAGCCTCGTCAAAGGCCACGACCCGGCGCAACGCCTCGTCGATATCGTAATGCCCGTTCATCACGCCGTCGGCGCGGGCCACAAGGACAAAGTCCTGCGCCAGGGCGCGGGCGGCGGCTGCAGCGGCGCGGATCCGTTCGACGGCTTCCTCGAAGGGGTAGGCGGCATCGTCGGGGAAGGCGGCGTCTTCGATGGAGATGCCGGCCAGGCCCACTTCAGCCGAGAGACGCACGGTTTCGGCGCAGTCCTCGGGCGCGTGGCCGAAGCCATTCTCAAAATCCCCCGAGACGGGGACATTGACGGCGGCGACCATGTCTTGCGCGTGGGCCAGTGCCTCGTCGCGCTTCACGGTGCCGCCGTCCGGGCGGCCCAGCGTGAAGGCATGTGCGGCGGAAGATGTGGCGACGGCGGGTGCGCCGAGAGCGGTCAGCATGCGGGCGCTGCCCGCGTCCCATGCATTGGCGAGGATGAAGGGATCGCCGGGTTTGTGGAGATCGCGGAAGCTCATGCGGCCTTCTCCGTCAGAGCGGCATAAAGGTCGGCAAGGGTGTCGAGCGCGGTGTGCAGACGCTCGTCAGCGACCGTAAGGGCGATGCGCAGGTGCCCGGCAGAGGCCGCGCCAAAGCTTTCGCCCGGCATTACCGCAATGTGATGGGTGTCGAGCAGGCGGTGTGCGAAGTCCTCGCCCGAAAGCCCCGTGGGCCGGATATCGGCCATCAGGTACATCGACGCGGTCGAGGGCACGACATGGAGGCCGCGGGTCGTGAGACGGCGCATGGCCTCGGCATGGCGGCGGCGGAACGGGGCCGAGATGCGCTCTTCGAGACTGGCGCCTTGTTTCAACGCAAACTCGCCTGCATCCTGCACGAAGCCAGGCACGCCATAGGTGGTGTGGGTGGTCAGGTTGATGATGTGGCCGATCGCCTCTTCCGGGCCGACGATCCAGCCAAGCCGGCTGCCGGTCATCGCGTGGCTTTTCGAAAGCGAGCCGATCACCAGCGTGCGCTCGGCCATGCCGGGCAGCTGACGCGGCGAAAGATGCGTGCCGGACCAGATTTGCGTGTCATAGACCTCGTCCGAGATCAGCCAGAGATCATGATCCTGCGTGACGCGGGCGATCCCCTCGAGTGTCTCGCGGCCATAGACCACGCCGGTCGGATTGTTGGGGGAATTCACCAGCAAGGTGCTGGCGGTCTCCGCCTCGGCAGCGATATCCTCGGCACGGGGCTGAAACCCGAGATCGGCACGCGCGGCGACGGGTTGTGCAACTGCGCCAGCTCCGCGAATGGTGCCCGGATAGGTTGCGTAATACGGGTCAATAAAAAGCGCGGTGTCGCCCGGGTCGCAGGCGGCGACATGCGCGGCGAAGAGCCCGGCCTGGCCACCGGGGACGATGACGATGTTGTCGCGGGTTGTTGGCACGCCCGTGCGTTCGGCCACGCGCGCGGCCACCGCATCGCGCAGGCTGTCAGTGCCGGGCAGGGTAGCATAGCCAGTGTGCCCGCCTTTAGCCGAGGCATGCATGGCGTCGAGGATCTCAGGCTCGGTCCGCCGGTCATGCTCGCCGATGGTCAGTTCGACCACGTCGACGCCCTGTTCGGCCAGCGCACGGGCCTTGCGATAGATGTCCCACCCGTCCGAGCCGCCGCCGGTGAGCATTTCAATGCGATGCGAGAGTTTCATGGGCGGATCGTGAAGGGATAGGGTTTAAAGTCAAACCAAGTTTCTTGAAGACACAGTTTCGATCTGGTGATGACCGGTGCCGGGAAACCCCTTCACAGAGCGCTTGTGTCTGTGTATGGATAGCGCATGACCCGCGTTGCAACCCTCATTTGCTGCATTATCCGCTGACATCTGTCGCGCGGGCCGGTCCTCTTTTCTCTTTCATCTGACCACGTTATGTCCCGCGCGGCGCATCTGTGCCCGAAGGAAGGCCTATGACCGAGATCACGCTGTATAACACCGCCACGCGCCAGAAGGAGCGGTTCGACCCGATCGACCCGGAAAACGTACGGATGTATGTCTGTGGGCCGACGGTCTATGACCGCGCGCATATCGGCAATGCGCGCCCGGTGATCGTATTCGACACGCTGTTTCGGCTGCTTAGGCACGTCTATGGGCCGAAGCATGTCACTTACGTGCGCAACTTCACCGACGTGGATGATAAGATCAACGCGCGGGCCGCCGAAAGCGGGCGGTCGATCCGCGCGATCACGGATGAGACGACGCGTTGGTATCTCGATGACATGGGGGCGCTTGGCACACTGGAGCCGACGCATATGCCCCGCGCGACCGAGTGGATCGGTCCGATGGTGGCGATGATCGAGGGATTGATCGCGAAAGACCACGCCTATGAGGCCGAGGGGCATGTGCTGTTCCGGGTGCGGTCTTACGCGCATTACGGCGCGCTGTCCGGCCGGTCTGTCGATGACATGATCGCGGGTGCCCGGGTTGAGGTGGCGCCTTACAAGGAAGACCCGATGGATTTCGTTCTGTGGAAGCCCTCGTCTGACGATCTGCCGGGCTGGGACAGCCCCTGGGGCCGGGGGCGGCCTGGCTGGCATATCGAATGCTCGGCGATGGCGTATGAGTTGCTGGGGGAACGGTTCGACATCCATGGGGGCGGTAACGACTTGCAGTTTCCGCATCATGAGAATGAGATCGCGCAATCCAAATGCAGCGGGCACGGCTTCGCCAATGTCTGGATGCACAATGAGATGCTACAGGTCGAGGGCAAGAAGATGTCGAAGTCGCTCGGCAACTTCTTCACTGTGCGGGATTTGCTGGACGGCAACTGGTCCGGTGGCTGGAAGGTGCCGGGCGAGGTGATCCGGTTTGTGTTTCTTTCTACGCATTACCGCAAGCCGATGGACTGGACGGAGGCGAAGGCGCGGGAGGCATCAAGCGAGATTGATTTCTGGGTTTCCACGCTGAGGACCGACCCAGAAATTTTGGAAACTGGACTTGAGAGTATCGACCCCGATCCTCTGATCTTGGAGGCATTGGCTGACGATCTGAATACCTCGCTGGCGGTCACGCGTCTCCGGCAACTTGGGCGGCAGATTGATGACAGGGGGGCTCACCAATCAGATGATGCGCTGTTCCAAGAGATGCTTGTTTTTGCTGCAAGTGCGTTGCTCATGGGCATTGACCTGCAAAGCCTTGCCAAGTCCGCGGCCGAAGCACCAGTCAACAAAGACATAGAGTACTTCCAAGACAGTTTGGCATATGAGCGTGCTCTGGCCATGGACAGCAAAGACTTCTCCGAGGTTGACCGACTTAAGGCGGTGTTGATTGGTATCGGGCTGGAAGTTCGGATGTCAAAAGATGCTATCGAGTTGAAACCTGGTCCACACTTCGACCCAGCCAAACTGGAGGCGCTGAAATGACGCTCGACACATCCGTCACGCCCGGTCGCAGACCGGGCAGCGCCCGACCCGCCCCCAAGGGGCGGGCGCTTCTGCAACGCTTTCCAGATGTGCGAACGTTGGGTCAACGTGATCGGTCCACGTCGAGTTTCCCCGCCCCTCGGGTCGGGCGCTGCCCTCTCACCTGCTCCCAACGCGTCCCGGGCTTGACCCGGGACCTCTGGCGGTACGACGAGGCCCCGGATCAGGTCCGGGGCAGGAAGGCACTCGGATGACCCGCGAACCCCTCTCTCTCTTCGACACAACGCTTCGCGACGGGCAACAAACGCAAGGCGTGCAGTTCTCGACCGAGGACAAGGTGCAGATCGCGCGGGCGCTCGACGCGCTCGGGCTCGACTATATCGAAGGCGGCTGGCCCGGGGCGAACCCGACCGACAGCGCGTTCTTCGACACACGGCCCGAGACGAAAGCCACCTTCACCGCCTTCGGGATGACCAAGCGCGCCGGGCGGAGTGCCGACAACGACGATGTGCTCGCCGCCGTCCTCAACGCCAACACACCCGCGGTCTGCATCGTTGGCAAGACGCATGACTTCCATGTCGACACCGCACTGAACATCACGCTGGACGAAAACCTCGCCAACATTCGCGAGAGCATCGCGCATCTGGTGGCCAAAGGCCGCGAGGCACTGTTCGATGCCGAACACTTCTTTGACGGATACAAGGCGAACCCCGCCTATGCGCTTGATTGTCTGAAGGCCGCCTATGAGGCGGGCGCCCGCTGGGTTGTGCTCTGCGACACCAACGGAGGGACGTTACCGCAGGAGATCGGCGAGGTTACGGCGGCGGTTATCGCGGCGGGCGTCCCCGGCGATCACGTGGGCATCCACACCCATGACGACACCGGCAACGCGGTGGCGGGCAGTCTGGCGGCCGTCGACGCGGGCGCGCGGCAGATCCAGGGCACGCTGAACGGGCTGGGCGAGCGTTGTGGCAATGCCAACCTGACCACGCTGATCCCCACACTGCTGTTGAAGGAACCCTACGCGTCGCGCTTTGAAATCGGGGTCAATCGGCAGGGGCTTGCGAATCTCACGCGTACCAGCCGGATGCTGGATGAAGTGCTGAATCGGGTGCCACTGCGTTCTGCGGCTTACGTTGGCTCGTCGGCTTTCGCCCATAAGGCCGGGCTCCACGCCAGCGCCATCGTGAAAGACCCGACGACCTACGAGCATATCGACCCCGCAGTGGTCGGGAACCAGCGCATCGTGCCGATGTCGAACCAGGCGGGACAGTCGAACCTGATCCGGCGCCTCTCCGAGATGGGGATCGCCGTCGAAAAGGGCGACCCGGCGCTGGCGCGCATCCTTGATGAGGTCAAGCAGAAGGAAACCGATGGTTACGCCTATGACAGCGCCCAGGCGAGTTTCGAGTTGCTGGCCCGCCGCGAACTGGGGTTGGCGCCCGAGTTCTTCGATGTGGAACGTTATCGCGTGATTTCGGAACGCCGTCGCAATGCGCGGGGTGAGATCGTGGTGGAATCGGAGGCCGTCGTCACCGTATCCACGCGCGAGGGCGCGAAAACGAGCTATTTCAAAAACGAACACGCCCACGACATTGACGATGACGGGCCGGTCAATGCGCTCTGGCAGGCATTGAAGTCGGACCTTGGGCCCTATCAGGCTGAGATCGACCATGTGCATCTGACCGACTTCAAGGTGCGCATAACCCAGGGCGGGACCGAGGCCGTGACGCGGGTGATCATAGATTTCGCCGACGACACAGGCCGGGCCTGGGCGACAGTGGGCGTGTCGTCGAACATCGTCGATGCCTCATTCCAGGCGCTGCATGACGCGATCGTGTGGAAGCTTGTGCAGGAAAACCGCCCGGCCGAGGCCGCCGAATGAACTGGGAGGCCTTCTTCACTGTCCACCGCGACCTGCCGCGCGAGGGGCCGGGCGAGGCGGCGGATGTGCTCTGGGCGCTCGACATCGCCGGGACGCCGGCGCGCGCCCGTATCCTCGACGCGGCCTGCGGACCGGGGGCCGACACGGTGACCCTGGCCGAGGCGCGCCCCGAGGCCGAGATCGTCGGCATTGAGAAGCAGGCGCATTTTGTCGAGGCCGCACAGCGCCGTTTGCGCGCGTTTGGCCCGCGTGTTGCCGTAGAGCAGGGCAGCTATTTGGACCTGGATGGCAGTTTCGATCTGATCTGGTGCGCGGGAGCCGTCTATTTTCACGGGATCCCGGCAGTTCTGAAAAAATGGGGTTCCCATCTTGCGCCCGGCGGTGCCATTGCCTTCAGCGAACCCGCCTGGATGATCGACCCGCCCTCTGACGCGGCCCGTGCCTATTGGGCGCGCGAGTACCCGACGCAGACCCGCGACGCCGTGGAAGCCGAGATCCATGCCGCCGGTTGGGGCGTTGTCGGCCAGCGCTGGATCGTTGATACACCCTGGGCGGCGTATCTTGGCCCGATGTCGGCACGGCTGGACATGTTGGAAGAGAGTGGCCCGGGCCCGCAACTTGCCGAAGCCATCGCCGAGCACCGTGACGAGATCGTGAAATGGCAGGCGGCGCGGGAGGAGATCGCCTACAGCCTCTTCGTCGTGCGCCCCATATGAGCCTGCAAGCCTGCGCCGACATTGTGGCCAAAGGCGATCCGGACCGGTTTCGCGCTGCCATGGCCGCGCCGGTCGCGGCGCGCAAGATGCTGTTCCCACTTTATGCCTTCAACGTCGAGGTGGCGCGCGCGCCCTGGGTCGGGTCCGAGCCGATGATCGGTGAGATGCGGCTGCAATGGTGGCGCGATGCGCTGGAAGAGATCGGGGCGGGCGGCGCGGTCCGAAAGCACGAAGTGACAACGCCGCTGGCCGAAGTGCTGGATCCGGTCGCTGCGGCCTTGCTGGACAAGAGTGTCGCGGCGCGGCGGTGGGACCTTTACAAGGACCCGTTTGAGGATAATGGCCACCTGGTGGCCTATCTCGAAAACACCGGCGGCGCTCTGATGTGGGTGGCGGCGCGCGCGCTCGGGGCGCCGGAGGCCGCGCGCGATGGCGTCCGCGCTTACGGCACGGCGACGGCACTGGTCCGGTTTCTGGTGGCGGTGCCTGAACTTGAGGCAAGGGGACGCATTCCGCTGGTTGACGGGCGGCCGGAGGGGATTGTCGGGCTGGTGGACCGCGTCTCTGCCGTTTTGACCGACCGATCGGGGCTGAAGCGGGCACTGCCGAAACCCGCACACCCTGCGCTGCTTGAGGGGTGGGAGACTGCTCGACTTCTGGCCATGGCGCGCCGTGACCCCGCCCGTGTCGGCGACGGCACCTTGCGCCAGAGCGAGTTCCGCAAACGGCTCAGCCTGCTTTACGCAACCTTCTGAAGCCAAAGCCTTACAAAACTCTTTCTTCTTGGGAAAAATACTCCGGGGGGCGGCGAAGCCGCGGGGGCAGAGCCCCCTCCAAGCCTACCGTTTGCGTCGGACGGACGGCACCGAGGTCCGCACCATGCGGTACTGCGCTTCCGGGTGTGGCGGCTGCCCATCGGTGCGCCGCCAGAAGGCGGGTCCGCCGCGCCGCTGCCAGAGCGGGACGGTCATCAGCAATCCGGCGGCAAAGCCCCCGGCATGCGCCCAATAGGCGACGCCGCCCATATCCGTGGGGGTCATCGAGCCTTGCACCAGTTGCAATCCGAACCAGCCGCTGAGAACCAGCCAGGCGGGGACGGGGATGATCCGGAAGATGATGATCAGAATGATCAGGATATCGACCCGAGCTTTGGGAAACATCAAAAGATAGCCGCCCATCACCCCGGCAATGGCGCCCGAGGCCCCGACCATGGGGATCGTGCTTGCCGGATCGGCGACGAACTGCGCGCCCGCCGCAACAAGGCCACTGACCAGATAGAAGCCAAGGAAGCCGACAGGCCCCATCTGGTCTTCCATGTTGTCGCCGAAGACATAAAGGAACAGCATATTCCCGAAGAGATGCATGATCCCGCCATGCAGGAACATGGAGGTCACAAAAGTAGTGGCCGAGGCGTTGGCGGGCACCAGACCCCACTGGTTGTAAAACATCGCAAGGGCGCGCTCATCCTGAAGCAGGGCGAAGTAGCCAAGGAAAACCGCGACATTCGCGACGATCAGGGCCCATGTGACGTACGGTGTGCGCTCGGAAGGGTTATGGTCGCGGAACGGAAACATGTCGCGCCACCGGAGCGGTTTTGCCGGGGATCGTCAAGGGGTCGGCGGGCGTCGCCCTTGACGGGACGGGCTGGGCACCCATCCTTGGAGTATGAAACCGGTCATCCTCGCCCTCCCGCTCGCCTTTCTCACGTCAATCGCCGCGGCAGACTGCCCGCCGCCACCTGATATTGCGGCCGAGCAATCCGCACTCTTTGCCGCGCTGCAGGACGCACGGAACGAGATGGGCGCGCGGGAAAGCACCCGTGCGCTCTGGGCACTTTGGACAAAGGCGCCGGATGCAACGGCACAGGAAATGCTGGATCAGGGCATGGCGGCGCGGGGGGCGTATGACTTTTTACGTGCGACCCAGCAGTTCGACCGGCTGGTCGAATACTGCCCGGACTATGCCGAAGGGTACAATCAGCGGGCTTTCGTCAACTTCCTGCGCGAGGATTTTGAGGCAGCCCTGATCGACCTCGACCTCGCTCTCGCGCGGTCGCCGCAACATGTGGGCGCGCTTTCGGGCAAGGCGCTGACGCTGATGGGGCTGGGGCAGGCGGATGCGGCGCAGGAGGTGCTGAGAGACGCGCTTGCGCTCAACCCCTGGATCCCCGAACGCGGGCTCTTGCGGGAAGAGCCCGGCGAAGACATCTGAGCGCGACCCCGCTCTTGCGTGGCTCAGCCGCATTCCGTAAGCCTTTGCCTGCCGTCCCGTGCGGGCGTGATGGAATGGTAGACATATCGGACTTAAAATCCGTGGGCCGTATGGCCGTGTGGGTTCGAGTCCCACCGCCCGCACCAATAGTCCGCTGTGCGGACATTTCTGCCATTCGACTTTTAGGGGTTCCCTCGTTAACCTGCTGGAAGTACGTCGGATAAAGGCTTTGTATGCAAACCCAGAAAGTGCGCGATACAGCACTGATCAACAAACTTGTCGAAAGGGACGGCACAGCGACCATCGCGGTGTTCGAGGACGGCAAAGAAGCGATTTTTTTCAACATTGCGTGGGGATATGATTTGGGAGACGAGTTTGCGCATATCACAACCAACATAAGTCCCGAAATTGAGGGAGCTTCGGTAGATTTTTTCTTCACCAGTGAGCTAACGGCAATCCTAGACGAAGAAAGCCGAATGCCTTTATTCAGCTTCCCGCTTTGATCACTTGGGTTCATAGCGGGCACCCGGAGGCTTCATCTGGCGTGTGCTACTTCGCGTTGCCAGACTTCGCAGTATAAGGGAGCCTGCGCTGAACTTCCCTGTTCCAGAAAACACTGCAGTTTTTACTTGCCTATCAGTCCTTGATGGTTCGGAGTGCATCTGCATTGTCACGCACGACGAAGAAGACGGCGCATGGCAGTTTTTACCCCTAAATGGCGCTCCAACCGTGGGAACTGCTCGGGTTGTCAGCCTCAAAACAATAGTAGATATCGATTGTTCGGTACAGGAACTCGCCGACTTGCAACCAGGTTGGCGCGCATGGCGGCATTCTAAAGATGCCTATTGGAAACGCGAACCAAGCTAGTTTGCGAGGTCTGCTGAAGGCTCAACCCTGTCATTCGCGGCCTGATCGATCCCTTGCGCTTGTCATCTTGAAATGAAAAGGCCCCGCCTGATTTGGGTCAGGCGGGGCCTCGGTATGGTCGCGGTCCGGCAGTTACTCGCGGTTGCCGAGGAACTGCAGCAGGAACATGAACATGTTGATGAAGTTCAGGTAGAGGCTGAGGGCACCCATGATGGCGCTTTTGCCCAGCCATTCACCGTCCATCGCCTGTGCATGCACGAGGTATTCGTTCTTCAGGCGTTGCGTGTCATACGCCGTGAGACCAGCGAAGATCAGCACGCCAAGGACCGACACGGCAAACATAATCGCCGGCGAGCCGAGGAAGATGTTCACGATCGATGCAAGGATCAGGCCGATAACACCCATGATCAGGAACGAACCCCAGCCCGAGATGTCTTTCTGGGTCGTGTATCCCCAGAGCGACAGGCCGGCGAACGCGATTGCCGTGATCAGGAAGGTCTGGACGATCGAAATGCCTGTGAACACCACGAAGATGTAGGAAATCGATACACCCATGACGGCGCTGAAGAAGTAGAAGAATGTCTGCGCCGACGCGGCCGACATCCGGTTGATCAGCCCGGCGAAGGCAAACACCAGGATCAGCGGGGCGAACATGACGAGCCATTTCAGCGGTGTCGCGAAGATCGCTTCGACCAGCGCCGGCGTCGTGCCCACGCCCCATGCTGCACCGGCGGTGACCAACAGGCCGACCGACATGGTGCTGTAAATCTTGTTCATGTGGGCGCGCAGGCCCTCATCTATTTCGGCCGTCCGGACACCCGTCACTTGGGGGCGGATCGTCTCATATTCAGCCATCGATTGTGCTCTCCTGATTGACTGTTGTTCCCGAGCGCCGGAAAACCCGGCAATCACTCCGCTAATATTGGAGCGTTTTGCCGGGTTTTCAACTGTTCCTGACAGTTTTAGGCGTGTTTTCGGTCAACCGGTGTCGTTTCAGAGCAACCAGCGGTTCGGTGCGTCCCAAACCGGGCGGTTTGTTTCCGTTTCGACATCATTTCGCGTCAGTCCCACGTCGCGCAGCAAGCGGTCGTCGAGCTTGCTGAGGTCCTGACGTTCGCGCCAGATCGAGAGAGCTTTGAGGACCATGCCGAGGAACGCCGGCTTGGTGCGGCGCGGAAGCGGGAAATGGGTGATGTGGGTCGCGGTCTTGGTTGGCATGGTCTGTCCTTTCTCGAATTGTGATTCTTGACCACCTTTGCTTCAGTTTGCTTGATCTGTTTGTCAGATTGGGTTACATTTTAAAAACGAATTATTCTGAAAGCAGCCATCAGGAATTGTGATATGCCCAGAAACATCGACATGACGGCCCTAAGGTCCTTTGTGACTGTCGCCGACACAGGGGGCGTGACCCGGGCTGCGGCGGCTCTGAATCTGACGCAGTCGGCGGTGTCGATGCAGCTCAAGCGGCTGGAGGAGAACCTGGGGCAGGGGCTTCTGGACAGGACGGGGCGCGGTGTCGGGCTGACCAGCGCCGGAGAGCAGCTCTTAAGTTACGGCCGCAAGTTATTGGCTCTGAACGACGAAATCTATAGCCGCATGACCGATGATGTCTATGAGGGCGTGATCGTGTTCGGGGTGCCGAGCGATATCGTCTATCCTTCGGTCCCGCCCGTGCTGCGGCTCTTTCATGCCGAGCATCCGCGGATGAAAGTCCAGCTTTTGTCGTCATATACGCTCATGCTGAAGCAGATGTTCGAAGCGGGCCAGTGCGATCTCATTCTGACGACTGAGGATGAAACGCCACCAAACTGCGAGACGGTCGGCAAGTTGCCCTTGCTCTGGTACGGTGCCCGCGACGGCGATGCCTGGCAATCGCGGCCGATCCCGCTGGCGTCGCAACCGAAGTGCCAATTCCGGCGCGGCATGCTGGAGGCTTTGGATCAGGCGGGCATTCCCTGGGAAATTGCCGTCGAATCGGACAGCTCACGTACAACCGAGGCCACGGTCGCGGCGGATTTCGCCGTCGCAGCCTACCTCAAAGGCACAGCGGCCGACCAGATGATGCCTGTCTCTCATAACGGGGTGCTGCCGGATCTGGGCACGCGGAAGATCAACCTTTACAGCAGCGACGCCGCCGCAAACCCCACGATTGCCGATCTGGCAGGCCTGGTGCGGCGCGCCTTTCAGACACCGCAACTGGCGCTTACAGCGTAACGACCACCTTGCCGGTCGCTTTGCGGGTCTTGAGAAGGTCGAGCGCCTCGGGCGTTTGATCGAACGGCAGGACATGGCTGATATGCGGGTGTATCCGGTCTTCGGCGTGCCACCCGATCAGTTCGCTCAGGCTTTCGGCCAGCACGTCGGGGGCAAAGGCCATATAGCCGCCCCAGTAAAAGCCGATAACGTCGATGTTCTTGACCAGCATGTGATTCAGCCGGGGTTTTGGAACCTGCCCGCTGGCAAACCCGATGGCCAGGAACCGCCCCTCGGGGCGGAGCGCGCGCAACGCCGCCTCGCCAAGATCGCCGCCGACGGCATCATAGATGACATCTGCGCCGCCAAGTGCGCGCAATGCGCCGCGCAGGTCGTCGGTCGTGGCGTCGAGCACCTCATCCGCGCCCGCGCGTCTGGCGATATCAAGCTTGCTGTCGCCCCGCGCCACGCCGATGACCCGCGCGCCGAGCGCATGACCGATCTCGACCGCCGTCAGCCCGACCCCACCGGCCGCGCCCAGAACGACGAGCGTTTCGCCCGGCATCAGGCGAGCGCGGCGCGTCAGTGCCAGATGCGAGGTGCCATAGGCAATCTGAAATCCTGCGGCAACCGTGTCGGGCATGGAGGCTGGCACTTTGCGGCACCGGTTGGCCGGGACGACGGCCTCCTCGGCGAGCCCGCCTGAACCGCAATACGCGCTCACCCGGTCGCCGACAGCGAGTGCTGTGACGTCGTCGCCGCGTGCCAGAACCTCGCCGCACACCTCCAACCCGGGCACGAAGGGAAGGGCGGGCGTTTCCTGATAGGTTCCGTCGATCATCAGCAGGTCGGCGAAATTCAGCCCACATGCCCGGACGCGGATATGCACGTCGTTCGGACCCCGCGACGGGGCGAACCAATCTCTGACAAACCCGGTCTGTCCGGTCGATTTTACAACAAATGCATGCATCTGGTTTACACCGATCTCCAAGCTTTATTGGCCTCCGGCGCTATAGCCTGAGAAGCACGCGACGACGAGTGTTTGCGAAACACGCTTAAATTGTTTATAAAGGTGCCAATTCTACCCGACCTATGAAGTCGCAAAACAGTTTGCGGCGTCATCTCGGCAAAACTAACCAAAAAGACAACTATTCAGTTGAGCATTTTCGACGCATAACTGCCTGCAGTTGAAAGGAAGTAAGATGCTGAAGCACCCGGTCGATGTTCATGTTGGAAAACGTATACGCCATCGGCGCTGGCTTGTGGGGATGACGCAGCAGCAACTTGCGGAAAGCGTTGGCATAAAATTCCAGCAGATCCAGAAATACGAGACCGGAATGAACCGTGTTTCGGCGTCCCGACTGTGGGACATCGCCTCGTCACTATCCGTGCCCGTGAGCTTTTTCTTTGAAGGTTTGGGCACCGACGGCACGGTCGCGGATGAGGAGAATGCCAGAGAGGTGCCGCTCGATATCCTGAAGGACAAAGAGGCGCTGGACCTGATTCGCTCGTACTATGCGATTCCCGAAACGCAGCGTCGGCGTCTGTTTGAACTGGCGCGCGTTTTGAGCGACACTGCCTGACCTGCTTTGCTTGACGCCCAGCGGATTGCCGCCTAGCCAGATAAAAGTGGTGGGACAACAGGCATGGACCAAAGCGAAGCTTCGGAAATTTGGGCGGTAGCCGAGGCTTTGGCCGACCGCGCGCGCGCCGAAACGCTGCGCCACTTCCGGACCACCACACTTCAGACCGTTTCCAAATCGGAGGAGTTCGATCCCGTAACCGTGGCGGATCGTGCCGCCGAAGCCGCGATGCGCGAGGTGCTGGCCGAGCGGCGACCCGAGGACGGCATCCTGGGCGAGGAATTTGCGGCGGTCAAAGGCAGCTCCGGGCTGACCTGGGTTCTGGACCCGATTGATGGCACGCGGGGCTATATCAGCGGCACACCGACATGGGGCGTGCTGATCGCTTTGTCGGATGACGCCGGTCCCAAGCTCGGCCTGATCGACCAGCCCTATATCGGCGAACGCTTCATGGGCGGGCTCGGGCGCGCCGAGGTGATCGGGCCGTTGGGCCCGCGCGCCCTTGGCGTACGCGAGACGACGGATCTCGGGCAGGCCACACTCTTCACGACCTTCCCCGAGGTTGGCACGGCAGAAGAGGGGGCTGCATTCCGGCGCGTCGACGCCGCCGTCAAGCTGACCCGGTACGGTTGTGATTGTTACGCTTATGCGCTCCTCGCCGCTGGTCAGATCGATCTTGTCATCGAGGCAGGGCTTGCACCCTATGATATCCAGGCCCCCATCGGCGTGATCGAAGCCGCTGGCGGCATCGTCACCGACTGGGAAGGTGGCCCGGTCCATAACGGGGGACGCGTCGTTGCGGCGGCGACGCCCGCGTTGCACCGCGCGGCGCTCGACTTGCTGAACGCATGACGGCGTTTCTGCTCCGGGACGCCGATCATGTGGTCACCATGGATGGCGACGACCTGACGGGTGCCGATGTCCGCATCGCCGGTGGCGTTATCACCGAAGTCGGAAAAAACCTGCAAGCGAATGGTGCCGAGATATTGAATGTCTCAGGCTGTGTCGTAACACCGGGGCTGATCAACACGCATCACCACCTCTTTCAGACGCTGACGCGCGCGGTGCCTGCTGCACAGGACGCCCTGCTCTTTGGCTGGCTGAAGACGCTCTATCCAATCTGGGCGCGTTTCGGGCCGGATGAGATGCGACTTTCGACGCAGCTTGGGCTGGCGGAACTGGCGCTCTCGGGCTGTACGACCAGTTCGGATCACCTCTATCTCTTCCCCAACGGGTCGCGTCTCGATGACACGCTCGAGGCGGCGGGCGAAATCGGGCTCAGGTTCCACCCCACGCGCGGCGCGATGTCGATCGGGGAAAGCCAGGGCGGTCTGCCGCCCGATGCGCTGGTCGAGCGGGAGGAGGACATCCTCGAGGATTGCCTGCGCGTGATCGATGCCTTCCACGACCCAGACCCCGGCGCGATGGTTCGCATCGGGGTGGCCCCGTGTTCGCCTTTCTCGGTCAGTCGCGCGTTGATGAGGGACGCGGCACTTCTGGCCCGCGACAAGGGCGTGAGGTTGCACACGCACCTGGCCGAGAATGACGAGGATGTGGCCTATTCGCTGGAAACCTTCGGATGTCGTCCGGGCACCTATGCGGAGGAACTCGGATGGACCGGGCCGGATGTGTGGCACGCGCATTGCGTCAAGCTCGATGGCAGCGAGATCGATCTTTTTGCCCGTACCCGGACCGGGGTTGCGCATTGCCCCTGTTCCAACTGCCGACTGGGGTCGGGGATCGCACCGCTGCGCGCGATGCGCGATGCTGGCGTGCCTGTGGGGCTGGGGGTGGACGGCTCGGCCTCGAACGATCGGGCGAACCTGCTGGACGAAGCGCGGCAGGCGATGCTGCTCCAGCGGGTGGCCCGTGGCGCTGACGCGATGAATGCGCGCGAGGCGTTGGAGATCGCCACTGTCGGCGGGGCCGAGACGCTGGGGCGCGACGATGTGGGCCGGATCGCGGTGGGGCTGCGCGCCGATATCGCGGTTTGGGATGTCTCCGGGCCGGAGAGCGCGGGCAGTTGGGACCCGGCGGCGCTTGTCTTGGCCGGGCCACGGCAGGTGCGGGACCTTTTCGTTGAAGGGCGGCGGATTGTCGAAAGCGGTCACTGCGTGACTTTGGGGGACGTCGGGGACGCGGCACGCCGGGCGGTGGAACGCCTCTCGGGCTGAGCGATCTCCGACGCGGAGGTCGTGGCGCACGTTTTCCTTTCTGCGTCAGAGAATTGCCAGCCAGCGTTTCGGCGTCTGTTTCAAGAGACGGTGAAGGCCGCCAGCACCACCACACCCAGCATCGCCAGCGCCATCACGATGTTGATCCGCCGCTGCGTGCGCTCGGGCAGGTCGAGCCGCCGGATGGTTATGCCGAGCCAGAGCCATGCAGAGTGGATGATGATCCAGAGGACATTGAAGATCGCCAGTTTCAGCGCAGCTTCCGCCGCCGGGTTCTCGGGCAGGAAAGGGAAGTTGGCAAAGATCGCCGTGCTGACTGCGTAGGCCTTTGGATTGATCGCCTGCAGGGTCAGACCGCCCGTAATCCCGGGGGGTGCAGGCCGTTCGATAAAGGCCACACGCGCACCGGCAAAGGCGATCTTGTAGGCCAGCCACAAGAGGTAAAGGGCCGAGGCGATCGCGAGCGTCGTGCGCAGCGCGGGCATCGCCAGCATGATCGCGGCCAGCCCCGACAGTACGGTTAGCGCGACGGCGAGGTTGCCGAAAAAGAGCCCGATCATGTAGCGCACACCGTCGCGGTAACCGTAAGCCGCACCGACACCTGCGAGTGACAGGACGCCGGGGCCGGGTGTTCCGACCAGGAAGAGAATGGCAATGGCGAATGTCAGCATGCGTGGATACTGCGCCCTGCGATCCGCACGTCATGGATTGCGCGGTCGTCCCCCATCATGATTGTGGGAAAGACGGCCTCCCAAATGTCGTTGGCGCGTGCACTGCGTTGCGCGATGGCGGGCGTGGAGGCGAGGTCGAGGATGACGAGGTCGGCCTCCATGCCCTGGGCGAGCTTTCCGATATGGTGCTCGAGGCGCAGCGCCTGGGCCGACGCCCCTGTGGCCAGCCAGAGGAGATGGGCGGGGTGCAGGGCGTTGCCGCGAAGTTGGGCGATCTCATAGGCGGCCGCCATCGTGCGCAGCATCGAGAAGGAGGATCCGCCGCCGGTATCGGTGGCCAGCCCAACCGGCATGTTCTCGGCCAGCGTCATGTCGAACAGCCCCGATCCGATGAAGGTGTTCGAGGTCGGGCAGTGGGCGAGCGCCGCGCCCACCTCGGCCAGCCTGTCTTGCTCGCGCCGGGTCAGATGGATAGCGTGGCCGAAGACGGCGCGTTCGCCCAAGAGCCCAGCGGCTTCATAGGTGTCGAGGTAATCGCGCGCCTCGGGACAAAGGTCGCGGACCCAGGCAATCTCATCGATCTGTTCGGAGAGATGGGTCTGCATCAGGCAATCGGGCCGTTCGGCCCAGAGCGCACCGAGGGCCTTCACCTGTTCGGGTGTCGATGTAGGTGTGAACCTTGGCGTGATCGCATAACCCAGCCGCGCCTGCCCGTGCCACCGGTCGATCAGGGCCTTGCTTTCGTCATAGGCGCGGGTCGCGGTGTCGCAAAGCGCGTCCGGTGCGTTCCGGTCCATGCAGGTTTTGCCCGCGATTGCGCGCACACGGCGCTGCTCGGCCTCGGTAAAGAAGGCGTCGGCGCTTTCGGGGTGGCTGGTGCAATAGCTGGCCACGGTCGTGGTGCCTGCGCCGAGCGACAGGTCGAAGAACCTTTCTGCGATCTCAGTGGCATAGGCGGGGTCGTTGAAGCGCGCTTCCTCGGGGAATGTATAGGTGTTCAGCCAGTCGATCAGCTGTTTGCCCCAACTGGCGATGATGGCGGTCTGGGGATAATGCACGTGGGCATCGATGAAGCCCGGCAGGATCAGGTGATCGCCGTAATCGGTAACGGTGGCTTCGGGATGCGCCTGTCTCAGGTCGTCGCCATGCCCGACCGCCGCGATCGCACCATCCGCTATCAGCACGCCGCCGCGGCTGTCATGGCGCGCGGTCTCGGGATCAGGGCCGGTCAGCGACAGGGTTTGCCCGATCAGAAGCTGTTCAGAGGCACTCATGCCCGCAGCTAAGCCATGTCGCGTTGAGCTTGTCCATGGCCCGCGATAGAAGCGGCAGAACCACCCGGAGGCCGTGACGATGACCGAGCAGGCGCATGAGACCGACGACGACGGACAGGACGCCGTTCCCGAGTTGGACGACGCCCGCGTCTCGGCGATCCGGCTGGCCATAGCCACGGGCGATGCGGATCGGCTGCGCGAGTTGTTCGAACCCTTGCACCCGGCCGATATTGCGGACTTGCTGGAGCAGCTTGAGGGCGGTGAGCGGCGCGAGATCCTGCTTTTGGCGGGTGATCTGATCGATGGCGAGGTGCTGTCCGAGCTGGAAGAAGACCTGCGCGAAAGCGTGATCGACTTTCTGCCGCAAGAGCAGCTTGCCGAGGCGGTGCGCGATCTCGAATCGGACGATGTCGTCGACCTGCTTGAGGACCTGAACGAGCCGCAGCAGGAAGCGCTGCTCGATGTGCTCGAGGCGGGCGATCGGGTCGCGGTAGAGCAGGCGTTGTCTTACCCCGAGTACTCGGCCGGGCGCCTGATGCAGCGCGAGGTTGTAGCCGCCCCTGAGCACTGGACGGTGGGCGATGCCATCGATCATCTGCGGGGCGAGGACACGCTGCCCGAGCAATTCTATCATATCGTTCTGGTCGATCCCCGTTATCGCCCCGTCGGCTATGTTACGCTGGGGCGCCTGATGTCTTCGGCGCGCGCAACACTGCTGAGCGACTTGAGCGAGGAGAGTTTCCGGACCTTCACGGTTGATCAGCCCGAGGGCGATATCGCTTATGCATTCAACCAGTACCACCTGATTTCGGCCCCGGTCGTCGATGATGATGGGCGGCTGGTCGGTGTCATCACCATTGACGATGCGATGGCGGTTCTGGACGAGGAGCATGAGGAGGACGTCTTTCGTCTCGCTGGTGTGGGGGACGAAAGCCTGTCGAACTCGACGCTTGAGATCGTCAAGCGGCGCTTTCC
>JBCCWG010000050.1:0-20766 GCA_039193985.1 Pseudomonadota bacterium
GAAAGACCTTGCCACCCGTGCCCGCGACCGCAAGCTGGCACCACATGAATATCAGGGCGGCAGCTTCGCGATCTCGAACCTCGGCATGTTCGGCATCGACAATTTCGACGCCGTCATCAACCCGCCGCACGGCTCGATCCTTGCGGTTGGCGCAGGCGTCAAGAAACCGGTGGTGAAGGACGATGGCACGCTCGGCGTCGCCACGGTCATGTCGGTGACGTTGTCCGTCGATCACCGGGTGATTGACGGCGCGCTCGGGGCAGAGTTTCTTGGCGCCGTCAAGGAAAACCTAGAAAACCCGGTGGCAATGCTCGCATGAAGAAACTGTTCCTCATCCCAGTCATCGCAACGTTGGCGGCCTGCGGAAGCCAACGAAACGATGTTGCAACTTTCACTTGCCCCAACGGGCCGGACCTTTCCGTTTCGTTCTCAGGCGAAGGCGCGCGCATCACCTTCCCAACGGGTCGTGTCGAACAATTGCAACCGACTGATACGGAAGAGCTTTATGCGAAACCGGGCGTAGTGTTCGACAACCGCCAGTTTCGGACTGCCCGCCTGACGGACGGTGACAAAAGCTATTCCTGCGATCAGATGGCAGGTTAAAGCCCATGTCGGAAGAGACCTATCTTCTCACGGCAGAAGCCATCGCTTCGATGGAAGGCCTCGCCAAGACGCATTTCATGAACCCGAACGCTAGGCGCATCAACAAATCGCTTGGCGATGCCACTGGCCTCACCGGCCTTGGCATTCACCTGATCGAAGTCGAGCCGGGCTGTGACACGACCGAAACGCATATCCACTATTTCGAGGATGAGGCGGTGTACGTGCTCAGCGGCACCGCCACTGCGAAGATCGGCGATGCGTCGCATGACATAAAGACGGGCGATTTCGTCGGTTACCGCAAGAACGGACTTCCGCACAACATCCATGTCACCGGAAGCGAAACATTC
This sequence comes from Pseudomonadota bacterium, assembly GCA_039193985.1. Lineage (GTDB taxonomy): Bacteria > Pseudomonadota > Alphaproteobacteria > Rhodobacterales > Rhodobacteraceae > JAJDOD01. Next base: position 951 of record JBCCWG010000050.1, read on the forward strand.
CGCGCGCTGGTGATCGGTCAGCGACTGGACAACGACGTCGCAGACTACACCGACTTAGGTAAGCGGATCTTCCGGAACAAAGGAATGCCCTATGATCTTTGCGACAAGGTCGACCTAACCCATCCGCAAGTCGGCGCAAAAAAGTAGGCTGTTAACCACTCTCAAAGGTATTTCGCGCTAAGCGCATCCAACTTCGACGTGTAGTCGCGGGGTAAGGAGTGTTCGAATGTCATCTGATACCTATGTTGTACCTGCCGACGCAATCGCCTCGATGACAGGGAAAGCACGCACCCATTTCCTGAATGAACAGGCTCGGCGAACCGAAAAATCCCTCTCTGCTCTCACCGGGCTGAGCGAGATTGACTTCTGCCTGATCGAAGTTGAGCCGGGTGATGAGACGACCGAACACCACAAGCACTATCACGAGGAAGAGTGTCTGTTCATTCTGGACGGGGAAGGCACTGCTCGGATTGGGGCTGAGAGTCGGGAAGTGCGGGCGGGCGATTTCATCGGTTTCCGCAAGGGCGGCCTGGCGCACAGCCTGAAAAACACCGGTGCCACAGCCCTGAGCTGTATCGTCGTCAGCCAGCGCAAGAACCACGATGTGTCCGACTATCCGCGCATGGGCAAACGGCTGTTCCGTAACCAGGACCTGACCTGGAACCTTGTCGACCTGACCGTTATTGACCGCCCCTTTGGAGCCCGGGTTTAAGCGCCAAAGGTCAGACTATCCCATCTGGTGGCTGGGCGTAGAGCGCGAGAGTGCAACTTCCTCGTCCGTCATCTCCTCGGCCACGCCTTCAAAAAGCGGCGTCGAAAGATACCGCTCCCCGGTATCCGGTAACATGCACAGGATGACCGAACCCTCTGGCGCGGATTCTGCCAGCTTCATCGAAACCGCAAATGTCGAACCGCCTGAAATCCCGGTGAAAATGCCTTCTTCTGCCGCAAGACGCCGTGACCAAGCAATGCCGTCGGCACCGGCGACCGGCAAAAGCTCGTCGTAATAGGACTTGTCCATCGCCTCCTGCAGAACCCACGGGATGAAATCAGGCGTCCACCCTTGAATGGGATGCGGTTCGAAATTGGGGTGCCCCTCGGTCGGCTGATGGCCATCGTTGCGCGTATTCACATAACCCGACGCCACGAGCGCCGCGTTCGCAGGCTCGGTCAGGATAATCTTCGTCTCAGGCCGCTCGGCCCGCAACACACGCCCGACCCCCGAAACCGTGCCGCCGGTCCCATAGCCTGTCACGAAGTAATCCAGACGCTCACCCTTGAAATCATTGACGATTTCACGCCCAGTCGTATTCTCGTGCATATCCGCATTGTCCGCAGTCTCGAACTGGCTGGCCAAAAACCATCCATTTTCCTCGGCAAGTTCTTTGGCCTTCTGGTACATCCCGAACCCCTTCGCGGCCCGCGGCGTCAACACCACCTTCGCGCCCAGAAACCGCATCAGGCGACGCCGTTCGATCGAAAAACTGTCGGCCATGGTCACAACCAGCGGATACCCCTTCGCCGCACACACCATCGCCAACCCGATCCCGGTATTGCCCGAGGTCGCCTCGACCACCGTTTGACCGGGCTTCAGATCCCCCCGGTGCTCCGCCGCTTCGATGATGTTCAACGCCAGTCGGTCCTTGACCGATCCCGCCGGATTGAACGCCTCGAACTTGACGTAGACAGTGACGTTATCAGGCGCGATCCGGTTGATGCGAACAACCGGCGTGTCGCCAACGGTGTCCAGAATACTGTCGAACCGCCCGCGGCCCTTTGTTTGACGAATGCTCATGTGAAAAACCTCCCGAGTCGTCTCGGGAGGCTAGCAGAACTCCCGCAAAATGCAGCAGCGTCGGCAAAAAAGAAAATCCGTTCTACGGGCGGTTACTCACCCGGCACGCCGTTCAGGATCTGGTGCATGCTCAGGGACGGCTGATCGCACCCGGCTTCGCCCACGATCCGCGCGGGAACACCGGCCACTGTCTTGCAGGCGGGAACCTCATCAAGAACCACCGAACCCGCCGCGATCCGGCTGCAATTGCCAACGCGAATATTGCCCAGAACCTTAGCACCTGCACCGATCAGAACACCGTCGCCAATCTTTGGATGACGGTCGTCATCTTCTTTGCCGGTACCACCGAGCGTCACCGAATGAAGCATCGACACATTGTCACCGACAACAGCAGTCTCACCGATGACGATGGAATGCGCATGGTCGATCATCAGGCCACGCCCGATAACGGCGTTCGGGTGAATATCGATCCCAAACACCTCGCTAACACGCGCCTGAATGAAATAGGCGAGATCCTTGCGCCCCTGTTGCCAAAGCCAATGCCCAACGCGATAGGCCTGCACCGCCTGATAGCCCTTGAAGTACAATAGCGGCTGTAACAGCGTATGGCACGCCGGATCCCGCTCATAGACGGCAACGATATCTGCACGCGCGGCCTCGGCCAGGCTGCGCTCGGCGGCATAGGCCTCTTCACACAACTCGCGCAAAAGCTGCCCCGACATCTCGGGCGATGAAAGCTTTGACGCAATTCGATAGGACAGGGCGTTTTCCAGAGATTTGTGATGTAAAACAGAGGCATGCGCCATACCGCCAATCAGCGGCTCGGCCGCAATAGCGGCACGCGCATCGTCCTGAATGCGGTCCCAAACCGGGTCAAGCGAAGTTGGGCGATGCTGCTTTTGGGCCATGGGTCGCTCCTTGCAATCTGTCAGTCTTTTAGAACAGATAGGTGCGCCCGACCAATGAAAAACCCTGACACCAGGTATTTGCAATGCTGAAGGCCGCTGACATTGCGCAGTTTCGTACCGCGCTCCTCAAGGAACGCGACGCACTCGCGACGGAGAGTGACGCCGCCAGCGAGGATCGTGCAACCGTGAAACTCGACCAGCAGTCTGTCGGGCGGCTTAGCCGGATGGACGCCATGCAGCGCCAGGCCATGGCGCAAGCGACGGCTCGACGCCGTCAAGAACGTGAGAGCCGCATCACCGCCGCGCTCCGCAGGATCGAGGAAGACGAATTCGGCTATTGCCAGGAATGCGGCGAAGACATCGATGCAAAGCGTCTGAGCTTCGACCCAACCGTGCCCACCTGCATCGCTTGCGCAAAAGGCTAGGCGCGCGGCAGAGTCAGTTCGGCAAAATGCACCGCGATCCGAACCGTGCCTGACCCGTCGAACGACCCGCCCTCAGCCGTCAAAATCAGGTCGGTATCGGAGTAATATGTCAGCGGTGACCCCGTCAGCCCACGCAGCCACGCGCCCGCTGATGTCCCGATACCCGAACCATATCGGTCGGTTGAGCCTGAGACGCCGATCTCGAACCCGGTCGCACCACCAATCGCCGTCAGGACGCGCCCGGTCACGCCATAGACAATCGCGTTCGCAGGTAAAACCCCGGCAACCGTCGATACGGCGCCCGATTGCACCGCATGGTCAACCTCCACGCTCCGATGCACGAACCCGGCACCATTGGCTGTCAGCGCACCCGCGCCCTCACTCCAGGCCGCGCCGTCAAACTGAACGCGCACTCCACCGGACCACCCTTGCCAACCGATCTCAGGTGTCAAGAAAACCCAGCCGCCATTGGCAAAGACAGCCACCCGCCCTTCGTGACCACTCCACGCACCCGTGGCCGAGGTCCCGATCCCATGCGCCTCGCCCTCGTCGGGGGACGACGGCGGCACGGTCGCCCCGACCGACAACAAAGAAAGTTGCACCAGAGCATCAAGCCGCGTCAGGCTCTCATTCACAGTGACATGCTTTTGCGCTTGCGCCGGCGCGACCAGCGGTAGTCCGAGTTTGGGTGTATCAGGCATTGATATTGATCCTTGCTTCGCTTCCGGGACCGTAAAGGTCCGATATCTGGGCAATGTCGACGGCGAACGCCCCGCCCACACCGTCGGCGGCACGCATCGCGGCGTCATAGGTCCAGGCAGGCTCGGTCACCGTCTCCTCGCGGTGCAGGACCCCGCCCTGCCACACGCGAAGGCGATACGCCTCGGACGCTTCGGCCAGCGGCACATCAGCCAGATCCCAACTGTCGCCGTTGACACGCGATCGACGGACCCATGTGATCAAATGCCCGCCAGCGCCATCTGGCACAGCCCGCAAGTAAACCGGTGCAAAAGGTTTCAAACCGGTCGCCTCCGCCGCATGAGTCAGCTCGACAAAGGTCCCATCATCGACAGGGCGCGATGCCGGTCCAAAGCGGTATCGTCGCGCGACCCCGCGCAATGATGTCGCGACAGGAAGCTGAAGCGGTGCGGCATCCATCACGACAAAACTCGATCCGGCGGGCCAGACCAACGGCATCAAGGCTTCCGTCCCCTGTTGCCCCCGCAAGAGATGCCCGAGCCGCCATGTGTCTTCCCCGATCAGCTCGGCATCGCGAAACTGCAAAACCTCCCACAGGCCAGACCCATCACTGATCGCGGCTACATTACCGCCTGCATACAAGGCTAAATCATCTATGGACCCCAGCGCGCCCGTGCTCAGTCGCACATCCACTCCGGGCCCCCGTTGCGGCAAACCCGCGCTTGCCGCGCGGAGCTCGGTCAAGGTTTCGCCCATGACTGCAGGCCGGGTGATTTCGGTCTCATAGGTCCAGGCATTGCCATCGAGCGACGAATAGACCGCGACGGCGCCCGGCCAGGGGCTCGATGTCGCCGCGATCCAGGGCGCTTCGGGCAGTTCCGCACCGCTCAGCAAAGGCAGCTCCATCATCACGGCCCAGACCGGCAGCGGTACCTGCGTCGCCGACAGGACCGGAACCTCCTCATCCGTCGGAAAGCTTTGATACACCCCCCGTTCAACCCGCACGGCATCCATCAGCTTGATCCCGCCATCTTCGACCCGGTCGATCCGATAGCTGTCGCCCGCGATTTCCACGACATCACCCGCCGCCAAGGGCGAGGAGGGAGGCACCGCAAACGATGCGCTCTCACGTGCCTCTGCAAGCCACCGCTCGACGACAGCTCGCGCCTCGCCTTTGGTCAGCGCCAGCGACACTTCCGAGCGCGAGACGCTGGTCGTCGCCTCATCGGGGAAGATGCCCTCTGTGCTTCGCGTTTCATAGTCGCTGTCGGCTTCTACATAGGTCAGCTGAACCCGCCCCGACGTCTCGGCATCCGGCGCACGCGTCAGGCTCAAAACGTCATCACGCTCCCCACGCGCCATCTCCGCCTCTGCCAACGTGGCGACAGGCACGCCATCCCGATTGCGGAAGAACAGCACTCCGTCCTTCTCAATCGCATCAACACCGTATGTCAAAAGCAATGGCTGCAACGCCGCGCGTGCCGTTTCGCTGCCGTTCAAACTATACCCCCGCACAAGGCCTCGCACCCCGCTGACATCGACCGAATTGCACCCGGCACGCGCGCAGACCTCGGCAATCACGCCCGCCAGACTGCGCGACGTCACCCGCCCATTCAGCCAATGCCCCCGCGCATAGTTCTCGCCGTCGCTCCAGGTGTCGAGATAACCGGGAAAGAACGGATACGGCCTGGCATCCCAGGCCCAGACATACATCCGGTCGGTCGCCACCATCGACGCTCCGTAATTTGCCGACACGGGGTTGTTGCTGCCTTCCGCCCAAAACGCGGCCATCGCACGCAGGTATTGCATCTGGATCAGGTCATCGCGGGCACCGCTTGAATACTTTGGAAGCGACGATTCCGAAGACTTTGGATCGAGGAATTTGTTCGGCTCATTCGTCGACCTGTCGACCGCAGCGCAACCGAGCTCCGTGAACCAAATTTGCTTACCCTCCGGCACCCAATCGGTCGCGGTTTCCTGGCGCACACCGCCGATCCGGTTATGATGTGGCTTGGACCACCACCCCTCCAAATCCTTGTACCGAAAGACCCACGGCTCGCCATAGGCACCGTCGCTGATCGGCGCACGCGCCTGAGCGGCCTCGGCCTGGGGCGACGGATAGTACCAGTCGAACCCCTCACCCCCGGCAATGTTCGCCTTCAGATACTCAAGGTCGTGAATTGACCCCCAGGCCGCGTCCGCGTGATCCCACCCGTCGCGCCAATCGCTCAGCGGCATGTAATTGTCGATCCCGACAAAATCGATCTCGGGGGCCGCCCACAAGGGGTCGAGATGAAAGAACACATCCCCCGAACCATCCTGCGGGTGATAGCCAAAGTACTCCGTCCAGTCTGCCGCGTAGCCTATCTTGACGTCCGGCCCCAGAATAACGCGCACATCCGCCGCCAGGGTGCGCAAGGCTTCCACGGTGGGAAAGCTGTTCGCAGTACCCCTGATTTGCGTCAGCCCTCGCATTTCCGAACCAATGCAAAACGCGTCGATCCCACCCGCCTGGGCACAAAGATGGGCATAATGCAAAATGAAGCGCCGATAGCTGAACCCGTCGCTGCCCGAATAACTGACGCCAGCTGATCCGACAGAAAACTCACTGGCCTCAGCCGTACCGAAAAACGCGGCAACCTCGGCCTCTGCGGCAGCCGTCCCATCTGGCGACCCGGCCTGACCGGGCGCCAGCGACGATGTGATCCGCCCCCGCCATGGCAAAGCCGGCTGATCCGGGGCGCCGGTCCAGGGGTCGGTCAGTCCGTTCCCTGCCAACTGCTCCATCAGGATGAACGGATAAAACATCACCCGCTGGCCGGCGTCCTGCATCGCTGCAATCGCCTCCAAAACCGAAGCGTCCGACGGCGTCCCTCCATAGACGGGTCGATCACCCTGAAACGGTACGGCATCGGCCTCAACCCGCGACAGCCCTGAAACCGACCATGGCACCGATCCATCCAGTTGCACCTGCTCAACCCGGGGTGCGACCTCGCAAACCCCACAGCGTAGATCCGTCCCAAACCAAGACACGACCAAAGACGCCGCCCCGCAATTCGGCAGCTCTTCCGTCATCGCCTCAAGCGACGTCTCAAAATCAGTCAATCCGGACGGCGTATGCACATTGGCCGAACGCACACGCCCCGGCCCGTCCTCGAAATGCACTGGCGATGTGGAAAGCGCATACTCTCCCGTTCCCGGGATCACCGCGACCGCTTCGATGATGTCCGAAAGATCGCCCTCGCCCGACCGCATCACCTCGAAACTGAGCGCCGGCACACGATTGCCAAACGGCCCCAATGGCAGGTCCTCAAGCACGACATAGGCCGTGCCGCGATAGGCCGGCGCCTGCCCGGCACCCTCAACCGCTTCGATCTTGGGGTCGGGCAACTGGGTCTCAGACCCCGGATAGACCCGCATGTTCAGATCGGCCTTAGAAATCTCGGTCCCGTCCGCCCAAATGCGCCCGACCCGTGTGATCTCACCTTTACAGAGTGCCACGGCCAGACTCACAGTATAGGAATACTCGGTGACCTTGGGACGCGACGGCGCCCCCTTGCCGCCGCCCGACGTTGTCAAATGCTCCTGAAACCTGGTCGCCCAGATCACTTGCCCGGCAAGCCGCGCACGCCCATGGACATCGCCAATCGGAGCGCCCTCACTCGCGCCGCTGAGCCGAAAGCGATCAATGCGCCCCGTCTCAACCGCGGGCGAGCCAGCCCCAAGGATGTGCCAGTCGATAACACGCCCCAGCGTCGCACCAGCCGCCCGGCCAAGCACGGCGGAAGACACGCCGAGAAATGACCCACCGACCGAGCCGCCAAGCGCTGCTCCCGCAGCAGAAAGAAGAATGGTCGCCATTTCGGCGTCTCCTCAACTTAAAGGTCTGAGATTTGTGGAAAGCGAAACACGGCTACGACCTTGCGCGACCAGAGCGCGCTAAGTCGGCTTTCGACAACACCATGCCCGTCATAGGCGTGAAGAAACTGATCCGGGCCGCTACAAATTCCAAGATGCTTGGCCACCGCCCCGCGCCGCATCCGAAACAGGATGACATCGCCGGGCCGACGCTCGCCAACGGGTGTTTCGACCAGATACCGGCGCGCAGCCTCCAGCAGCACGTCCCGCTGCGCAACCTCGTCCCAATCCGGCGAATAGGCGGGCACCTTGGGATCGTCCCCATAAACGGCACACCACACGCCGCGAAGCAATCCAAGACAATCGCAGCCCGCCCCCTTGGTTGCGGCCTGATGCCGGTAAGGCGTCCCCAGCCAGCTGCGCGCTTCTTCAACGATAGCTGCCCTCATCCACCCAGGCTCCCACCATCGTTATTGCCCGCACTCACCGGATAGGACACCAGCCAGTCCTCACCCGGAATGCTTGGAAAGCCACGAAAATTCAGCAGGTTGCCAAACTTCTCCCGGCAGGTCTCGACGCGCTTGTCGCACCCTGCAACGACACGGATTTCATCGCCCGCCTGCGGACCACCGGAAAACCTTTCCCACACCTCGATAATGCGGCCCGCATCGCGCTCACGGTCCCGTTTGATCACGCCGACCTGTCCTGCGGCAGCACCGTTCAGAACCACGACCTGCCCATGTTGAAACCATTTATCTGGCACACCGGTTTGTCGGGGAATCACGAATTCAGCATCGCCAGATGTGTCCAACACAGTGACCTCAATGGAATGGCCCGGCGCTGCCAAATCTACCCGACACAGGGCATCCCCCAAAACCGCCGAGCATGGCCTTTGATAAACCCGCCCCTGCGACTGGTTGATCGCCTCAGCCAGGCCCCGCAACTCGGCCCGAAATCCGTTGCCCTGCCGTTCCACCTCACCGAGTGCCCCCCGAAACACCAGAGACCGTTCCGACACGTCTTGCCAGTTGACCAGCCAACTCTGCACTTCGGCTCCATCGAAGGCGCCGGCGCAAAGATCGTCCTCGCGAATGGAAGCGTCGCTCAATGCGCCGACAGCTTCCGAATTGTCGACGGCCAAGCCGGTCGTCTGCTCCACCGCCCGCGCCGTCAGGCCCGAGGACGCAGCAAAAGTGATGCCCTCGAAACTGAACGCATGATCGTGATCGGTAAATCCCAGCACGACCCCATCGCGACGCGTCACGGCCCAGGCCCGACACACCGTCGTCGTCCCGCTTGCCAAGTGATCTGAAAGGCTCATAGGCGCACCTCCACAATCGGTACATTCGGAATTTCACCGGCGTTGAAATTCGCAACCGAACTCAGGATCGCGTCAGTCGCGAACCGGACCGGCACATCGAACTCGAACCCTGCCGTCACAGTCGCGCCCGGCCCGGGCGGCTGACCGAAGCTCACCTCGCCAGTGGTCACATCGACCGTAAAGTCGACGCCTTCGGTTTTCACGTCGCCTTGCACACCAATCCGCACCGTCCCTGCCACCGGCTTGCGGATTTGCCGCCAGTACTCGGCCCCGCCCGAGCGATAACACTTCCACAACTGAAACGCTTTGGTCGTCCCATCGCCGCTTCCGATCACCTGGTCGCCGATCTCTGGCTCCGACACCGCTCCGCAGGACCGGTAGTCCGACCAGTCCTTCCATCGAAACCCATAGAGTTGCCCCCGCCGCGCTTCGAAAAACGCAATCAGCGTATCGATATCCTCAAGCGAACGCATTCCCATCCCGGCATCGTAACGCCGCCGCGAATCCGCCCAGGGCGTGTTGCGCTCCTCGAACCCGTTGGCCAACGTGACAATCTCGGTCACCCGCTCCGGTCCGCCAAGCGAGCCAAAGCTCAGGCTCGTCGGAAATTGAACCTCATGAAACGACATCACACCTCCATCTAGGGTTGGCCTTGAAACCGACCCTGGCCTTCATCTTTTTGAAAATACGCACAATCCGGCGATCGAGACCCAACGCGACGCAAAGCACGGGCACCAATGAAAAATCACGCGCGCGCCAGCGCTCCTTTGGATCACCCGTTCCGGTGACTGCGCGACAGGGCCCGGCTCATTTGCGTCGCGATCTGCGCCTGGCTGCGCTGAAAACTCGCCGCATCATGCGTCTGGATATTCATCACCACCTGCACCGGTCGCCCGCCGCCTTCACTGCGCACACCAAGCCGCCCATCCGCGCCACGCGTCAGCGGCATGATCGCTTCCGGCCCGGCTTCTCCCATCAACCCGATACCGTTGCGCATCGGAAAATGCGTCGGTCCAGACACCACTCCCCCATTGGCAAAAGGCATCACCCGACCCTGACTGAACGACGCCCCATCGGCGAAAAGCCCGGCGATCCCATCCGCCAGCAAACCGCCGAAGTGCTTTGTCACCGGCTTGATCGCCGCCGAATAGGCCGTGTTCACCACCGAACGCGCGACCTGTTCCATCGCATCCGAGGCGCGCATCCCATCAAACACCAGCCCGTCAAAGGCCGAGCGCAATCCGCGCGAAAGTCCCTTAGACAGCGCCTTGCTCTCAACTTCCGTTGCCGCCATCGCGCGGCCGGTCTCGTCGAGCCCGTCCTTCAGGGCCCGGGCCATTTCCCCGGCCGAGGCCATGCTGCTCTCCAATGCCGAAATCTGATCCTCGAACACCTGCGCTTCATCACTTTCCGCCATCACAAATCCTCTCTTTCGCATCTGGGAAGGCCGCCGCCAGTTCCTCAAGCCGTGCGCGCGACAACGGCGCCGCAGCCGCCTCTTTGCCCAACAAGAACGCCAGTTCCGCCGGCGTCAGCGCCCAAACGTCACGCGGCATCATTCCCAGCGCGCAGCCCGCGCGCAAAAGCTCGGCCCAGGCAAACTGCGTCATGCCGGAAACGCAAAAGCACGTGCCAAGAGTTGACCGGCCAACCGCGCCGCCTCGACAGGCCCACCTTCGATTTCGGCCGTCAGCAAGTCGCGCACATCACCGGTCCAACCACCGCCGCGAAGACCGGACACGATCACCGCCAAGACATCACGCGAAGAAAACGCCCCAGCTTCGAAGCGTTCGACCATCGCCACCAGGTTGTCCGCCTCAAGGCCCGCCTCCAACTCGGCCAGCGCGCCAAGCGTCAGACGCATCACACGCCTCTCACCGTTCAGGAAAACAGCGACCTCCCCCGTCCACGGATTGCCCATCAAAGCGCCGAGAAGGTCAGAGCGCCAGCCGAAGCCAGGCTGAGTTCATAGGTCGCCTCGCCATTGTGGCTGCCGGCGTATTCGAGCGAGGTCACCTGAAACGGCCCTTCCACGATCCCGAAATCCGGAATGATCACCTGGAACTCCGGCGTCTCTCCGTCGAAAAATATCTGGCGCGCGCGCTCGTCGGTGCCCGCATCGCGAAACACCCCAGAGCCCGAGATCGACGCCGCCTTCACACCGGCCCCGCCCAAAAGCTCGCGCCACCCCGCACTGGCAAGCGAGGTCACGTCTACGCTCTCTGCATTGAAGGAAAGCCGCGTGGCGCGCAGGCCCGCCACCGTCTCGAATTGCCCGCCGCCCGTCATATCGAGCTTGATCAACAGGTCTTTGCCACTCTGTGCTGCCATCGGCTTCACTCCATTCCAAGTTTTAGCTGTCTTCCACGATTGCGCGGAAGGTCATGTCGATCCGGCGAGTCTGCCCGGCGCGCACTCGGCGCGCCCGCGCTTTGACAAAGCTCAGGTCAACGACCCTACCCCGGGCCAGCGCCGGTGCAGCGCCAACAAGCGCGTCCGAGACCGCTTCGGCTGTGGCCTTCGCGGTCTGAAACCCCTCCGCATCGCTGATAACGGCCACATCGAACCGATGATCCCCAAGCCCGCCGGACGCATCCGACAGATCGCGTACATCGCCCTCGCCGAGGCTCACTAAGGTTCCACTCACCGGCCCTGGCGGGACTTCGTCATGGATCGCCGAGCCGACCAACGTCGCGAGGGCCGCATCACCATTCAAAAGCTGAAACACGGCAGCCTGCAGGGCCGAGGATGCTCCATAACTCATGCCGCCGCCTCCTCATCTACGATGCACTCCAGGAACCGCGCGTCGTCGCGCACCGCCCGGATGTCAAAAATGCGCGCCCCATCGCGAAACCGCTGCCCGGCTTTTGGGCGCGAGACGCTGGTGGGCGGCACGGCCCGAAGAGTGACGCGGTATTGCACGCGACTGCGGGCATGCTCCTCACCCCGCTCCAGCCGTCCGGACAAAGGCTCGACGGCCCCCCAATGGGTCCCCTGAACTGTCCAGCTTCCGGCGTATCCACCTGCGCCGTCGCCGGTGCGCACCCGTGCTTCCAAAAGAAGCTTCCGATTAAAACTCTTCATATCCGCCGCGCCCCAACCAGGCGCACAGGTGTGTGCAGACGACAAATGCTGACCACCCCCAGAGGCAGTGACGCCGTGCGTGACGCTGCCTGCGAGCGGTTCTCATAGTATTGCGTCGCCAGCAGAAATACGGCCTGCCGCAGGTCCGCCGGCACCTGTTCCCAGACGCCGAACCCAGCGGTAAAAACAATGTCCGCAGAACCTCCGACGGGAATGGTCGGCAACGAGAGCCCGACCGAAACCAGCGCGGGCACATGGGTGTCGCGGGCCAAACGATAGCTGTCGGCATCGATCACGCTATCGCCGCCAAACAAATCCACGATCGTCAGCGACGCAATGTCCGTCACCGGCGCCACTGGGAAGACCTGTCGCCCCAGCGACCGCCAGGCCGAATTCACTAACAGAAACTCCCTTGAAATCAGCGCTTTGCTCGTGCGCGCTTCGATGGCGGAGATGGCGGCCCGCAACTGAGACACCAGAACAGCGTCCTGCAAACCATCATCGGCAAACCCACTGCCAAGCTGCAGATGCTCCCGAAATTCTGCAACCGGTAGGGCCACGTCCGGCACCTGCGTCTGCTCGATCAAAATCATCTATGTGACCTCCGTAACCCGCCCGCAGCGGGCAAAATCATGCACCCCAAAGGGGGGTAACCGGGCGCACACCTCCCCGCATCACCAGGACAAAGGGGAGAGTGGTAACGCGGGACCACCGGTATGCGCCCGGCAACCGGTTCCCGCGACAGGAACCGGCCCCATCCTCGACGCCTTAGGACGCCGAGAACTTCAGAAGCTTGATCGCAGCAAAGTCACTTACATCGCCGCCCACACGCTTGGTTGCGTAAAACAGGACATGCGGCTTGGCCGAAAACGGATCGCGAAGAATGCGCAGGTCCGGCCGCTCGGCCACGGTGTAGCCCGCGGTGAAGTCGCCGAAGGCAATCGAAGTCGATCCATCGTCAATATCCGGCATATCCTCGGCAATCAGAACCGGATAGCCCAGCAGGCGCGCAGGCTCCCCAGCAGCCAGGCTGTCAGTCCAAAGAAACCGGCCCTCAGCATCCTTGATTTGCCGCACAAGACCCGCGGTTTTCGAGTTCAGGACAAAACTCGCATTGGCGCGGTAGCGGGCCCCAAGGCTGTAGACTAGGTTCACTAGACCGTTACCGGGTGACTGCGTGTCAAAGCCACCCTCGTTTCCCGTCGCCACATAACCCAGCGACCCCCAGGTCCAGCTTGCATTCGCGACATGCGGGTGGGTCAGAATACCAACCGGCTTGTCCGATCCGTCGCCGTTGATAAAGGCCGCGGCCTCCGAACGCGCAAAGGTGTCAGCCACGCGGCCCGCCAACCAGGCTTCGATGTCGAACGCGCTGTCGTCCAGCAAACGCTGACTGATCTTCGGCAGCGCTGACAACTCATGCAGCGGAATGCTGATCCGTTCGATGGTGGGCGTGGCTGTCTCGGTGACCGACGCCGTTTCGGATGCCCAGCCAGCGCCGGTTTCGGTCGAGTCGATCAACACGTCATAAGACGTCGCCTCGACATTCACGACATTGGCAACCTGACGCAGCGACGCCGCGCCACGCAACACCGACTGGATCGAGGCGCTGGTCTCTGGATCGACAAGGAACCCGCCATCGCCTGCAACGGCAGTCGACATAGCCTTGCCTTCAAGATCGAGGCCGCGCAGCTCCGCATCCTCACCGGTGCGCAGATAGGCATTGAACGCCTTTTGATGCGGCACCTCGGCCTCAACGCGCGTTGCCAGCGCCGGACGGCGCGATTGGGAAAGTGATTTGCGATCCAGCATGGTCAGTCGCTCTTCCTGTTTCTTGAGTTGATGGGTGATGTCACCGACGAGGCCCGCAAGCGCGGTCTTCACCTCTTCGGCCGCCGAACGGGGAGAAGACAGATCGTCCTCGCCCCGAGACGTCGTCTCGGGTGTGCTCATAAAGGTTTTCCTTGAATCTGCGGGCGCTTAGAGGCCCTAAGCTAAGTTGCAGCGGGCCTCTTCAATGACCGCCGCAAGGTCGCGCATCAGGTCGTCCTCGGGGCTTTCCCCCTTGGCATCCACCCGCGCATCGGGAAGCATCGGAAAGGTAACAAGCGACACCTCCCAAAGTTCCAGTTCCTTCAGGCGTCGCCGCCCGTGTTCATCCTTGGTGGCCCGCACCGTGCGATAGCCAATCGAAAGCCCCTCAATGGCGCCGGCCTCCAACAGCGCCGCTGCCTCGCGCGCCCGGGCCACATCCGGCAACAAGCGGCCCTTCACATAGAGGCCCTTGGCATCCTCGCGCACCTCGTCCCAGACCCCGATGGGCTCTGACGGATCATGTTGCCAAAGCATCCGCACCCGGCGCTTGGCTACATCGAGCGACTTCAGCGACGCCGCATAGGCCCCCGGCTCCACAACATCTCCACCGCGATCCAGCGCCCCGAAGAGCGAGGCGTAGCCCTCGATCACCGACCCTTCGGTCACCGCCAACTTCGCCTCGACCTGGCAAAACTTCCGTTCCAACTCCATGCGCCTCACTCCTCAGCCAGTTTCGGAAGTCCGAGTAAGCTGCGCTTCTCGGCCTCGCTCAAAAAGTTGGCCGAAGCGACACGCTTCCACTGCGCCTCACGCTCGGCCGCCAGCGCGGGCACCTGATCCACGTCCGGCTTGAACACTGCCACATCACCCGTGAACCCCGCCAACCAATGCGACAGCGCCCCACAAACCTTCGATACAAGGGGCAGAACCGTCAGCCGGTAAAACGCCCGATTAGCCTCCTGATAGTTGGCGTATGTCGCATCACCCGGAATACCCAACAGCATCGGCGGCACACCGAAAGCCACTGAAATCTCTCGCGCTGCCCCCTCCTTGGTCTTCAGGAACTCCATGTCGGACGGTGAAAACCCCATCGGCTTCCAGTCCAGCCCGCCTTCCAGCAGCATCGGACGCCCAGCGTTCCGCGCACCTACATGATAGGCCTCCATCTCGCTCAGCACCCGGTCATATTGCGCCGGCGTCATAACGTCGTGCCCCTCCGGCCCGTTATAGACGATGGCACCAGATGGCCGGGCCGCGTTGTCCAAAAGCGCCTTCGACCAGGCCGAGGCCGAGTTGTGCACATCCAAAGCCGACGCCGCCGCCTGCATCGGAGACAACCCGTAATGGTCGTCCTGCGGGTGCATCGCCTTGATGTGGCACACCGTCGAGACGCCATCGCTCATCGGGAACCGGTGCTTCTTCCCACCCACGGCGTACTCGAACGCCACCGGCCAGCCATCGTCCCCCGGCACAACCGACATCCGATCCGAGCGCAAAACGTGCAGTTCGAACGGCGCGCCAGCATCATCAAGCACCGCCTCGGCATACCCATTCCCGGTCAGCAGGATCTGCCCATAGAGCGCCT
Organism: Pseudomonadota bacterium; assembly: GCA_039193985.1. Taxonomy (GTDB): domain Bacteria; phylum Pseudomonadota; class Alphaproteobacteria; order Rhodobacterales; family Rhodobacteraceae; genus JAJDOD01. Next base: position 16,441 of record JBCCWG010000050.1, read on the forward strand.
CCAGCAGCTCCGCCTGCGCCTGACCCGCGTTGGGCCGCGCCAGAAGCGACCGGAACGGATGGCTTTCATACCGCGTCTCGGCATCCTGCAGCACCAGTGGCAAGGCCGCCGCCGCCTCGGCAATCAGCTTCACCGCGCGGAACCCGATCGGGTTGCCGGTAAACCCCTGCCGCGTCAGCGATCCCGTATCACGCGGCGACCAAGCCACCCGGCCCGACCCCGCATAGGCAATCACAGGTCCCGCCGCAGATGTCTTTGCTTCCGGCGGAACCTCGTTCCGTCGCTTAAAGAAATCAAACGCCATCAGTTCTCCTTCCGCCCTTTCGGGCAATCCCCTCAGCCGAGGCTGCGTATTTGCGGCCGCGTCTCCGGCACCGCCTGCACCACCAACTCGGTCAGCGCCCAGACCAGCGCATCGACCCGGTCCGGTGAGCCCGATCCGGTGTACCCGCTCCGCAACATCAGCAGCATCTGTTCTTCCAGGTCCCCAAGACCGCGCATATGTGCCACCCGGCCTTGCTCATAAAGCGCAGCCACAGGTTCCGCTCGAGTGACTTTGCCACGACGCGCGTGAACGGCGCGATAACTGACCGTACGCTCCACCTGGCGAACCATTTCCTCAACCAGATCACCGCCCTGGTTCACCTCAGCCACGATCCGGTCGGCGTCGTACTTGCGGTACATCTCGACCGCGCGGGTCGCCCATTCCAGCGGCGTTGCGCGTTTGAGACTGGCGTCTTCCAGAACGACGGCCTGCCACTCACGCTGTGTTGCCCCGAACGTCACCCCGGCCACAACGATGCCGCACGCATCCGACGAGCTCTTCGACGACACCGGCGGATCGACCGCAACCACAACCCGCTCCGTCGGATTGCTGGGCAGGTCACCCGCGCTCGCCAGCATGCTCCGTGTCCAAAGCGCGCCCTCAAGCTCTTCGACCAGCAATCCGTCCAGCTCCTGCCGCCCCAATTGCGTGCCGCCGAACTGCGCGTCCACCTCCTCAAGAAACGATGCCGCAAGGTTCGCGCGGTTCTCCGCCGTGGCGGCCTGCGTGATCACCGTCGACTTTGAAGCAAGAACGCGCTTCAAAACCGGTATGTTTCGCGGCGTTGTGGTAATGACCTGCTGTGGATTCTCCCCAAGCCGCAACGCGAATTGCAGCATGTCCCATGCCTCTTCCGCCTTCGGCCATTTCCCAAGCTCATCGACCCATGCAGCGTCAAATTGAGGTCCGCGCAGAGCTTCAAAGTCATGCGCCGAAAAAACCTTGGCCTCGGCCCCATTGGGCCAGACCAACTTGCGCTTTTCGGCAAGCCATTTCGGACACCGGTCTTCAGGCGAACACGCCAGGATACCGCTCTCACCCATCACCATGACGTCGCGCGCCTGGTCATAGGTCTCGCCCACAAGTGCCACCCGATGCGCGCGCCCAGCATCGAGCGGACCCGATCCCTCGACCTGCGCACGCACCCATTCCGTCCCGGCATGGGTCTTGCCGGCACCGCGACCGCCCATGACGACCCAGGTCTTCCAATTGCCTTCGGGCGGCACCTGATGCGGCAGCGCCCAGAAATCGAAGAGATACGGCAAACCCCGGATCTCTTCGTCCTCAAGTTCACTCAGAAACGTCTCCTGAAGCGACGGCTCGAATGCGATCAAGTTTGCGCCCAAGTGCAGCCCTGAGTTCATCGAAGTCGAGGGGTGCGTTGGCAACACGTTTCGCTTGGTACAGAACTCTGTCTTCATAGGACCTCATATCGTCTCTCACACGCCCGCGGTTCTGGCTGATCGCCGTCAGTGCTTTGGCAATGTCCACTTGTGACATGGTTTCATCCGCTTCGATGCGGGCCTGGATGATGGCAAACGCATCGAGCGCGCTTTGCAGCGCATCGTCGCTCTGACACAACAATCTGCGGGATCGTTCGATGTCCGAATTCTCGGACGGTTCCTCTGCCATTAGACGCTCCAGGAATTTGGAAAAAAGAAAAAGGAAACGCGGCAACGAGTGTCCCCGCGCCGCGCTGTCACGCCTCCTAGCTTGCCTGAAGGTATACGTCAGACAGACCGCAAGGTCAAGCGTTAAGTTATTGATAGAATTGACAAATACCGTTCGGTGCGAATAACAGAGGGTTAACGAACGAAGGTTTCAAAGCCCCGTCAATGGCTTACTCCGCCGCCCGTTCCAACTCGCGATAAGCCGCGACATTGCGGTTATGCTCGTCCAGCGTCACGGCAAAGTTGTGCCCGTCCCGCGGATCCAGCGATTTCGCGACGAAAAAGATGTACTCCGATGTGTCCGGGTTGAGCGCGGCCTCAATCGAAGCCCGCCCCGGATTCGCGATCGGAGTCGGCGGCAACCCGTCGATGACATAGGTGTTCCACGGTGTCCGCGCCCTCAATTCGCTTCGTCGCAACCCACGGCCCAGAACGCCTTTGCCCTCGGTCACTCCATAAATCACCGTCGGGTCGGTCTGCAGCTTGATCCCCTGCTTCAGCCGGTTGGTGAACACGCTCGCCACCAAGGGCCGCTCTTCGGCCAGCGCCGTTTCCTTCTCGATAATCGACGCCAGGATCAACGCCTCCTCCGGCGTCTCCACAGCCGCATCTTCGGACCGCGCGGCCCACGCATCCTGCAACCATTCCTGCTGCTGCGCTGCCATCTCGGCCAGCAACTCGTTGCGGTCCGCTCCCGGTCGAATGGCGAACTCACGCGGCGCCAGAGACCCCTCGGGCGGAACCTCGGCAATCTCGCCCTCCAAAATCTCGGTCGCATTCAACCCTTCGACGACCTGCCAACTGGTCACGCCTTCAACCACCACCAGACGATACTGGGTCGCGACATCTTCCATCGCGGCTGTGTACGCGGGCGGAACATCACCCTCGGCCTTGGGGTCGAAGGCGGCGGTCACGACGAATTCCTGGCTTTCAGGATCGAGTTCCCGAACCCGCTTCTCCTGTCCATTCACCGCGACGATATAAAGGATCTCCGTCCCGCAGGTCGATCGTCCGTCCCCGGTGATCTTGGTCACGATCTCTTGCATTGACGCGCCCGGTTCGATCAGGAAGGAGCCCGCCTTCAACTGCGGTGCCAAACCTGAATAGTCGGCCCCCAGCCGATAGATCGTCGCGTTGGAAATCGCGCCCTGCTCTGTCAAATCATCGGCCACACGCGTCATCGATCCACCTGTCGGCACCTGCAGACAGATCGCACGCTCCAGCGGCCCCTCTGCCACATATTGCGACTGACCCCAGGCGATCACGCCTGACAGAACGATCAGCGCCACAACCAGAAGCGTCAGCATGTTCGATGCCAGGTTACGCCACATCAGCGATCCACCCGTCCCATCACGAGCGAGGCGTTAGTGCCCCCGAACCCAAAGCTGTTCGACAGCGCCACGCCAATCTCGCGCTCGCGCTTGGTGTTCGGCGCAAGGTCGAGCATCGGCTCCACCGCCGGATTGTCGAGGTTGATCGTGGGCGGTGCCACCTGGTCGCGGAGCGCGAGGATACAGAAGATCGCCTCAACCGCGCCTGCTGCCCCCAGCAAATGTCCGATGGACGACTTGGTCGAGGTCATGGTCGCGCCCTTGGCGGCATCGCCCATCACGCGCTCAACGGCCCCAAGTTCAATCGTATCCGCCATGGTCGAGGTGCCATGCGCATTGATGTAATCCACATCGCCACCGCTGATACCCGCCGAGCGCAGAGCGTTGCGCATCGCGCGCTCGCCACCCTCGCCATCCTCCGACGGCGCCGTGATATGATACGCATCACCCGAGAGCCCATAGCCCAGGACCTCGGCGTAAATCTTCGCCCCCCGCGCCTTGGCATGCTCGTACTCTTCCAGCACGACCACGCCCGCACCTTCGCCCATGACGAACCCGTCGCGATCGGCATCATAGGGGCGCGAGGCTTTCTCAGGCTCGTTCCCGCGTTTGGTCGACAGAGCTTTGCACGCATTGAACCCGGCAATGCCGATTTCGCATATCGGGCTTTCAGCGCCACCGGCGACCATCACGTCGGCATCGCCGAGCATGATCAGCCGCGATGCATCACCAATCGCATGCGCCCCCGTCGAACAGGCCGTCACCACCGAATGGTTCGGCCCTTTAAAGCCAAAGCGGATGCTCACCTGCCCCGACACCAGATTGATCAAAGCCGAAGGAATGAAGAACGGTGAAACCCTCCGGGGCCCGCGCTCTTTCAGCCCACCCCTACCCCTTGATCACCCTCCCCACCCCTACCCCCTGACCACCCTTCCCACCCCTACCCCATGATCACCCTCCCCACCCCTACCCCCCGATCACCCTCCCAACCCATGCACCC
>JBCCWG010000051.1:0-20679 GCA_039193985.1 Pseudomonadota bacterium
CCGCCCGGGGGCTCTCCCCTAAACTACCCCGCCCCCGCGGCGCGGGGGAGCATTTACCCTAAATGGGCTCCGCGCGATCTTGGGGGGGGCCCCCCACGGCCGCACCGATGAGTGAATATTAACGCATATTTTCAATGGGTTAATTTTCGCATGCGAAAATCTTCGGCGCCGGAAAAGCAGGGGACACGGGGGCTATGACGATCGAGTTGAAAGGGGCAAGCAAGGTGGTGCGCGGCATCACGCATATCAAGCCCACTTCGCTGACACTGGAAACCGGGCACTTCAATGTGCTTCTCGGCCAGACCGGGGCGGGGAAGACCTCCCTCATCAAGCTGATGGCCGGCCTCGACCCCCTCGCCTCCGGTCAGATCTTCATGGATGGCGAAGATGTCTCGAAGCTGAATACGCAAAAGCGAAACATCAGCCTCGTCCACCAGTTTTTCGTGAACTACCCCCACATGACGGTCTTCGAGAACATTGCCTCCCCACTCAGGGTTGCAGGCATGGCAAAGTCCGAGATCGAAGGCCGGGTTCAGGAGGCCGCCGACATCCTGCAGCTTGCGCCCATGCTGAAACGCCGCCCACAGGAATTGTCGGGCGGGCAGCAACAGCGCACCGCCCTCGCCCGCGCCATCGCCAAGGAAAGCCGCGCTGTATTCCTCGACGAGCCGCTCGCAAACCTCGACTACAAGCTGCGCGAAGAATTGCGCGAACAGCTGCCCGAGCTTTTCGCGGGGCGTGGCGCCGTCGTGGTGTACGCCACGTCCGAACCGGAAGAAGCGCTGCTGCTGGGGGGATACACCGGGCTCATGGACGACGGCGTTGTCACACAGTTCGGGCGCACGGCTGAAATTTACCGCAAACCGGCCACGCTGACGGCCGCGCGCGTCTTCTCGGACCCGCCGATCAACGCGGCCGAAATCACCAAGACGGGCGATCAGGCGCGGCTCAACACCGGGGTCGCGTGGACCATGCAAGGCGAGGCTGCCGCCTTGCCCGACGGCACCTACACCGTCGCCATCAGGCCGCATCACGTTCTGCCGACGCAAAGCGGCGTGGAAGATGTCGCGCTCAACGGCATCGTACAGGTCACCGAGTTGTCGGGCTCGGAATCCAGCGCACACTTCCAGATGGGCAATGACGGCTGGGTGTCGCTGTCGCATGGCGTACACCCTTACGAAGTCGGCGAGGATCACCGGTTTTTCATGGACACAAGCAAAGCCTTCTACTTCGCCGCAGACGGGAGGCTCGTTGCCTGATGGCCAAGATCACCCTCTCAAACCTCAAGCACTCCTATCTGCCAAATCCGTCAGGCCCCGACGACTATGCGTTGAAAGAAATCGACCTCGACTGGCAGGATGGCGGCGCCTATGCCCTGCTTGGCCCGTCAGGATGCGGTAAGTCGACGCTGCTCAACATCATCTCGGGCCTCTTGCACCCCTCCGAGGGGCGCATCCTGTTTGACGACCGCGACGTAACAAACCTGCCGCCCGACCAGCGCAACATCGCACAGGTGTTCCAGTTCCCGGTGATCTACGACACGATGACGGTGCGCGAAAACCTGGCCTTCCCGCTGAAGAACCGCGGTGTCGCGCCGGCCAAGATCGCCGAGCGCGTGGCCGAGATCGGGGGCATGCTGGAGGTCGAAGAGATGCTCGACATCCGCGCCGCGCATCTGTCGCCGGACAACAAGCAGAAGATATCGATGGGCCGCGGTCTGGTGCGCGACGATGTGAATGTTGTCATGTTCGACGAACCGCTGACAGTGATCGACCCGCACCTCAAGTGGAAGCTGCGCTCGAAGCTGAAGGAACTGCACCAGCGCGTGCGCGCAACCATGATCTATGTGACACACGACCAGACCGAAGCGCTGACCTTTGCAGATCAGGTGGTGGTGATGCAGGAAGGCGAGATCGTTCAGATCGGAACCCCCGTCGAACTCTTCGAGCGTCCACAGCACACTTTTGTCGGCCATTTCATCGGCTCGCCCGGCATGAATATCCTGCCGGCTTCGGTCCAGGACGGGCGGGTCTTGTTCCACGGCATCGACATTGCCGTCGAAGGCGCTGTGACGGGCGACGGCGGCACGACGCAATTGGGCGTGCGACCGGAATTCGTGACCCTCGCCGAGACCGGCGTGCCTGCCCGGGTGCGCAAAGTCTCGGATGTCGGACGCCATGCGGTGGTCGAGGCCATGGTGGGCGACGCATCCGTGAAGGCCGTCGTCGAACAGGCAAACGTGGAACAGGGTACCGAAGTGCACTTGTCATTCCAATCCGACCAGACGCGGCTTTACCGCGACGGTTGGATCGCGACGGAGGCGCGTCAATGATGGGTTTGACGGAGGCGCGTCAATGATGGGTTTGACGGAGAGGGTGACATGAAAACCGAAAACCAAAAGGCGTGGTTCTTCGTCCTGCCTGTGCTGCTGCTGGTGGCGTTCAACGCGCTGATCCCGATCATGACCGTGGTCAACTACTCGGTGCAGGAAACGTTCGGGAACAACGTGTTCTTCTGGCAGGGCCTCGACTGGTTTCAGCAGATCCTGACCTCGGACAGGTTCCACGCAGCCCTCGGCCGGCAATTCCTCTTCACGTTTCTGATCCTGATCATCGAAGTGCCGCTTGGCATCATCGTGGCCCTGTCGATGCCGCGCAAAGGCTTCTGGGTGCCCGTGTGCCTTGTCCTGATGGCGCTGCCGATGCTGATCCCGTGGAACGTCGTAGGCTCGATGTGGAACATCTTCGCGCTGCCCAAGATCGGAATGCTCGGCTATTTCATGAACGACGTCCTTGGCGTGAACTATGACATGACGCAGCAGCCCCTGTCGGCCTGGATCACGATCATCGTGATGGATGTCTGGCACTGGACGTCGCTGGTTGTGCTCTTGTCCTATGCAGGCCTCGTCTCGATCCCGGACGCGTACTATCAGGCAGCCAAGATCGACGGCGCGAGCCCGTGGAAGGTCTTCTGGTACATCCAACTGCCCAAGATGAAGACCGTGCTGACCATCGCGATCCTTCTGCGCTTCATGGACAGCTTCAACATTTACACCGAACCCTTCGTGCTGACCGGCGGTGGTCCGGGCAATTCGACGACCCTTCTGTCGATCGACCTCGTCAAGATCGCGCTTGGACAGTTCGACCTTGGCCCGGCGGCTGCCATGAGCCTGATCTATTTTGCGATCACGCTGCTGGTGTCTTGGCTGTTCTACACCCTGATGACAAAGGATGACCCCAAATGAGCGAGTTTTTGTCTGTCATCGCCGAGTTCTTCGACAAGCACCTGAGGAAACGGCCACTCCTCTACAAACTGATCGTCGGGCTGGGGTTCCTGATTATCGTTGGTCTGTTCGTTCGCGACATCGCATCGATTGGAGGGGAGCAATGAGAAAACGCTCGATCATCCCGATCCTTTACATCATCTTTCTGATGCTGCCGATTTATTGGCTTGTCGCGATGAGCTTCAAGACAACGGGCGATATCCTGTCGGGGTTCAGCCTGTTCCCGACCGAAGTCACATTCGACAATTACCGCGTGATCTTCACCGATCCGACCTGGTACTGGGGCTACATCAACTCGATCATCTATGTGTCTCTGAACACGGTGATTTCTATCGCCGTCGCCCTGCCCGCGGCTTACGCGTTTTCGCGGTACCGGTTCCTTGGCGACAAACAGTTGTTCTTTTGGCTGCTGACAAACCGAATGGCCCCAGCGGCGGTCTTTGCCCTGCCCTTTTTCCAGCTCTATTCTTCCGTCGGGCTGTTCGACACACACCTTGCTGTCGCACTGGCGCATTGCCTGTTCAACATTCCGCTGGCGGTCTGGATCCTCGAAGGTTTCATGCGGGGCATACCGAAAGAACTGGATGAGACGGCTTATGTCGACGGCTATTCCTTTCCGCGCTTTTTCGTGACGATCTTCATCCCGAACATCAAAGCGGGCGTTGGCGTGGCCGCGTTCTTTTGCTTCATGTTCTCGTGGGTCGAAATGCTGCTGGCCAAGACACTGACGGCGGTCGAGGCGAAACCCATCGCTGCGACCATGACACGAACAGCATCGTCCGCCGGGTATGAGCTCGGGCTTTTGGCTGCGGCAGGCACGCTGACGATTATCCCGGGCGCTATCGTGATCTATTTCGTTCGCAACTACATCGCGAAAGGGTTCGCGATGGGGAGGGTGTGATGCGCTGTCCCCTGTTTGTCCTCGCCTTGCTTTCAGCGGCTCCGGCCTTTGCGCAAGGCTGGGGCAATGTCGCGAAACAGGAGGAAGAGACCGGCTTTTCCTGGACCGCCCCGCTCTGGCCGTCGTTCTGGATGGCCTGGACACCGGCGACCTTCGCGCTTTTTTGCGGCATCTTCGGCGCCATTGCCGTTATCGGCCTTCTCGAAGGGTTCAAGTACCGCGACGGGCTGGAGCGCAAAGGCATCCTCGGCCTGACGACAACGCTAGGTGACCGGCTTTTCATCACGCTGCTCGGAACCGCCTATATCTTCCTCGCCTGGCTCGGTTTGATGGGTCAGCCGCTTTGGTGGCCTCTGGCGATCAGCATCGTTTGGGGCATCTTTGTCTTTCGGAAAGTTTGAGATTCCGCTTTGAAACAGGAAACGCATAAGCTTTACTCACTTTGTGTAATGAGTGAGCGAGTGCCCGGGATGGGACAGCAATGAAGAAAAAGAAGAACGAACTGCTGACCGAAGTTGAGTTGGAGTTCATGAATGAGCTCTGGGCCTTGGGGGAAGGTACAGTGCGCGACGTACTGAAGCGACTGCCGGACGACCGCAATCTCGCCTATACCTCGGGCGCGACCATCCTGCGCATACTGGAACAGAAGGAATTCGTGACCAGCCGGAAGGAAGGCAAAAGCCACGTCTACATCCCGGCTCTGGCCAAGGACGCCTATCAATCCCGTTCACTCAAGCATCTGTCGGCGAAACTCTTTGACGGGACGCCCGCCTCGCTTGTGGCCGCCCTCGTCAACGATGACGAACTGACGGAAGAAGCATTGGGGCAAATCCGAGCACTCGTGGATCGGAGGTTGAAAGATGACAGCGGGTGAAGCTCTGCTCGACGCATTCATTAACGCCAACATTCTCTTTGTCATTTGTTTTGCCATCTGGCTCGCCGTGCGAACCGGCATGCAATATCTCGGACTGAAACACGCCTATGGAACCCAGCTCAAGCTGCTGAAAGTCCTGTTTCTGGCAATTGCCTTTGCGCCCTTCATCGCTGCGGCTTTTCGCGCCATGCAAAGTTCGGGCGTTGCGCCACCGATGAACATCAACCTGTCGGACGCGGTTGTCGCCTATTACCTGAATGGCGGCTTTCAGATGGAATCGTCAAAGTTCGAAGCGCTCGTCCTGATGCGCGACAACTTCGTCTTGAGCCTTTTGAATGCCGACGGACTTGCCGCGCAGGCCGTGATCGCCTTGTTCCTGACGGGCTTTGCCGTTGGGGTTCTCCGCCTGACCATGTCGGTTCTATGTTTGTGGCGCATTGTGACCGCCAGCTACGCATGGCGCAATTTCGGACGGATCAAACTGCGCCTGTCAGACCGAACGCTAGTGCCTTTTTCGACGCGCGGGTTTCGCAACTACTACGTGGTCATCCCGTCTCACATGCTGAGCGAGGCTGATGAGCTCAAGGTCGCGATTGCGCATGAGTTGCAGCATGTTCGTCAGGGCGATCTTGAGTGGGAAGTCCTGCTCGAAGCGCTGAAACCGATGTTCTTCCTGAACCCGGCATATCACGCGTGGAAGCGCCAGGTTGAGCATTTGCGGGAACTGAATTGCGACACCCAGGTTCTTCTCAACGGTCGGATCGATGTTCGCTCGTACTGCGAAACGCTGCTTTCGGTTTGTCAGAAAACGCTTCGCCGCGACCGCGCCTTTGTTTTGGCGGTCCCGAAAGTGACGCTTGTGACGGCGGACCGTTCGTCGGTGTTCGACAAAAAGCGCAGCTTGCTGGAACACCGGATCCACTCGGCACTCGAGTCGAAGCGCACACGCTTTCAACGCCTGTTGTTTGTCGCGATCTCGGTTCCGCTGCTGGCAGCCACCACGTTGACGACGCTGGCGATCCAAAGCCCAGGCGACTGGAGCCACGACCGGTTGATGCTATCGACGGTGGTCAACCTGGACCGGCTTGACGAGATCAACAGGCTGTCAACATTCGGTCGCGTCAGACAGTGATGACGTTAGATCGCTAGCGGTTCCTCTTCGGCGTCATAGTCCAACAGGGTCAGGCGGTTTCCGTCACCGAAATCAACGACCCAGTCGTCACCGACCTTTTGGCCGTTCGACAGAAGATCAATGAGACCGGCACCGACATCGGCAACACTGTCACCGGCGTTGAAGCCATAAATGCTCACCGCGCCCAGTTTGCTGGAATCGATCCCGAAGACATCGCTTGCATCGTCGCGGGCCGACAATTTGTCGTTGCCGTCGGTTTCCAGCGAAATGTCGTCCTTGTAGATCACCGCGCCCTCGGCCTGATCGAAACCGAAATAGTCGATCTCGATCTGGTGCGTCACATCAGGTTCCATCTCAAGCCCGCCAAGGTAGTTACCGGACCGGTCACCGAAAAGCGCATAGGGTTCGACATTCTCGACCCGCGTTTCCTCGCCATCGAACGAGAGGCGCGCGCTTTCCACGTCAAGCTGGCTTTCATCCACTTCGGACGCGACCGAGAGCGACCGCCCCTCAAGCACACTGTTGTGCAGAACGGTGTTCTCGCCCAGTGCCATCAGCGTTTCGTCGGACTGTGTATCGACCAGGAAGATCGAGGTCGGGCCGTCGGCTTGGGGTGGCGTCACCGGCTCATCTGGAGGTGGTAGTGGCGTGTCCGGTTCTTCCGGTTCCTCCGGCAGGTCGGGAACCACCGGGTCTTCCGGTTCGGGCTCCGGCTCGGGGGGTGGTGGTGGCGCGGCATCCTCGACCGTGAACAGGGTTTCAACCTCGCCAAGCTTGTCGCCGCTTGCGTTGCGACCGTCAAAAAGCTCGACCGTCAGCGCATAGTCGCCTGCGGTGTCGAATACGGCCGCATCACTTGCCCTAAAGTCGCCGCTTCTGTCGCCAAAGAGCGCGTAGGGTTCGACATTTTCGACCTGTGTGTGATCACCAAGGGTGAATCGCACCGATCCGACGTCGCCCTCGACATTGGCCACAATGGTGAAGCTTTCCGTGTCGAGGAATGCCGGATCAAGCGTGTCGCCGGCTTCCAGCGCGCTGATCGTCTCGCCTGTTGCAACATCGACAAGAAAGAGTGTGACCGTTGGCGTTGCGGGAGGGGTCGGTGTGTCCGGGATGTCGGGCACATCCGGCGGGTCCGGTTGGTCGGGAACGTCCGGCACATCCGGCACGTTGGATGTCTCGGCCAGCGTCTCGGGCGCGGACTTGTTCTGGTCCAGCGTACCGAGGCTCAGGTGTATCTTGTCGAGATACGCGTCGGTGGACCGGCCGGAAATCTCGAACACATGGGTGCCGGGCTCGAGATCATAGCCGGCCGAGGATTTCTCGTGATTGACGTCAAAGGTCTTGCCCCAGTTCCATGTCTCACGCGCGCCACTGAAGAAAACCTTCTTCCAGGGCCCGCCATCCATCCGCACGAAAAAGTCGTTGTTAAGGTCGCTGCGTTCACCGTTCTCGGGGCGCGAGCCAAGCAGGCCGAGTTTGTATGTCCCCTCCTCACTCACCTCGAACTCATAAGACAACGCGCCGCTGCCGGGCTGGTTGAAGAGATCGGGACCGTCCCAGTGCAGGTACCCGTCGCCTGTGTGTCCGCCGAGATCGTCTGAGATCAGCCAGTTGGCGTGACCGGCGTTGTCGGGGTCAGTCGGCACGCCCTTCTCGGCCTGCATCACGACCTTGCCGTCCTGGGCTTCCCACATCACGTCTGTGTCCGGGGGTGTCGGCGGCTCTGGCGGGACCGGAGGTGTCGGGGTGTCGGTCTGATCAAAGCTGAACCTATCGGGGTTCCAGACCACAACGGCCCATTCGCCGTTGGTGTCGCTGGGGGGCAGGCCAAGGGACTGCTGACCGCCGCCTGCGACCGAGCCAACCGTTCCGGTCGCCAGGTCTCCACCAGAGATGACGTCATACCACCCGACGTTATATGTCCCGCTTTCGCCCGACAGATCCAGCGTCGTCTGCCCGCCATCCGGCAGGTAATAGGCATAGACTGCCCCGTCGAGCGCGAGGCCATGCGTTTCGGTGCCAGAGGTCAGCGCGTCGCCGTCGCGCATGTCTTCCAACGGCAGTTGCTCGAAAAACTCGCGGGCGGATGCGGCCCATTCATAAGCGCTTTCGCGCAGGCTGAAATCTTCCATCGCCAGATCGCCGCCGTCACCGCCTGCACTTTGATAGCCAAAGTACCACTCGGCGCCACCCGCCCCTTCGGCATAGGATTTCCACAGGACTTCGCGCAGCGCCGCATGGTTGCTTTCCCATGACGGATCGCCCTCGGCGGCCAGCCCGATGCTGGCATTCCCCGGCTCATCCAGAAACGCGGCCACAGGTCGGCCAGCATCTTCCGCCCCGCCAAGGTAGCGGTCGAGGTCGGGGACGCCATTTTCGTTGGAGGTTTGAAACGACAGCACGTCAAGCGTGTCCGAGCCTTCGTAATCTTCGTACTTGCCGTGCTGGTTGGGATAGGTGTGAAGCGCGACCGCATGATCATACGGATCAAGCCCTTTGAGGTATTCCGAATGGTCCCGGATCTCGCCCGTGGTGTTGGTGTTCTCCTCACCCAGGTTCCAGATCAGACCGTTGTGATGCCCGAACCGCGCGACCATCTCGCGCATATAGAGCATTCGTTCGGTGCCCAATTCCCCATCGTTCAAAAGCTGGTCGTTCTCGGTTTCCTGCAGGAAAAGATGCAGGTTGATGCCGTTTTCCTGCATGTGGCCGAAGACGATTTCCCATTGGGCAAGCTTTGAGACATCAAAGCTTTGCGCGCGTTCATCCAGATCGGGCGATGCGTTCTTGTTGATGCTGTAAAGGCTGGTGTCCGTCCAGGGCGAGACATCGCGACCATCGCCTGCGATGTTCATCAACATCATATAGGCCGAGTTCACCTCATGCTCGGCCAGGTAATTGACCGCACCGATGATCCCTGCGCCCTTGCCGCCGTCCCAGGTCGGATCGCCTGCGTTGAAGTCCGCGATGTGCGGCGCGTAGTCGTGGCTGTCGGGCGTGTCGTCGAAGCCCGAATAGCCAAGGAAGTTCTCTGGGCTGCCGACACCGGATTTCAGAAACGTCTCACCGGTGCCTGCAAAGGACAGGTACTGGCCGCCGTCATACTCGAGCACACCCTTGCCGCGCAGATCGAGACCGTCTTTGTCGCTTTCGTCGATCGACAGGCTGCCGCTGTCGCCGTCGAAGAACCCGCCGCTTTGTCCCGCCGCTGTGCTGACGGCGATGTCATCGCCGACGCGGAACTCGGCTTCCCAGGTCCAGTCGCCAGTGAGCGGCGGGTTGAAGTTCACCTGCCAGAGATTGCCCGATGTGGCGCCGGTGTTTGCCGCGTCGCCATCAGCGGCGAAAAAGCCGGGGACCTTTATGACCTCGCCGCTTTCGTGGGTGAAGGTGACGTCGAGCCTGTGGTCGAGAAAAGTTTCCGGCTGTTCGCTCAGAGTGGGGCCTTCGAAATTCAGGGTAAGTTTGTGCCATTGCATGGCGTCGCCGGTGAGGTACATCGCACCAAGGCTCCTCAGCATGTTGCGGAGAAATGATCCGCAAACGTGGTATGGAAACAGCGAAACTCGTTCCTACCACCCGCCGCAAGAGCCCCCGCGCCACGACAAGCCCTGCCACGGCTAGGGCGAGATCATGACCAAATTGTGGCAACGATTTTCACTAGGCGAACTAAAGCGTTTCCAAATCGGAAAGCGTTGAACAGCGGACCCATTCAGGTGGCTTATGACACCTGTAGAAACACGAAAAACCCTTGACAGACGCCACGGGTCGCCACTTCATTTCAGGTTTCATACATAGGCGCACACCGCCCATTCGGCGGATTATTTCGGCAATAAGGAATAATCGATGAACAAATGCCGCTCTGCAGCATTTGTTGCTTGGTTGTGATGTCGCGCGGTTAGATCGTCACCACAAAGCGGCGATCTGCGTGGGGCCTGATGAAAGACTTTACCACTGCAAAGGCGGATACGCCATTGAAAGAAATAGGAGATTCTAGGTCTCGCCCGTTGCGTCAGACGCTGGCCAGCGCGACAGGCGGCAGTTCGCCGGCCTCGCTTATGTCGATGTGGACCGACTGGTGCGTCCATTTGGCGATGGCACCAGACAAGCAAATCGAACTGGCGCAGGTTGCGACCGATCACTGGCTGGACTGGATGAATTTTGTAGCGCACGGCTGCCCCGATGACGACAGCGTGCGCGCCATCGCGCCGAAAAGAGGCGATCGCCGGTTTCTGGGGGCAGAATGGCAAAAGCCGCCCTTCGCAGCGCTGGCGCAAGGGTTCTTGCTGAGCGAGGATTTCTGGGATCAGGCCACATCGGATGTTCCGGGGCTGGACCCGGCGCATGACCGGGCAATGACCTTCATGATGCGCCAGATGCTTGATGCCTTCGCCCCGTCGAACTTTGTTGCGACCAACCCCGAGGTGCTGGCCCGCACGCGGGAGGCGGGTGGCGTGAACCTGCAGCACGGGTTGTCGCGTTTCCTACAAGACGTTCAGGGGCGCGAGGCGCCGCTTCGCACAGCGCAGGTTGGCGTGGATGTTGCGACGAGCCCGGGCAAAGTCGTCTTTCGCAACCACCTGATCGAGCTGATCCAGTATGCGCCGGTGACGGAGACGGTCCACCCCGAACCGATCCTGATCGTTCCGGCGTGGATCATGAAGTACTACATACTTGATCTCAGTCCGGGCAATTCGCTTGTCCGTTATCTGACCGAACAGGGTTTCACGGTCTTCATGATCTCGTGGCGGAATCCGGATGCGGGCGATGCGGATCTCGGGATGCAGGATTATCTGGACCAGGGTCCTCGCGCGGCATTTGACTATATCGCTGACAAAACCGGTGCTGAGAAGATCCATGCGGCAGGCTACTGCCTTGGGGGCACGCTTTTGTCGATTTCGGCGGCCGCCATGGCGCGCGATGACAACGACAGGCTGGCCAGCATGACCCTGCTGGCCGCCCAAACCGACTTCAGCGAACCCGGTGAGTTGAGCCTGTTCATCAACGAAAGCCAGGTGTCCTTTCTGGAAGACGTGATGGCGCAGCAAGGCTATCTCGATGCTGATCAGATGATGAGCGCCTTTCAGATGATGCGGTCCAACGATCTGATCTGGTCGCAGATGGTTCGCAAGTATCTCCTTGGCGAGGATGACGCGCCGATGAACGACCTGATGGCCTGGAACGCCGACAGCACCCGGATGCCAGCACGGATGCATACGGAATATCTGCGCCACATGTTCCTCAACAACGATCTGGCGGCGGGGCGGTATCTGGTCGAAGGGCATCCGGTCTCGCTTCGCGATATTCGCGTGCCGACCTTTGCCGTGGGGACAGAAACCGATCACATCGCGCCGTGGACCTCGGTGTTCAAGATCCACAATATGGGCCATGCGGACGTGACATTCGCGCTGACGAACGGCGGCCACAATGCCGGGGTTCTCTCCGAGCCGGGCCACAAACGGCGCCATTTCAGGCTGCACACCAAACGCGACGTCGACAAGGCGATGGTACCCGACGACTGGATGGCGGCGGCAACGTTGCACGAGGGCAGTTGGTGGCCGGCCTGGACGGCATGGCTGGCAGAACTTTCAGGCGAACGATCGAAACCGCCAAGATCCGCAAAATCCCTGGCACCTGCGCCAGGCACATACGTCATGATGGAGTAAGCAATGCTGCCAGAAAACGACCTGCTGAAGGGCAAGAAAGGGCTGATCGTCGGCATTGCCAACGGGCATTCGATTGCAGCGGGGTGCGCCAGCGCCTTTCGCGCCTCGGGGGCCGAGCTTTGCATCACGTACCAGAACGACAAGGCACGTCCTTTTGTCGAGCCCGTTGCCCAGTCTCTCGGCGCCCAGATCTTTTTGCCTTTGGATGTGACCGATCACGATCAGACCGATGCAGTCTTTGCCGAGATCGAGCGGACATGGGGCAAGCTCGACTTTGTCCTGCATTCCATCGCGTTTTGCCCGCGAGACGACCTGCACGGACGGGTTGTCGATTGTTCGCAGCATGGGTTCGGGCTGGCGATGGATGTTTCGGTTCACTCTCTGATCCGGTTGGCCAAGCATGCCGAGCCACTGATGGAGGCCGGTGGGACAATCCTGACGGTCTCGTATCACGGTGCCGAGAGGGTCGTGGACAACTACAACGTTATGGGGCCGGTCAAGGCCGCGCTCGAGGCCACGACCCGTTACTTGTCGGTCGAGTTGGGCCCCAAGAACATTCGCGTGAACGCCCTGTCGCCGGGTCCTTTGCAGACTCGCGCTGCCTCGGGCATTGATCATTTCGACGCGCTGATTGACGACGCCAAGACACGGGCGCCGTTGCATCGACTTACGACCATCGAAGAAGTCGGGGCGATGGCCGCCTGCCTGGTGACCGACTTTGCACGCTCGGTCAGTGGCAACACGGCCTATATCGACGGCGGACATCATGTTGTCTGAGCCCAACGCCCCGCTGGAGTTCATCGAAAACCGGCCGTTCGACGAGATTGCCGTCGGTGACTTTGCAGAACTCGTCCGGACACTGACGGCTAAGGACATCGACGCCTTTGCCGTCGTCTCAGGCGATGTGAACCCCGCGCATGTGGATACGGAGTTTGCCGAAGGCGACATATTTCACAAGGTGATCGCCCACGGAATGTGGGGCGGCGCGCTGATCTCAAACGTGCTGGGTACGCAGCTTCCCGGTCCGGGCACGATCTATCTTGAGCAATCGCTGAAGTTCCTCAAACCCGTCGGAATCGGGGACACGGTTACCGTGCGGGTGACGGTCGCAGAAAAGCATGCCGAAAAGAAACGACTGACACTTGAGTGCACGTGTACGAACGGGGACGGCAAACTGGTCATCGTCGGGCAGGCGCATGTGATTGCGCCAGATCGGAAAATTCGACGGCCGCGGGTAACGATGCCCGATCTGGTTTTGCACAGACATGGCGCGGTCCACGGCGACCTGCTGGTCCGGGCGCGAGCGCTTGATCCATTGACCGTTGCTGTGGTGCATCCTTGTGACAAAGAATCGCTGGCCGGGGCCCTGCATGCGCGCGATCTGGGCCTGATCGACCCACTTCTGGTTGGGCCGCGCGATCGCATCACGGCTGTCGCCGAGGCGCATGAGCTTGATCTTGCGGGCGCGACACTGATCGACGCGCCCCACAGCCATGCATCGGCAGAACAAGCCGTGTCCCTGGTACGCGAGGGCAAGGCGCAGGCGCTGATGAAGGGCGCGCTTCATACCGATGAAATCATGTCGGCGGTGGTGGCCAAATCCGGCGGGTTGCGCACCGAACGGCGCATGAGCCATGTCTATGTCATGGATGTTCCGACTTATGCCAAACCTCTGATCATCACCGATGCGGCGATCAACATCGCGCCCGATCTGGCGACCAAGGCCGACATCATCCAGAATGCAATCGACCTGACGCTGGCAATCGGGATCGAGGCGCCAAAGGTCGCGCTGCTCTCGGCGGTCGAGACGATCACGCCGCGATTGCAATCCACAGTCGACGCAGGCGCGCTTTGCAAGATGGCGGATCGCGGCCAGATTACCGGCGGCGTCCTGGACGGGCCGCTGGCCTTCGACAACGCGGTTTCGATGCGCGCGGTGGCGACTAAGAACATCACCTCGCCCGTCGCCGGACAAGCGGATATCCTTGTGGCACCCGATCTCGAGGCCGCCAACATGATCGCCAAACAACTGATGTACCTGGCAGGGGCCGAGGCCGCCGGCATTGTCCTTGGTGCACAGGTGCCGATCATCCTGACCAGCCGGGCAGATGACGATCGGACCCGCACCGCGTCAGCCGCCATCGCGTCGCTGTTCAGCCGGGCGCGCCGCGGATGAGTGGGATCCTGACGCTGAATGCGGGCTCGTCCTCGCTGAAGTTTGGATTGTACGAACACGCCGATGACCCCGTCCTGCTGGTTCATGGTCAGATCGACGGGATTGGCAACGCAGCCCGCCTGATCCTGCAGTCTGGCAATACCAAGACCGAAGAACACGTCAGCGCCGACACGCAGCATGACGCCCTGAACCTTGTGATCAAAGCACTGGCAACACACACACGCGCGCTGGAAATCTCCGGCGTCGGGCATCGCGTCGTGCATGGCGGCCCCGAGTTTGCGACACCGGTCGTGTTGACGCCCGAGATGCAGCGCGCGCTCGAGGCGTTCAGCCCGCTGGCGCCCCTGCACCAGCCCCACAACCTTGCCGGAGTAACGGCGGCCCGCGAGATTTTTCCCGATGCGGTCCAGGTGGCCTGTTTCGATACCGCCTTCCATCGTGGCCACCCGTGGGTGAACGACACATTTGCCCTGCCCCGCGCCTTCTATGACGAAGGAATACGCCGTTACGGGTTTCACGGGCTGAGCTATGACTATGTGACCGGCGTCATCGCACGCGACTTTCCGGACCTGCACCGGGGTCGGGTCATCATTGCGCATCTCGGGAATGGCGCATCGATGTGTGCCACGCGGCATGGCAAAAGCGTCGGGTCTTCGATGGGGTTTTCCGCGCTGGATGGTTTGCCCATGGGCACGCGCTGCGGCCAGATCGATCCCGGCGTTGTCCTGCATCTGATCGAGGAGCGGGGCATAGCGCCGCGGGATGTGCTGGCCCTGCTCTACAAGAAAAGCGGGCTTTTGGGCCTGTCGGGGATCTCAGGTGATATGCGCACGCTTCTTGCCTCGGACGCGCCCGAGGCAAAGCAGGCCATCGACTATTACGTCTTCCGGGCCCGCCGTGAGATTGGCGGGTTAAGCGCGGTTTTGGGCGGCGTGGACGGGTTGGTCTTTTGCGGAGGGATCGGCGAGAACGCCGCCGTGATCCGCGAGCGGATCGTTGAGGGCATGGACTATCTGGGGCTCAAGATGAACGGCGGCGACCGTTCCGACCCGCGCGACATCGGCGGCGGCCCGACACGCATTCTGGTGATCGCGACGGACGAAGAGCGTGTGATCGCGCGCGCGGTGCGCGCCGCCATGGCGGCGAAGCCTGCGTCACAAAGCGCAACCATGCATCCCTAAATCATGACCGTTGGAGAAAGAACGTTTGGCATCTGGACTTTCCTGCGTGTCAGAAGGCTGACTTTTTCCAACGCGGTTGCCATTTGCCCAAGGTTGCCTATTTCGTCGGCAACCCTCCTATTTGGTCGATCGCCTTTGGCTCACATGCCTCAATTTGCTTGCCGGGGCGCTAAGTGCGCCCGCTCCATGGCCGCATGCAGATGACCTGTCGAATTCTCGCGACCGTCTTTGTGACCGCTTTTTCGAGTTATGCGCAGGCGGAAAATGCTTCGTTCGAGGATCGTGTGCGGGCATTTATCCTCGACAATCCCGAGATCATTCTTGAAGCGCTGACCATTCTTTCCGAACGCGAAGCGAGGGCCGCGACCGAGGCGAAGCTCCGGTCGTTTCCGGACTTGTTCACCGATGCGCCGCGGTTGGGCGAAGGGGCAGCGAACGCCCCGCTGCGCGTGATCGAGTTCTTCGATTACAAGTGCATGCCGTGCAAAGCCGTTCACCCGCGGCTTGTGGACTTTGTCGAGGACAACCCGGAGGTGCGTATCGAAATGCGGCACCTTCCCATCCTCAGCCCGGGCTCGGAGCGGGCCGCGCGTTTTGCCCTGGCGACCGAGGCTGCCTATGGGGCTGAGGCATACCGCGCTGTGCACGACGAGTTGTGGAAGATCAGGGGGCCCCTGAACTCAGCCGGGTTCCGGCGCGTTGCGGACGCGCTTGCCCTCGACTTTGAACGGATTTACGCGGGCATGGACAGCGGCGCAATTGACGCGCGCATCACTTATAACCGCGATGCTGCGATTGCACTCGAGGTACTTGGCACGCCCGCCTTTCTGACCGAGACCAGCGTGGCCTTCGGTTCAACCGATGTCGACGCCATGTCTCAGGCGTGGCTCAGTCAATAAACGCCTTCTCGACAACGAAATGTTTGGGGTCCGAGTTGGCGCCTTCTTGAAGCCCTTGGGTTTCACACAATCCCATGATGTCTTTGTTCAGGGCAAGGTTGCCGCAGATCATCACGCGATCTTCGTCAGCATGCCAGCCGGTCAATCCAAGCGCATGGAAGACACGTCCGTCACGAATGTGATCGCTGATGCGACCTTCGACGTCCGATGCCTCTCGCGTGGTTGTCGGGTAATAGCGCAGCTTGCCCCCGACCAATTCACCGATGAGGGGATCGTCGGGCAAAGCATCAATGATCTCAGCGCCATAGGCCAGCTCCCCCCGGGTGCGGCAGGTGTGGGCGACAATCACGTCGTCGTAACGCTCCCAAGTCTCCGGGTCGCGCAGCAGCGACGCAAAAGGCGCGATCCCCGTGCCGGTGCAGATCATCCAGAGCCGTTTGCCGGGCAAAAGCGCATCCAGCACGAGGGTGCCAACAGGCTTTGGCCTTAGGATGATTTCATCCCCCGGTTCGATCTTTTGCAGGTGTGACGTCAGCGGCCCGTCCGGCACCTTGATCGAATAGAACTCCAGCTCGTCATCCCATGAAGGCGAGGCGATGGAATAGGCGCGCAAGAGCGGTTTGCCGTCATCTTTCAGAAGCCCGATCATGACGAACTCGCCCGACCGGAACCTTAACGACTGCGGGCGGCTGACGCGGAAGGAAAACAGTGTGTCCGTCCAATGTTTGACGGACATGACGGTCTGCGCATCCGGCAGCACTTTTGTTTTCGCAGGGGCAATTTCCAGGTTCATCAGGCGGCCTTCGCGGCTGGGTTTTCGGTGAAATGGGTGTCGAGCTTGCCGGCGACGCCGTCCATGTCGTCGGCGGTTGGCAGCGGGTCCTTCGCCTCAAGGATGACGGGCCACATTTCGGAGTACTTCCGATTGAAATCGACCCACTTGTCCATGCCGGGTTCGGTATCGGCGCGAATAGCGTCTGCCGGGCATTCCGGCTCGCAGACGCCGCAATCGATGCATTCATCGGGGTGGATCACCAGCATGTTCTCGCCTTCATAGAAACAGTCGACGGGGCAAACCGACACGCAATCGGTGTATTTGCAGGCGATGCAATTGTCGGTGACGACAAACGTCATGGGCCACACTCCTTCGTTGGTTCGAAGGCTTTTGCCGCACCGCAGCAGCGTTGTCCGTCAACTAATTGCTATTGGCGCCAGAACGCGCCGGGCACTGTCACAGCAACCACTGGGGAGCCACAATGATCAACAGCCTGACCGCAAGCGACGACTGCCAACATCTGACCGTCACCTGGGAAGATGGCGCAGAAACAACGCTTTCCGCTGCTTACCTGCGCGCCGAGGCCAAGGATGCCTGGTCAATCCGCGAACGTCTCGACCACGGCGAGGTTTCGGTTCTGCCGGGGATTCGCATCACCGACCTGACGCAAATCGGAAACGGCGTGAACGTGCATTTCTCGGACGGGCACGACAAGGCGATCTATCCCTTCCCGTATCTCCGCGAACTTTCCGACCGGCTTTGACAACTAATTGACATCACCGCGCTGCACTGCGGCGCAGTTTGAACCCAACGATGGGGATGCGACACATGGACGAAATTCTCGATGGACTGACGCAAATCGATTGCGACATCCTGATTATCGGCGGCGGCACCGCGGGACCGATGGCCGCGCTCAAGGCCAAGCGCAAGAACCCCGAGGCCAATGTCGTCTTGCTGGACAAAGCTAACGTCAAGCGGTCCGGCGCGATTTCGATGGGGATGGACGGGCTGAACAACTCAGTGATCCCCGGCTATGCTACGCCCGAGCAATACACCAAGGAGATAACGATCGCGAATGACGGCATTTGCGATCAGGCCGCCGTGATGCGATATGCCGAGGAATGCTACGGCATCATCCAGGAACTCGACAGTTTCGGTATCCGGTTCCAGAAGGACCAGAACGGCGAGTATGACGTCAAGAAGGTGCACCATATCGGGACCTACGTTCTGCCGATGCCGAACGGCGACACGGTGAAGAAGGCGCTCTATCGCCAGCTTCGCAAATCCCGCATCAACATCATCAACCGCTTTATGGCAACGCGACTGCTCACGGGCGAGGGGCGGGTGGCAGGCGCTATTTGCGTCAACACCCGGTCGGCCGAGTTCCTCGTTGTGCGCGCCAAGGCGGTCATCATGGGGTTGGGAGCCGCTGGGAGGCTTGGGCTCCCAACCTCAGGTTATCTTTATGGCACGTATGAGAACGCGTCGAACTCGGGCGAAGGTTACGCGATGGCGTACCATGCCGGTGCCGGCCTCGCGAACCTAGAATGCTATCAGATCAATCCGCTGATCAAGGACTATAACGGTCCCGCCTGCGCCTATGTCGCAGGTCCGATGGGAGGCTATACCGCCAATGCCCAAGGCGAACGCTTCATCGAATGCGATTACTGGTCGGGTCAGATGATGCAGGAGTTCTACGACGAACTGCAGGGCGGCAAAGGACCGGTTTACCTCAAGCTGAACCACCTCGCCGAAGAAACCGTGGCAGAGATTGAACGCGTGCTGCACATCGTCGAGCGACCGACACGCGGGCATTTCCACAAAGGGCGCGGTACAGATTATCGCAAGCAGATGATCGAGATGCACATCTCGGAAATCGGGTTCTGCTCCGGCCACTCGGCCTCGGGCGTTTTTGTCGATGAACACGCACGCACAACGATCCCCGGCCTTTATGCGGCGGGCGACATGGCGAATGTGCCCCATAACTACATGCTGGGCGCTTTCACCAATGGGGCTTTCGCGGGGCTTGATGCGGTGGACTTCATGGCCGACGTCGATCACGCCAGCTTCGATATGGGCGACGTCGACGCCGAACGCACCCGCGTGATGGCGCCGACCAAGCGCGACGATGGCATCCCGCCGAACCAGATCGAATACAAGACCCGCCGTCTTGTGAACGACTACCTGCAACCCCCCAAAGTCACGGCGAAAATGGAACTGGCGCAACAGCGCTTTGACGAGGTGCGCGAAGACATGGAACAGGGCATGTTTGTGCGCGATGCGCATGAATTGATGCGCGCGCTCGAAGCCTCAACCATTCTCGATTGTGCCGAGATGGCAGCCAGTGCGTCGATGTATCGGACCGAAAGCCGCTGGGGCCTTTATCACAACCGCGTCGAGTATGAGCGGGATGACGAAAACTGGTTCTGCCACACAATCCTGACCAAGGGCGATGACGGCAAGCCTGCGCACAAGAAGCAGGACGTGAAGCCTTACATTGTTGAAATCGCTGAAGATGAGAAAGACGCCTATGCCCATCAGCGCGTCGGTGCCTCTTCGGTCGCTGCGGAGTAACCGGTCATGCCTCTCGCTCAAACTGCCACCACCGTTCCCGTTGTCGTCAACGATGACCTCTGCATCGCCGACAAGGGCTGCACGGTCTGCGTCGATGTCTGCCCGCTTGATGTGCTGCGCATTGTCGAGAAAGAGGACGGCAAAAAGACGGCATACATGAAATACGACGAATGCTGGTACTGCATGCCGTGCGAGGCCGATTGCCCCACAGATGCTGTTACCGTCAATCTGCCCTACTTGCTGAAGTGATGCCCGTGAACCCGCTATTCGAAGATTTCGACGACATTGCAGACCTGGCCGAAGGTCTGGACGACCCTTCGCCCGGTGCGCGGATCATGGCAGTGATTGAATTGGCGGATAGCGCAGATCCCGCTGTAATCCCGCACCTCGCCCGTGCGATCACCGATGTCGATGCGGGTGTGCGCAAGCAAGCAGCGCAGGCGCTGACCGATTTCGACGGGCCCGAGACGGCGGCCGCCCTTGTGGTTGGCCTGAACGACGACGACCCGACCGTAGTCGAGGCGGCAGCGATCAGTCTGACCGAGTTGAAGGATCCCGCCGCGGGGGATGCGATCCTACCCCATCTGAATGAAGCCGACGACATCAAGCTGACTGCACTTCTTGCCGGTATAAAGGAACTGCGCCGTCCCGAAGCCATGGGTCCGGCAATTACGGCTCTCACACATGCCTCGCCCGAGGTCCGCGTTCAGGCCGTGGGTGTCATTGGCTGGCTGCAAGATGAAACTGCCCTGCCCGCGCTGCGTGAAGCAGCGAGAGATACCGATGTCAAAGTACGCCGCACGGCCTTGTCAGCGCTTGGGTTTTCCAAGTCGGAACATGCCGAAGCCACTTTGGTTAACGGCCTGACAGATCCCGAATGGCTGGCGCGCGAAGCTTCGGCCGAAACGCTGGCCAAAACCGGCGGAGCGGAGTGCGTCGCCGCGCTTCGCAGCGTGCTTGACGACGATTACTGGCAGGTCCGACTGAAGGCCGTGCGGTCGTTGGGCAAATTGGGCGCCACCGAGGCGGCAATGGAGATCGCCCCGATGATGGATGTGCCGGTGCCCAATCTGCGCAAGGAATGCGCCGCAGCACTTGGCGAACTGGCGGTCAAAGAGACCGCGCCGTTCCTGGAAAAGTACGTCGACGATACCGATCCGGACGTGCGGAAAAACGTCCGCTGGGCGCTGGAAAAGCTGGCCGCCTGACACGCGG
>JBCCWG010000052.1:0-20619 GCA_039193985.1 Pseudomonadota bacterium
ATCCCGAAATCGTCGTCTGACACTTCGAAAAGACGGTGATAGATGGCGGCATAATCCTCGGCCACGCGGGTCAGCACCTTCTTGGTGCCACCCTGGGCGTTCCGGCCGAACACCTGATAGGCCGTGCGCATCAGAATACGCAGACCAGTGGGGTCGTATTCCCAAACCTCACCCTCGCCGTACTTGTCGAGATGCTGCAGCAGCGATCCGGTCGCGCGCTCCAGAAAACTCCGATGCGAACGTTCCAGACGTTTGTGAAAATCCGCGATCGCGACATCGAACATATCGTTCATCTGCTTCACGGATTGCGCCTCAAGCTTACGAAGCGCTGCGTCCATTTGCGACAGGTCGAGCGGCGGCAGATCGCGGTCGTTCTCGCGGCGCGAGATCACCTGCTGTGCGGCGTTCAGCCCGTTGGCCAGGTTCATTGCCGACTTTGCAATCTTGTCCAAAAGTTCCTGCCCCATACCGTCCGAGATGCGGGTGGCGAGAGCGTCATAGACCTGCGGAACACCCGACAAATGCCAGAGCAGCTCTTCTTCGGTGTAACCGTCGCGGGTCAGGTGACCTTCGCCCTTTGACCAAGTAACCATTTTCTGCAGTGTTGCTTCATCCAGCGCATCGGTCCGACCCATCAGCGCAGCGTTGGCGCAAAAGGCGGACGTAAAGATGATCTGCGCGTCCTTGGGGCCATCAAACTCGGTCAGCGTCTTGACGATGCTGTTGCGGATCTCGGGCACCTGGTTCACCGGATCAGGCAATTCGTCGATCCGGTTGACGACGATAACGACTTCGCGCGACTTCACGTTGGCGATCATGCGGATCAGGGCAAGGTCGACCGACGACAGCGCCTGGTGCGCTGCCAGAACCACCACACAGATCCGGCTCTCGCGGATCGCGCGAATGGTGATCTGCTCGCGGATCATGAACGTGTCGTTCACACCCGGCGTGTCACGGATGCACAGCGGCATCGGCAGTTGCGGGCGGGCGATGAACAACTCGGCCGTCTTGGTGATGTCAGCAAAGCGGCCCTGATCGGGGCTGGTTTCGGTGTCATCCTCAAAATCGTCGCCGAGACAGACATAGCGTTCGACCAGATCGCTATCGACATGCGCATAGTCATGCTGCTGACCCAGCAGCATCTCGAACTTGTCACCGAGACGCTTGCGGGATTTCTCACGCATGACCGCAACCTGTTCGCGAACCTTCTCCAATTCGCCTTCAGCGCCAGCCCGTTCGGCCAGTTCGCCGATGCGGCCACCGCGATCCAGCAGGCGACTCCATTCCTCCATATCGAAGAAACGAAAGCTGGCGCGATTGTCTTCGGCGGCCACACTTGGATTGAGATGCAGTGCGGTGACAACACTGGTCCATGGGTTGACGTCTGCGGGCAGCAAGTCGGGCGCACCGACCATGGCGTTGACAAGCGATGTCTTACCTGCCTTCACCTGACCGATCATCGTGACCGATGGTTCGGCGTGCTTGAGTTGATGGTGCAGTTTGCGCGCCGCACGATTGGTGGCCTTGTCACCGATCTTGCCGAGACGCACCAGCGTCTGGCGCAACTCACGCGATTTCTGCAGGAAAGGCCCCAATCCCTCAAACCCTTGAGAGAGAAGATTGGCACGGTCAGATGTGGCGGCAGCCCCTGTCACGATATTCGCGTCCACGTTCATGTTCATCGTCCTAACAACGCCTTAACCCGATAACTTGGGTGGCCCGCACAACGCGGATCCCTTCCACGTGACAATTCCCGGTTAAGATGGCGTTTTTGTGGCGCATTTCCGGTCAATCATCGTCGTTTCCAGCGGTTTGTTGCGCGTCATGCGGCGAGCTGCATTTCCATGTCGCGTCTGAGCTGCAACAACAGAGTCACGGCATCTGCGGCAGGGCCGTCACCGTCTTCGACCTGCATCAGAACCATCATATCCTGCGCTTCGGCCAGTTCATCGATGAAGGCGTCCGCCGCATCGCACCCGACCTCATCCTGCGAGAACAGGTCGATCAGGTGTTCGACCGCAGACACGCAGTGATCCATCAGGCCACTTGCGCCCCCTTCGCCCAGCGCCTCGGCGGTTTCCGTCAGACTGTCACCCCGACGGCGCAAAAAGCGGATGCCGTCGGAGAAGAGCGCCACGTTTTCGACCTTCGGGCCGGAAGGTACCGGAGCGGCTGCAACCGGTGCGGGTTTAGAGACAGGCTTGGGCGCAGGTTCCGAGACGACCGGCCTTTTGCTGCGGATGGGTTTTGAGATGACCTGGCGCGATTCGACTTTGGAAACTGGGCGCAGCTTAGATTTGGATGCCTCGCGCGCAGTGGCCTCCGGTGCCGTCTCGGCCCGGTCAGCTTTGGCCTTGGCAACAGTCTCGGCCGACGTTTCGGCCTGATACCGTGCAAGGAACATATGCGCCGAATCGAAGTCAGCGCGCCGCCCCCGTTCCGCGTGGCGCAGCACTTCCGACGTCAACGCGCCACCGCCCGAAGCATGGAAGATCGCCTCGTCGACGGTTCCCTTGGCGTAAGCCCGCAGCGCTTGCAGCGTAGCGACAGCGAAAAGCGAGTGGAATTCCTCGGCCACCACCGTTTCCAGCGCGGCGACACGCTGACGAAGCAGCTTTTTCGCGGAAAGCTCATCCGCCTTGCTCAGCACCAGAAAGGCATGGTCCTTGAGGCTGTCGGGAACGCGACGCCAGATGGCCTGCTCATGCTTGCCGAACTCCTGCGTGCACCAAAGCGCGATGTCGGTGCGCCGCACGACCCAGTCCACGCCCGAGGTCAGTTCCTCTTCAGTGCCATCCGTCACCACTTCCAGCAGGTTGATGCGCTGGAGGATATCGATCGGAAGCTCGATCCGAAGAAACGCGGCGTTCTGACCCGAAAGGGCCGAAACGTCTGCGCCATGCACCTTGATGACGCTGCCTTCTGCACCGGTAACCACCATGCGCGGCGTCTCGCCCCAGGCATATTCCGTGGTCGGCAGCGATACGCCTTCGGGCACCACAGCCTCGCCCAGGAACATGTTCACAAGCTGCGATTTCCCGGAACCGGGCAGGCCCAGGACTGACACCCGCACTGGCTGCGACAGCCGCCGTACGAGGTGCCGCGCATAGTCCTGCGCCGCCTTGGGGAGTGTCTCAGCCTCAAGCGCTCCCTCAAGCCGTGCGATGACCGTGTCGTCCGCGGCGTTATCCTTCATGCCCCACCGTCAGTTGCCAGCCAGCGGCGCCTGAGGAAGATCGGCTCACTCGCCGATTTGGAGCCATTGGACCCGTTGTGTGCATTTGCCAGTTCCGGCGCCACCGGTTCGGCAGCGTCCTCCGGTTCCATCACTTCATCGTGCCGGATCGGACGTGTCTGAACACGGGGCGTACGTGACACCACCTGTTCGGTGTCCGGGGCAAAGATGTTCTCTTCAACCGCGGCCATGTCGACCTTGATCACTGAAAAGCAGACGTTGTCCTGTTCCGGATCGTCCAGATCGCGCAGTTCCTCCAGCAGGCAAGACGCAATCTCGGCGCTGCCACGGTCGGCATTATCGGACACGATCTGGGTGATCTGACGGTTCGACAGGAACTGCAAACCATCGCTGGCCACAACGAGAATGTCTCCATCCTTCAGTTTGAACGGGCGCTGCGGGCAATCGATCCGCTCAATCGGTTCGCCGATCAAAACGCTGGTCAGCGCGTTCCGGTCCGGATGGTTCCGCCCGATGTCTTCGGGCATCATCCCCGAGCGCACCATGTAATCGATATGCGGGCCGAGCGAATGGTCTTCGTTCAACTGGCGCAACCGGCCGCCCCGCATCAGGTAGAGCGGAGAATCCCCGATCGAGATCCAATAAAGCGAGTTCTGAATAAAAACGGGTGCGACAAGCGTTGCCCCCATGCCCGCAGTTTGCGGGTTGTTCGCGGCATGCGCGGCCATGCATTCATTGGCCGAAACCGCCGCACTGCGCAGCACTTCTCCCATATGCGCGACCAGCCCGTCGATATCTGACGTCTGAAACTTCAACTCGCTGAAAACCTCGGTCACAACAATCTTCGAAGCAACATCACCTGCCGCGTGGCCGCCCATCCCGTCCGAAAGAACGGCATAGCCGAAATCCGCACCCATCGGGAAATCCGTGGCGATCGCGTCTTCCTGATAGTCGCGACACCCTCGGTTCAGTACAGACGCAACATCATACCTTATGTCGGGTGCCTTATGCATCCTCGCCGTGTTCTCCGTCTTCACTTGTATTCCACGTGAACTCATCACCACAGAGCGCAATAAACTTCAGCGAAGTCTCACCTATCCGGATTTCGTCACCGTCGGTGATTTCCTCGGTCGAAAGGACAGGCATGCCGTTGAGACGCACCAGGTTCGACTTCCCGCCGTGGCCAAGGAAAAACTTGCTTTGTTCCTCGTCAAACGCGACGGCGGCGTGATTGTTGCGGCTGATCGACGTGTCGCCGAAATCAAGCCGCACGGTCTGATCCTCGCCCCGGCCGATCTGGCTCACACCAGCATGGAGCGAGAAGCTCGCGCCGCGGCCCGGGCCGTCGACGACAACGATCCAACCGGTGGGGAAGCGATCCGCCACAACGGGGGCGCTCCCGCCGTTTTGCGCAGCAAAGACATCCTTGGTCGGCTCGTCGACCTGAAAGCCCAGAAGACGGGTCTTCACGCGTCCGGCGCTCCGACCAGCACGGCCTGCAATCGCCGCTGACGAGACTTCGAACAGGTTGTCGTTCGATCCATCATCCGGATCGTTCTCGCCAAAGACAGGCGCAGGCTCGGTCGGCAAGGCGTTGCGGGTCTCTTCGACCTCGGCGGCCACCTCATCGGCCATTTCCCAGATTTTCTTGCGAACTTCGGGCTCTTCCTCTTCGTCGTCGAACAGGTCGTCGTCTGACCCGGTTGCATAGGCAATCGCCTGGGCGACAGCGCTGCTAGGACGCGGGCCGTCATCCACAAAATCGTCTTTCACATCGTCCGCAGCCATCGGCGCTTCGTCGGCCTCAAAACCGTCCGCAAACGGATCGTCATAATCCTTGTTGGCGCGCGATTGCTCGGCGATATCCTCGGCCGCATCCGCAAACTGGTCGAACGCGCTGCCGTCATCATCGTCCGCAGATTCGTCCAACGGCACGGCAAACCGGCTTGAAGGGAAGTCACGCGCGGCGCGCGTCCTTGCATAC
This sequence comes from Pseudomonadota bacterium, assembly GCA_039193985.1. Taxonomy (GTDB): domain Bacteria; phylum Pseudomonadota; class Alphaproteobacteria; order Rhodobacterales; family Rhodobacteraceae; genus JAJDOD01. The sequence continues at coordinate 5,181 of JBCCWG010000052.1, forward strand.
TCAACGTCTTCGGCGGCGAAATCCTCTTCGCTCAGTTCCGAAGGCGCACGCGCCAGTCGAAGTTCTTCGGCAGCTGACATTTCGTTATCGATCGACATAGCCGGATCCTCCTGCACGCCGTTTTCGGAGGCGGCAAACAGTGCTGCATCCTCGTCCCCTGCTCCGTGATCCCAAACCGGGGTCTGTGCGTCGTCGCCACTGACCGCACGGCTGATCGGGCGGCTGGTCGAATGCGGGCGCACCACCTTGGCCAGATCGTCGCGATACGGGCTTTGCTCTTCAGGATCGGCAGCTGCATCACGGCTCGCGACCTGGCGCAATACGCGGTCAGCCTTGGTCGCAGCCGCAGCCGCTTTCATGTGAGCCATGGCCGAGCGGCGGCGGCTGGTTTCACGGTCCGACATCACGTCCTCGGTTTTTTCCATCAGGCGGTCTTCCGTTTCATCCGCGGCCATCTCAAGCTGGCTTCGGGCCCGCGCACGCCGTCCGATCGTCTCGTCCTCGGACCAGTCGGTGACGTTCGGGCTCAGATCAGATTGCGGCCGCCGTTCCGAGCTGGCACGCGGCTGCGATTTGGCGCGCGAGACCGAGGTCATGGCTTCCCGAATCTCGCTGACCAGATGCTGCTTGTCCTCAGCCATCCGACGCTCGGCTTGGGCGCGAGCCGGGTCGTCTTCTGCGCCCCAGTCTTCGTCATCGTCCCAATCGTCATCCCAGTCCCCATCCTGGGCCCAACCGCTGCCCGCCACTTCGGGTTCTTCCGGCTTCTGGCTCAGCGGCCGCGCCAGCGGCGCACTGCGCTGGCGCGCGGACCGAACCTGCCCGGCATCGTCAATCGCGTCATGCTCCCGTTCGAAGTCCTCGGGGCTCTGAGGTTCGATCTTCTTGGACAACATTCTGGACAAGATTTTCATGTCGCTGCCTCTCACAAGTAATCTGAACGGCGGTTGCCGCGGAACGTGCCCCGCAGAATGCCGAACGGCAGGACGCGAGACAGAAGCGTGCGCTTCTTGCGGTTCGTGCCCTGTATCTGGTCATGTGCCTGATTGCCGGACGTCTGCGACGACAATTCGCGCGCCCGCTTCTGCTCTTCTTTGAATTCGAAATCGTCGAGCATCGCCAGCTCGTCGAGGGTCTTCTTGCGCTGGCGCTGCTGCTCTTGCACCAGCTTTTGCAGCCGTTGCGCTTCCTTGCGCTCCTTGGCCTGCTTGACCTGCTGCATCTTGATGTCGGCTTCCACCGCCTGGTTGGTTTCCTTCACCAGCTTGGAAATCGACAGCTCGATCTGACGGTCCAGCTCGGCCTGTGCCAAAGCGGCCGAGCGGCGGCGTTCGGTATCGACCAGTTCGATCCATTCGCGCGCCGATTGCAGGCGGTCGCCCGGGAACACCGAGAGCGCCTTGTCGATGGCGTGCAGGAACGCATCTTCGAACTGCGGGAACTTGCCTGACACTGGCCGGTAGGGGTCGGGCCGGTCGCCCGCGATGGCGCTGACGCGCGCCTGGCTGTCCGGTGGCGCCTCGCCCGTCAACACATGATAGAACGTGGCGCCGAGAGAGTAAATGTCGGAAGACGCGTCTTGCGTCGATCCGGCGATATAGAATTCATGTGGGCTGTAGCCGTCCTTGACCACATGCAGGGCCGAAAGCGCACGACTCGCCCGCGTCGCTTCTTCCTTGGCGGCACCAAAGTCGATCAGCACCGGATTGCCCTTGCCATCAATCAGGATGTTGTCGGGGCTGATGTCGCGATGCAGCACGTCGTTGGTGTGAATGTAATGCACCGCTTCAAGACACCGCAAAAGGATGCCCTTTACGTCGCGCGGATGCAGCTTCATCTTCGGGTCTTCGATCGTATCCAGCAGATCGCGACCCCGAACGAAGTCGAGCGCCATGTAGGCCGTCATATTGTCTTCGAAGACCTGGTGAATGCCGACGATGTTGGGATGCTGAAGCTTGGAAAGTCGCCGCGCCTCGGCCCCGAAGTGCTTCACGACCGCATCGAATTCCGCTTGGTGCTGGCGTGAACGCGCCATGACGTTGCCTTTCTGGCGGCAACACATCGATGACGGGAAACACTCCTTGATGACCACAATCCGATCCAGGCTGTCGCGCGCCAGATAGGTCATGCCGAAGCCCCCTGCATTCAGGAACTTCTCGATCCGGAACTGGCCGTGCAGAAGCTCGGTTCCGGGCTTCAGCGCGTCAGCGAAGGAGTCATTCTGTTGCGGGGCTGCGTCCATATCTCACCCAGTTTCGCGCCACCCTGCAGAGCCAGCGCCGGGAGAGCCTTGATTCCCAAAGGAAACACTCCGTTTCGGCGCCGCACACCCTGATGTGACAGCGTTCGGTTTATCGGCAGAATGGGCCAAGAATGTGGCGTGATCGGGCCTTTAGATATCCAATCCTGCGGCATTTTTAGAATTGTATATCCTTCGACAATCGCGTCATGCCTTGTGGCATTGTTCGCGGATCGCCGATGGCCCGACCCCGCCTGCATCAGAGGCAGCGCGGCAGGGCCCTCAGGTTGTCGTCAGACAGAACTTCGGCAACGGGCGCATTACGAAACAAGGCCCGTGGCGGCTGATCGGGCGCAAGGCTGAGAAAGACCGAGGCGCGCGCGTCAGCCAACAGTTCTGCGGGCACCGTTCGGCAGCCGCCCAAGGCCAGGGACAGCGACCCGGCAGTGCCATCGGGATCAGCGTCTTCCCAGGCCGCCGCCTGCTGTTGAACCCTGCGCAGCTCGGCCCGGTCCGCTGCGGCGATACGATAGACGTGGCGGTCCATCGCATCGCGCGTTTCCTCAAGCGTCCAACTGCCGCCGACCGAGCCCTGCCCTGCGCGGGCAGCCGACAAGCTGAGTGTCACACTATCCGGCAGCACACCCAGACCGGGCGGCAAGGCCAGCGCGACCGAGATATCGGCTGCATCCGCGCTGAGAAGATCGACCTGGTTCAACCAAAGCGCACTGCCGGGCGACATCGCCGTGCATCCCGAAAGCAAACTGACAATAAGAAGCGACCGCAACATACTTATTCCTTTCCATTTAGTATTTATTGTTTTACATTAAATTTTAGTTGGAGAACATCAATGACTGAGTCAAGACTGCAAAATCTGGCCGCATGGCTTTACGGTGCGACGCTCGCCTGTCAGATCGCGCTGCCCATCATCCTTGGGCTGGTGTTCGTCGCGCTGTCCATGGGCGTGACCTTTGCCCCTATGCCCCAAGGGGCCGATCCCAGCGGCTCCTTGCTTTGGCTGGGTATCGCTGTCGGGCTCGTGCCCGCGGCAGCCCTGTTCTGGGCGCTGGACATCCTGCGCTGTCTTTTTGCGCGCTATCGCGAGGGCGACGTCCTCACCCAAGGGTCTGCCGACCTTATCGGTCGCGCGGGAAAGGCGTTTTTGCTGATCGCGGTGCTGAACATTCTCGTTCACCCCCTACAAACCCTGCTGCTGACTTGGCAGTCACCGCCCGGCAGCCGCACGATCTCGGTCAGTATCGGACAGGCCGAGATCGGCTTTGTCCTGCTTGCGGGCCTCTTGACCGTGATCGGCTTGGCGATGACCGAGGCCGCGCGCATCGCGGACGAAAACAAGAGCTTCGTATGAAGGTCGTCGTCCGGCTCGATGTCGTTATGGCGCAGCGCAAGGTTAAGGGCCGCGATCTTGCGGCACGTATCGGGATCACCGAACAGAACCTGAGCCTGCTCAAGTCCGGCAAGGTCAAAGGCATCCGGTTTGAGACGTTGGCGCGGCTGTGCCGGGAACTTGACTGTCATCCCGGCGACATTCTGGATGTCGAGACCGAGAGCTAGCGCACCTTGCACGTTACTGGTCGCCGCGCTACGCCCACGCGATGGCCAAGCTCTATTTCCACTATTCGACGATGAACGCCGGCAAGTCGACCTTGCTGTTGCAGGCATCCTACAACTACCGCGAACGCGGCATGAGCACCTACCTGATGACTGCCGCCATCGACGGGCGGGCAGGCACTGGCAAAATCGCCAGCCGCATCGGGATCGAAGTAACGGCGGACCTGTTCCAGGCTGAGAGCGATCTTTTCGACATGATCCATCGCCGCCTCAAGCAGGGTCCCGTGGATTGCGTTTTCGTCGATGAGGCGCAGTTTTTGTCCAAGGATCAGGTCTGGCAGCTGGCTCGCGCGGTGGATGACCTGAAAACACCGGTGATGTGCTATGGGCTGCGCGTCGATTTCAGAGGTGAGCTGTTCCCCGGTTCTGCCGCCTTGCTCGCGCTGGCGGATGAGATGCGCGAGGCGCGGACGATCTGTTTTTGTGGGAAAAAGGCGACGATGGTGGTCCGTCACGATGCTGACGGCAATCCGCTTACGTCCGGGGATCAGATACAAATCGGGGGGAACGAGACCTATGTCCCGCTCTGCCGCAAACACTGGCGCGAAGCGGTGGGCGACCGTTAAGGCCGGAGTCTAGGCCGCGATACCAGGCGTCGCGGGTTTCAAAAGCACCAGAAGCCGCGACATGTGGACGCCGATAAGGCCCGTCTGGTCATAGTACTCGAGGTCTTTTTCAAGGGCGGCCAGTTCAAACTCGGAAAGCTTCTCGGCAGCTTCCAGTAAAATTCCGTACGATTTGACTGTACCGACCTTGCTCAACTGGCACTCGGGGGCTGATTGGGTTGTTCTTCTAGCCTTGGGGTTCATATCACTACACACTTTCTCATCACGGTCGGGACCAACACGACCCCTCGGGCCCCGACCTGTACACATTTGCTCGACCCACACCGGCCGAAGTCTTTAACTCGTTCTCGTACACAGCTGTACACATTCAGCTGCAGTTTCATTATTCATTCTAATGTGGCGTGAGTATGACTAATACTGCTTAAACGGGACACTATAACCGACATATCTTTTCTGAAAGCAGTCATTGTTTCGCAAACGACAGGCAATGGCAGCATCAAGCCCACAAAACCTAAGTCCGCCTCGATAACGTCTTGAATCAAAGGTTGAACTTGTGGAGGGCTAACCACGCCAAGAGAGGTTACGATGTCGACCGCACATCTCGACGCAATGATGGATTTGTCTACGGCCCGCGCAGAAGCTTATCTGCACGCCGCGAAATCCATAGTCATGAACCAGTTTGGACCCGCGACCGAACACACCCATACCGAGGCCACGGTCGCACTGGCCACCGACATGATGCAGCACGAAGGCGCCCAGATCATCGCCGATGCCACGCGGCTGTCCGGGGACTGAGACGCAGGGATCGCCTAATAAAGTCGCCCGCCGATGGGCACGTCCTTGTCAGGGACCAGGAGAACCACCTCGCCCGCCTCATCCGGCACGCCGAGGACCAGAACCTCCGACATCACTGGCCCGATCTGGCGGGGCGGGAAGTTGACCACGGCGATCACCTTGCGCCCGGGCAGGTCGTCGACCGTATAGTGCTTGGTGATCTGGGCCGAGCTTTTCTTTTCGCCGATCTCGGGTCCGAAATCGACCCAGAGCTTGATCGCGGGTTTGCGCGCTTCCGGGAACGGCTCGACCCGCGTGATCTGCCCGACCCGCACGTCGACCTTCAGAAAATCGTCAAAGCTGATCGTCATTTGCCTAACTCCCGACTGCGCGCCGCTGCTGCCGCGACTGCGCGCGGCAAAAGCGCCGGAAAGCCCGTCTTTGCATCCATCAACACCTCGAGCGCTGCCGCAGTCGTACCCGCCGGGCTGGTGACGTTCACCCTGAGTTGCGTCGGGCTTTCATCGGCCGCCTCGGCCAAGACACCCGCACCTGCTACAGTGGCCTTGGCCAGTTGCATCGCCAAATCAGGAGCCAATCCTTCCGCAACGCCCGCCTCGGCCAAAGCTTCAATCAGATGAAAGACATACGCTGGACCCGATCCCGACACCGCCGTGACGGCGTCCATGTCCGCCTCGCGCCCGACCCGCACGGTCTGACCCACAACCGACAGCAACCGCTCCCCAAGGTCCAACGCCTCGGGCGAAACGGACGCGTTGCCGATCAGCGCCGTGATCCCCCGCCCCACCGCGGCGGGTGTGTTGGGCATGGCGCGAATGATCGGCGTCCCGTCCCCCAACATGTTCTCAAAAGTCGCGAGCGTGGTGCCCGCCGCGATTGACAGGAACACCGTGTCTCTACCACCCAACGCGGCAAGACCCGGCAAAGCTTGCCCGATCATCTGCGGCTTGACGGCGACGACAATGACGGCTGGCGCAGGGGGCACGTCAGAGGTGATCGCCACGCCCGTGCCCTGCAACCAGTCCGACGGGTTGGGGTCAATCACGCTAACCGAGGCAGGCGACAATCCCGAAGCCAGCCAGCCCTGCAACATGGCGCTGCCCATCTTGCCGCATCCCAGCAGCAAAAGCCCGCGCGCCTCGATCTCACCGAAATCCATACCGATGCCTCCCCGTAAGCTTCTTGCGCCTTATGAAATCGGCGCGCGGCAGAGTGCAACAAAAAACCGGGTCGCGCAGCGCGACCCGGTTCCTTCGTAACGTTCGCCGGCCCTTGGGGGGATGCCGTATAACGTGCGAACGTCAGTTCACATTTGTCAGGCCCGCCCGTAGGCCTCGGCCATGGCCACCTGCATGGCGTCTGCGGGCGTCTCGTTGCCCCAGACAACCAGTTGAAATGCCGGGTAAAACCGTTCCGCCGATAACACAGCCGCGCGGATCATCGTGTCGATCTGTTCCGCACTTGCCGATTGTTCGCCCGCCAGGACAAGGCCATAACGCCAGACCATCAGCTTCTGCGCCTCCCAATAGGAGAACGCACCCGCCCAGCAGAGATCGTTGGTGCTGTTCAGCGTCTCGTAAAGTGCGGGCAGCCGGTCCTTCGGCGGGTCCATGTCGAAGGTGCAGATCAGCCGCAGCGTCTCATCCTGCGGCGACCACGCGAGCGTGATCGAATAGGTCCGCCACTGCGCCTCGACGGCCATGGCGATCTGGTCATCGGCCACGCGGTCGAAATCCCAGTCATGGTGCTCGGCGATATGCTCGACAATGTCGATCGGGTGGAGGTCTTCTGTCGTGAAATGCTCTGAAAGCGACATGGCGCTGCCTCATCCGTTCTGCCGCGGTTATTTGAAAGCCACCACGGCTTGATGCCTGCTCTAGGGGCGGTGGTTTTTATTCCCGCTCCTTACGACATATGGTGTGGCATGGGGAGTCGCCTGTAAACCCCGAAAGTGGGTCTATCCACAGAAATCGACACGCCCTCCGCAATCAGAGTGCCGCTCGCAGACGATCCGCTGTTGTCCGCAGGGCGTCGGCGTCGGCATGCGGCGCCGCACCGAACTGCAATTGGGGCGTTCGAATGTAGGCCGTCGAAGTGATGTCGGTCTTTTCGACCAGGGGCACCAGATGCGCATGCACGTGGTCGATATCGCCGCCGGTGAAAAGAAACCCCACCCGGGGCACACCAAAGAGCGCTTTTTGCGCCTGGGCGATCCGCTGCCCGAGGTCGAGGATCGCATGCGCATCGGCCGCAGGCAAAAGCTCAAACGATTCGAAATGCGCCACCGGGATGATCTGGACATGCCCCTCGCGAATGGGCGCATGGTCCAGAAACGCGACGCATCGGTCGTCGCGATGCACGATATGCGCGGCAGCCTCGCCCGACGCGATCCGGCAAAACAGGCAGTCTCTTTCCATACCGCCCACCGTACGCCCCGTTCACCCGATCGCAAAACCCTCGCGGCACTCTCCCGCTCGAACGTTCCCTGCGCCTAACCCGCGCTTGTACCCATTCTCCAGCCCTTGGAAACGAGGGTGTCACAAAGCAAAGCGATGCCCCTGCCGTGCAGGGGATGACAATCGGAGAGGCCCAAGATGACGGGCCCGTCATTCTTAACCGCCAAGCGGCCACTGGCCAAATCGCAAAGAACCGGGTGATATGACCCGGTGACCGAGCATCCCCCGATCCACCTCTGGTCCATCGCGGCCAGCTTGCGCCCGCTTGCCGGGGGCAACCGCAATGTTGTGCTGAGGACCGAGGGGCTGGCGCAAAACCTCGTCTTCAAATCCACGACCCGAAGCGCGGCGGCGCTCGCCTGGCTCGCTCCGGTCATGGACGCGGCGGAGGCGGCGGGTTCGTCGTGCCAAGGCTGATCCCAAGCGAACGGGGGCACCTGTCAGAGGCAGGGTGGACCGCCGAGCCTTTCCTCGAAGGCCAGTCAATCGATCCCGAACGGATGGCCGCGCTGGCCCCGATTGTTACCCGATTTCAGAGATTGTCCCACACTCTCCCGCAACGCCCCGGCTTCGTGAGCGCAAGAGAATTCCGACACAAGACCAAAGGCGGCGACATCGACCTCGGCGCCATGCCCGACGGTGTCGCCGCCGCCTGCCGCGCTGCTTTTGCCGCGCTCGACGACCGGACGGCGATCATCCACAGCGACCTTACACCGTCGAACATCCTGATCACACCGGACGGGCACATTGCCTTGATCGACTGGGACGAGGCCCGCCGCGATCACCCGGCCTTCGACCTCGCACAGCTTGGCCAGATGACTGAGGTTGACACCCGCACCCGGCTCGCCTGGGAGGTCGCGTGCTGTTGGAAGACCGAACCCGAACGGGCCCGTGCGCTGGCGGCACATCTTGAGCCAAAGCGAACGCAGCATGGGTAACGTCCGGTCAAATGACCACGGCCTTCCCGAGTGACCAATGCTGCGCCTTCTTCGGACGTCTGCCCGGATTAAGGTCAGACAACACCCGATACTGTCACGAACTCGCCGGGGATCGAGTAGCTCGCGTCATCGTTCTTGAATGCGGAAACCGATGCCAGAAACTCTCTGCAGACTTCCTTCCAGGTCGCTTCGTCGAACCGCTTGACCGCCAGGGCGACGGGGCCTCCCAACAAGACGGCATCGATCAGGGCCGCTTGGTTTTCGAAGCGCAAATCCTCTGACTGATGATGCTCAGTGATGTCTTGCAGCCCGGCTTGTTCGAAGATCCGAACAAGCGCGTTCGGCGCACCGGTCCCGAAGAACATCGGGCAAACCTGCGATGCCACCCGTGCATCGACGATCGGAAAGACCTCTGCCCATCCGCAGCTTCGGTGTTCACCCCACACCAAAGCCGCTACGGTCCCGCCTGGCGCGACAACACGTGCCATCTCGGCGACGGCCCTGGCGGGGTCGGGCGTATACATGAGCCCGAGCGCGCAGATCGCAGTATCGAATGCACGGTCCGGTTGGTCGAGTTTCTCGGCTGGCATTCGCAGGGCTGTGACGTTCGTGACCTGGGACGCGTCCATGCGGATGGTGAGATCATCGATCATTCCCTGTGACAGGTCCGTCGCTGTAACTGTGCCCTCCGAAGCTTGGCAGAGTGGGCACATCGCAATGTCGATTGCGGTGTTTCGCTTCAGGATTTGGACGCACGGCTCTTGATGTGGAAAATTCGGGGCAAAGTTGACCTGCTTCAGATGCCCAAACGCAAAAGCGTCATCCAGTTCATCTTGCACGACGCACCAAATGAGACTTCCAACTATTGGTTAGTAGCGAAACCGGGAGATGAAACCGACCTGTGCTTCACCGACCCCCGATTTGACGTTGACCTCTACGTCGTCAGCGAGCTTCGCGCCCTTACTTCGGCGTTCATGGGGCACTCAACCTTCGCAGCCGAGATTGACCGTGGCAAGATTTCCTTGTCCGGCAACACCGGCCTCGCGCGAACGCTGACCAAGTGGCTTATCCGCAGCAGTTTCGCGGACATTGCGTAGGTTTTTGATACTGCAGAAAGCTTAACTCAGACCTGACGTGAGCGCATGTCGGCGGTCAAAAGTTCCGTTGTTGAATGGCGAAATCTACGAGCGGTCCTTCACGACGTTTCGGTAGTCGCTCGACCCTTCGACACCACGAAGGTTTCGCTCAGCCGTTTTCCAACGCGTCCAGCCGCGCCTTCAGCGCTTCATTCTCTTCCCGCGCCTTTTGCGCCATGGCGCGCACCGCGTCGAATTCCTCGCGCGTGACGAAATCGCGGTCGGCGAGCCAGCGGTCGATCATACCCTTCATCGCGGTCTCGGCCTCATCCTTGGCGCCTTGGGCCACACCCATTGCGTTGGTCATGAGTTGCGAGAGATCTTCGAAAACCTTGTTGCGGGTCTGCATGCGGTTCACCTTTTCAAACACGTGCATGTTATATGGCCCCAAACGCCCGATCCGCAAGGTTGACGCGCCCGTGACACGCTGTCACGACAGCGGCGATGCTGGTCAACGCGATCCCCTTCCCCGATCTCTCGCCCGTCCTGGTGGAGATTCCGCTGGGCTTCACGACGCTGCCGATCCGATGGTACGCGCTGGCCTATATCGTGGGCATCTGGCTGGGTTACATCCTTGCCAAACGCACCCTGGCCCGTGCCACCCTCTGGAAAGCCGACACACCCCCGCTCAGCCCCGAGCAACTGGAAGAGTTTCTGACCTGGGTAATCGTCGGTATCATTCTCGGCGGTCGCCTCGGCTATGTGCTGTTCTACGGCCAGGGACAGTTCCTGGACGATCCGCTCAGCATCTTCCGGGTCTGGGAAGGCGGCATGGCCTTTCATGGCGGGTTCATGGGGGTGGTCGCCGCCGGCCTGCTCTTTTGCTGGAAACACAAGATCAGTGTGGTTGGATTGGCCGACATACTGGCGCTGGCCACCCCGCTTGGCCTGCTGCTGGGCCGTATCGCGAACTTCATCAATGCCGAGCTTTGGGGGCGCCCCACGGATCTGCCCTGGGGCGTGATCTTTCCAGGGGCCGCCGCGCAGGACTGCCCGGGCATCAACGGGCCCTGCGCCCGCCACCCCTCGCAGCTTTATGAGGCCGGGCTCGAGGGCCTTGTCCTCGGCCTCCTCCTTGTCGCCATGGTCTATGCCGGCGGCTGGCTCAAACGCCCCGGCGTGATCTGTGGCACGTTCATTGCGGGCTACGGCCTGTCACGCTTCATTGTCGAGTACTTCCGACAGGCCGATGCTCAGTTCATCACGGCCGAAAACCCGATGGGCCATATCCTGCGCTTTGGCGAGGCAGGCGTCACCATGGGCCAGCTCCTGTCCCTGCCGATGCTGGGCGCGGGCCTCCTGATCCTGGCGCTGGCCCTCCGGCGCGCATGAGCTTCATCTTTTCCCAAATACGCACATCCCGCGGCTTGCACAGCAAGACGCAAAACATAACGTGCGCCGAAGGCGCGCAATGCGGTCAATGACAGCGATCGAGGCGAAACTGGTCCGCCGCATCGCTGCCACGGGACCGATCACGTTGGCCGAGTATATGAGCCTTTGCCTGACCGACCCCGAGCATGGGTACTATGCAACCCGCGACCCGCTGGGGGCGGCGGGCGACTTCATCACAGCACCCGAAATCAGCCAGATGTTCGGTGAACTGCTGGGCCTCTGCCTCGCCCAGGCCTGGCTCGACCGTGGCGCACCCGACAGCGTTGCACTTGCCGAGCTTGGTCCGGGGCGTGGCACGCTGATGGCCGATATGCTGCGCGCCACCAAATCCGTGCCCGGCTTTCACGAAAACCTCAGGGTGCATCTGGTTGAGACCTCGCCTGCCCTGCGCGCGATCCAAAGTGAGACCATTGTCCACGACATCACGCATCACGACACGGTGGACACTCTGCCCGATGCGCCGCTCTTTCTGGTGGCAAACGAGTTCTTTGATGCCCTCCCCGTCCGTCAGTTTCAGCGCGAGGGCAATCGTTGGCGTGAACGGGTGATCGGGCTCGAGGGTGACAAGCTGACCATCGGCCTCGCCGATCCAATGCCGCCCGATCATCTGGCGCATCGGTTGGGCGACACAAGTGATGGCGACATCGTCGAGACATCCGCGATGGCCGCCGCCATTGCCGCTTTGCTCGGCAGGCATCTTGCCAGCCATGGCGGCGTTGCCGTTATAACTGACTATGGGGGATGGCGCAGTCTTGGCGACACATTCCAAGCCCTGCGCCAACATGTGACAGTCGACCCGCTCAGCGCTCCGGGCGCGGCCGACCTGACCGCCCATGTCGATTTTGAAGCGATCGCCCGCGCCGCGCATCCTGCGCTGGCCAGCCCGATGATTGGCCAGGGCGTGTTGCTGGAACGGTTGGGCATCACGCCACGCGCGCAGCAACTTGCCGAAAACCTGCAGGGCACAGCGCTTGAAAGCCACATTGCCGCGCATCGGCGCTTGACGCACCCAGAGGAAATGGGAACGCTCTTCAAGGCGATTGCCCTTTATCAGCCTGGAACGCCGCCACCGCCGGGATTCAACGCGCCATGACACTGCAGCCGATCACATCCGACGATCTACCCGTGGCACATGGGTTCTTCACCCGCGCCGGTGGCGCGTCATCGGGCGTGTTCGCAGGGTTGAATTGCGGTCTCGGCTCCTCCGACCAACGGGAGACCGTTTTGATCAACCGGTCGCGTGTGGCCAAGGCGATGGGCATAGCCCCCGAGCGACTTGCCAATGTGCATCAGACCCATTCCGCAAAAGCCGTCGCGCTCGACGCCCCTGCAGACACATCGGTCGGGGCCGACGCCATGGTCACGGCAACCCCTGGTCTTGGTCTCGGTATCCTCACCGCTGATTGCCAGCCTGTGCTTTTCGCCGACGCGCAAGCACAGGTCATCGGAGCGGCACATGCCGGATGGAAAGGCACGCTCGACGGCATCCTCGAGGCCACGCTTGAGGCGATGGAGAACCTCGGCGCGCGGCGTGGCGCAACGCGGGCTGTCATCGGACCTGCGATCAGTCAGCGTGCTTACGAGGTCGGGCCGGAGTTTTTCGATCGTTTTGTGGATGAGGCCCCCGAGAATGCCCGTTTCTTTGCGGGTGGCGAAGGCGACCGCATGCAGTTCGACCTGATTGGCTTCGGGCTTGAAAGGCTCCGCGCCGCCGGGATCGGTTCGGCCACGTGGATCGGCCATTGCACTTACTCCGATCCGGACAGATTCTACTCCTATCGCCGCAGCGTTCATGCGCGGGAGGCCGACTACGGGCGCCTGATTTCGGTCATAAGGCTTTGACGAATTCGCAGAGACTGCGAAGCGATTGATTAAAAATTCCCCGATCTGGTCATCAGCTTGCCCCAATACATCGGCATATTCTTGCTCATCGAGGGGGCGTGAAGACCCCGAGTGTAGGGCTTGTGTGAGGACGGCATATGAGGACGAGACCCCGCTGGATGAACAGCGTCATCGAGGCTGCAACAAAGATCGACGACTTGCGTTTGTGGCCCGCCCGCACTCCATCTGTCCGTTAGTACGGCGGCCCGACCGCCTCGTTTTTTTAGTTCAGAAGGTAAAACCCAGAATGACCGCGTCTCCCACATTGCCCCCTTTCCCGGAACTATCGGCCCGACGGGTCAGCGAACCGACCTGGACCGCGCAACGGCGGACCGTGTCGCGGTCGCCAAACCCGGCAAACGCCGTTACCCCGAAGGCGCGTGTGACCCGCCGGTTCGAGGCCGAGTGGCTGGAAAACGGCGAGATCCGCTCGAATGTGACCGTCGCCCCCGCCTTGCCCGCCTTTGAAGCCGCGTTCAACGCCTTCACCCATGGTGCGCTGATCCAGACCTCAGAAGGTCCGGTTGCCGTCGAAGACCTTGTCCCCGGCATGATGCTGGAATGCGCGGATGGGCGTCACACGCAGCTGATCTGGAAGGGCGCGATCACGCTTGTGCCCGGTGCCCCGACGCTGGGCGACGAACCCAAGCTTTACCGGGTGATGCCGGACGCTTTCGGATTGGGACGCCCGGTTCAGGATCAAACCTTTGGCCCCGGCGCGCGCCGCATCGACCGTGATCCCAAGCTGCGCGCTTCGATCGGGGCGGATGCTGCACTGGTTCCGCTTGCCATCGTCGCGGATGGCCATTCGGTGATCGAGGTCACGCCGGTCTCGCCGACACGCGTGTATCACCTCGCTTGCGAAGAACATGAGGTTATTCTGGCTGCCGGTCTTGAGGTTGAGACATTCCACCCCGGCCCCGAGACACCGATCTCACTGCCCGAGGAGATGCTGGCCCTGTTCATGCAGTTTTTCCCGCATTTGGCGCATATTCGTGACTTCGGCCGTCTGAGCACGCCGCGCGTCGCGCAAGACGAGCTGTCCGGCATCCTGGGATAAGCTTCAGGCGATTTGCGCGATCCGATCTTCGAGCACATCGAAGGGGACGCCAGGGGCATCCTTGGCGCCCCGGATGACCAGCGATGTTTTGACGCTGACCACATTCGGCGCGGCGGTCAGCTCTTCCGTCAGAAAGCTCTGAAAGGTCGAGAGGTCGGGGGCCACGCATTTGAGAATGAAGTCCACCTCGCCATTTAGCATGTGACACTCGCGCACCAGCGGCCAGTCATGGCAGCGCGCCTCGAAGGCCGAGAGGTCGGCTTCTGCCTGGCTCTGCAGCCCGACCATCGCAAAGACCTGGACTTCAAAACCCAACTCCCGCGCATTGACACGCGCATGGTAGCCGTTGATGAACCCCTGCTCCTCCAACGCACGCACCCGGCGCAGGCAGGGCGGGGCCGAAATGCCAACACGGCTGGCAAGCTCGACATTGGTCATGCGGCCATCTGCCTGCAATTCGGTCAGAATCTTCCTGTCGATCGCATCGAGCTTGTGGCTTGGCATGAAGGCTCCCTTTGTCTCCCTGCGCTGAAAGCTACTTTGAAGCGCGGGCTTGCGCAATAATATTTCAACAAGACGCAAGAACCGGTAATCTGTGTACTGCGTCATGCCCGTTTTCTGATCACGCTTTCGCGCTCGCGCTTTGATACCCGGCGCCTTGCGCCTCCAGCATCCTCACGCCTATATGCAAGGGCGAAACTGGGGAGCAGCCACAATGTCCGACACCCGTCACACCCGCGTTCTGATCATCGGCTCCGGCCCGGCCGGTTACACCGCCGCCGTCTATGCCAGCCGTGCAATGCTGGAGCCGTTGCTGGTGCAGGGCATTCAGCCGGGCGGGCAGTTGACGATCACGACCGAGGTCGAGAACTGGCCGGGCGAAAAGGAAATCCAGGGCCCCGACCTGATGGTGCAGATGGAAGAACATGCCCGCGCGGTCGGCACCGAGATCATCGGCGACCATATCAGCAGCCTCGATCTTTCGCACCGCCCGTTCAAGGCCCAGGGCGACAGCGGCACGACCTACACCGCCGACACCGTGATCCTGGCCACCGGCGCGCAGGCCAAGTGGCTGGGACTGTCATCGGAGGAAACGTTCAAGGGCTTCGGTGTCTCGGCCTGTGCCACCTGCGACGGGTTCTTTTACCGCGGGCAGGAGGTCGTCGTGATTGGCGGCGGCAACACGGCTGTGGAAGAAGCGCTGTTCCTGACCAACTTTGCCAGCAAGGTGACGCTGATCCATCGCCGCGACGAGTTGCGGGCCGAAAAGATCCTGCAGCACCGTTTGTTTAACAACCCGAAGGTCGAGGTGCTGTGGGATCACCAGTTGTATGAGGTTCTGGG
>JBCCWG010000053.1:0-20473 GCA_039193985.1 Pseudomonadota bacterium
ATCTTCTCGCGGATGGACGGCACGGCCTTGAAAAACTCCTGCGCATCCTCGACGGTCATGTCGAGAACGTCTGCGATGCTCTTGCCCTTGAACTTGATCTCCAGCGTCTCGCGATTGTAGCGCTGCCCCTTGCAGGTCTCGCAGGTGACGTAGACGTCGGGCAGGAAGTGCATTTCGATCTTGATGACGCCGTCGCCCTGACACGCCTCGCAGCGCCCACCCTTGACGTTGAAGCTGAACCGCCCGGGCTTGTAACCGCGCGCCTTGGCTTCGGGCAGACCGGCGAACCAGTCGCGGATCGGGGTAAACGCCCCGGTATAAGTGGCCGGGTTCGAACGCGGAGTGCGCCCGATGGGCCGCTGGTCGATATCGATGACCTTGTCCAGATGCTCCAGCCCCTTGATCGTCTCGCAGGGCGCCGGGGTTTGGCGCGCCCCATTCAGTCGCATCGAGGCGGTTTTGAAGAGCGTCTCGATGGTCAGGGTCGACTTACCACCGCCGGAAACACCGGAGACGCAGACGAACTTGCCCAGCGGGAAATCGACCGTGACATCCTGCAGATTGTTGCCGCTGGCCTTGACGACGGTCAGCTTTTTGCCGTTGCCCTTCCGGCGCTCTGCCGGAACCGCAATCTCGCGGCGCCCAGCGAGGTAATCGCCGGTGATGCTCTTCTTATTCTTGATGATCTGCGCTGTGGTGCCACGCGCCACAACCTCACCACCATGCACGCCGGCACCAGGGCCGATGTCGAAGACATAATCCGCCTCGCGGATCGCTTCCTCATCATGTTCGACAACGATCACCGTGTTGCCCTGATCGCGCAGGTTCTTGAGCGTCGTCAGCAGCCGGTCATTGTCGCGCTGGTGCAAGCCGATGGAGGGTTCGTCGAGCACATAGAGTACGCCTTGCAGGCCCGATCCGATCTGGCTGGCGAGGCGAATGCGCTGCGACTCGCCGCCCGACAGCGTGCCCGCATTGCGCGAGAGTGTCAGGTATTCGAGGCCGACATTGTTGAGGAAACCCAGCCGCTCGCGGATTTCCTTGAGGATCGCGTGGGCAATTTCGTTCTTCTGTTTGGAAAGGTGCTTGGGTGCCTCCTCGACCCAGGCCAGCGCCTCGCGGATCGACATCTGTACGACATGGCCGATGTGGAGGAGCTTGTCGCCCGACCCAATCTTGACCGCCAGCGCCTCGGCGCGAAGGCGGTGACCGTCGCAGGTGCCGCAGGGACGGTTGTTCTGGAAGCGCTCAAGATCTTCACGGATCCAACTGGAATCGGTCGATTTGTAGCGTCGCTCCAGGTTGGGAATGATGCCTTCGAACGGCTTGGCGACGTTATAGACCCGCCCGCCTTCATCGAAACGGAACGTCACCTCATCGTCGCCGGAGCCATAGAGGATCGCTTGGCGCACATGTGCGGGCAGTTCCTTCCACGGCGTTTTCTTGTCGAACTCATAGTGCTTGGCCAGCGCCTCGATCACCTGGATGTAGTACGGTGACTTGCCCTTCCGCCAGTTCGCCAGCGCGCCGGTCTCGGTCGGCACCAAAGGCCGGGTCTGATCGGGCACGACGAGGCGTTCGTCAAAGAAAAGCTCCACGCCGAGGCCATCGCAATCGGGGCACGCACCAAAGGGCGCGTTGAAGCTGAACAGGCGCGGCTCGATCTCGGGGATGGTGAAGCCGCTTTCGGGGCAGGCAAAGTTTTCGCTGAACGTGATACGCTCGGGATCTTCGTCGTCGGGCACGGCGGTTTCAAGGATCGCGATGCCGTCCGCCAGATCGAGCGCCGTGCGGAACGAATCCGCCAGACGTGTCTCGATATCCTCGCGCACCACGATCCGGTCAACCACCACGTCGATATCGTGGCGAAACTTCTTGTCGAGTGTCGGCGGCTCTTCCAACTCATAGAATTGGCCGTCCACCTTGACCCGTTGGAAGCCCTGCTTGCGAAGCTCCAGAAACTCCTTGCGGTACTCACCCTTCCGGTCGCGTACAATGGGGGCCAGCAGATAGGCGCGCGTCCCCTCCTCCAGCGTCATCACGCGGTCGACCATATCCTGCACCTGCTGCGCTTCGATGGGCAGGCCGGTGGCAGGCGAGTATGGCGTACCTGCACGCGCGAACAGGAGGCGCAGGTAGTCGTAAATCTCGGTCACCGTGCCGACGGTCGAGCGTGGGTTCTTCGACGTTGTCTTCTGTTCAATCGAAATCGCGGGGGACAGGCCACTGATGTGATCGACATCCGGCTTTTCCATCATGTCGAGGAACTGGCGCGCATAAGCGCTCAGGCTCTCGACATAACGCCGTTGCCCTTCGGCATAGATCGTATCGAACGCCAGAGACGACTTGCCCGAGCCCGAAAGCCCGGTGATCACCACCAGCTTGTCGCGCGGAATATCGACATCGATGTTCTTCAGATTGTGTTCGCGGGCGCCACGCACCTCGATATTCTTCAGCTCGGCCATACCACCACCTGTTTTGGGCGAACCACAGAGATAGCGGGCGGGCACGGAACCTCAATGGCGCAGATAGAACATTACCGGAACATTAACGCGCCGTCACGCGGATTTCGCAATCTTTCTGTGGATAAGCCAGACACTGACCATTCCGAGAGCGGAAATCGCCATCGCCGCCGAAATAAGCCCCGGCAAACCGATGGCGACGGTCGCGGCCATCAGCGGCACCGAAGAGGCGGTGCCGATATTGCCGATCTGCGCCACCGCCCCGTTGGAACGCGCCTGATCGGCGGCGTCAGCGTTGAGCGCGGGCACGTTGGCAAAGGACGCACCAGGCACCAGCCCCATCACCACGAAAAGGGCGATGACGACCGCCGTTTGCAGGCTGCCCGACGACAGCAGGACAAACACACCGCCGAAAATCGTCAACGCAAACCCGGCCAGCAGGATGTCAGCGGGTGCAAACCGGCGCGCCAGCCACCCGGCGCCCAAGGTGCCAACCAATGCCAGCAGCGGGAGAACCGGCGCGCTCCACGCGCCCAAGAAGCGCGGAACGAATGTCAGCAGCCCGAGGAACATCAGCGTGTGCCAGAGAAACCCCAGCGCAGGTGCGAGGATTCGGGGCGAGGTATAGATCGCTATGTGCCGCGCGATGATCCCGCCCTGCCACGTGCCCCGAGCGATGCCTCGCGGCAGAAGCGGCCAGAGGGCTGCCACGAGGATAAGGCCGAAAACCCCATGCGCCACATAGACCGCTGCCGGTCCGGGCAATAGCGGCAGGACCGCTGCCGTTCCGGCAAAGCCGACGCCGAAGAAGGTGCCCCAAAGCCCCATCGCCACCGGCACGTCCTTCGGTTGTGCCACGGCGGCCATCAGCGTGGGGGCGGCAACCACGATGGCGAGGTGGCTGAGCCCTTCGACAAGGCGAAGCCCCATGAACAGGCTGAACGCGGGCAGAAAACCCTGGAGGAGTGAGAGCAGAGATGCCACGCAAAGCGCAAGCAGAACCACCCGCCGCGCCCCGAACTGCGCCACGATCATGCCTGCCGTGACGCCTAAGATGATGCCAGCGACCGACAGGGCCGACACGGCCCACGGCAGCGGCGCGCCCGGGTAGACATCCGCAAGCGGCTCGAGGGTCAAGGCGATCTTTGCGAACTGCGCAGCCGCAAACAGCCCCGCAAGGAAAAGAAGCCCGATCAGGCGCCAATCTGTGTGCATGCCCGAGTTGTCGAACGCGGCCGCGGCAAGGTCAAGGCGTCACGGCATTTGTCGCGCTCATTTAATTCAGGCGTCGCCGGCGGCGTCGACGGCGGCATATGCGGCTGATCAACCAGAGATTTATGATCGGAGCGGCAATAACAAAGGCCTGCAGGGCGGTCTCCAAACCGTCCTCCGGCAACGCCGCCAGGGCCAGAGACCACGGCAAGCCCATGTAGATGAGCAAGACTACGGCGTCGGTATTCTCCTCGAACCCGAAAAGGCCACGTGTGCCAACTACGGCAGCAATGGCAACCGCGATGTAGAGCAGCAGAGCAATGGCGCGGACCGCCGTACAGGCCTTGCCGAAGACGCCCACTCGGTCAGATGTGGATGACGCGGTCAAAAGCGTCCAGTACGCTTTCATGCATCATCTCAGATAGTGTCGGATGCGGGAACACGGTCTCCATGAGGTCTTCTTCCGTCGTCTCCAACTGACGGCCGACGACATACCCCTGGATCAGCTCCGTGACCTCGGCGCCAACCATGTGAGCGCCCAACAGCTCACCGGTCTTTTCGTCAAACACGGTCTTGACCATCCCTTCCGGCTCACCAAGGGCAATCGCCTTGCCGTTGCCGATGAAAGGAAAGCGACCGACCTTGACCTTGTAACCCAGTTCCTTGGCTTTCGCCTCGCTATATCCCACGGATGCGACTTGCGGGTGACAATAGGTGCAGCCCGCGATGCTCTCGGGTTTCACCGGGTGGACATTGTTTTTGCCTGCAATCAGTTCGGCGACCATGACGCCTTCGTGGCTGGCCTTATGCGCCAACCAGGGCGCGCCGGCGATGTCGCCAATGGCATAGAGCCCTTCGACGCCGGTGCGGCAGAACTCGTCCGTTACGACATGGCTGCGGTCGACTTTGACGCCCAGCGCCTCAAGCCCCAGCCCCTCGACATTGCCGACGATGCCCACGGCCGAGATCACGGTGTCGAAGTCGTGCTTTTCGACCTTGCCACCAGTCTCGATATGCGCCGTTACTTTGGTTTTCGAGCGGTCGAGCTGTTTGACCATGGCTTTCTCCATGATCTTCATGCCCTGCTTTGTGAAGGCCTTCTTGGCAAAAGCGCTGATCTCGGCGTCTTCGACGGGCAGCACGCGATCCATCACCTCGACCACCGTCGTCTCGGCCCCCAGCGTGTTGTAGAAGCTCGCAAACTCGATACCGATGGCACCCGAGCCGATCACCAGCAGCTTCTTGGGCATGTGCGGTGGTACCAGCGCGTGTTTATAGGTCCAAACCCTGTCTCCATCGGCTTCAAGGCCCGGCAGCTCGCGGGCGCGCGCGCCGGTGGCAAGGATGATCGACTTGGCCGCCAGCTCCTCGGTGCCCTTGTCGGTCTTGACGGACACTTTGCCCTTGGCGGGCAACGTCGCCTCGCCCATCACCACATCGACCTTGTTCTTTTTCATCAGATGGCCCACGCCACCGTTCAATTGCTTGGCGACCGAGCGCGAACGCGCAACCACCGCGTCAAGATCATATCCGATGCCATCGGCCTTGAGGCCAAACTCTTTGGCGCGGTGCATCAAGTGGAAAACTTCCGAAGATCGCAGCATGGCCTTGGTCGGGATGCAGCCCCAGTTGAGGCAGATGCCGCCCATGTGTTCGCGTTCGACAATGACCGTCTTGAGACCCAGCTGGCTGGCGCGGATCGCGGCAACGTACCCCCCCGGGCCTGCTCCGATCACGACGACATCATAGGTTTTGGTGGCCATTTGTTCCTCCGGGCGCAAAATGGTTTGATATTAAACCAGTTGCCACAGGTTGCCCCAAAAGTCACCTGAGCACCATTGCCGCAGCCAGAAAGCCGCTATGCGTGCCGCGAAGACGGCAAGGAACCCTTAATGCATTAACTTTAAACGTGGCGCTGGATCAGTAGTGAGGCTCACACATGAATGCTCCAGCGCAGCACGCAGTGAATTACAGGAAGCACTATCTGGAGCTCGAGTTGGAAGAGCTGGTCAAGGACAGTGCGATCTGGCAGTTCATTCGCCAGGGATCGCTCGATGGGGTCTGGTACTGGGACCTCGAAAGACCGGAAAACGAATGGATGAGCCCCGAGTTCTGGGAGCTTTTCGGAATCGACCCCTCGACGAAGGCGCATGATCCGGCGGAATGGCAGGACCTGATCCACCCGGACGATTTGGCGACTACGACCGAAAATTTTCACGCGCATCGCCTCGACCCGAACCATCCCTACGATCAGGTTGTGCGCTATCGCCACGCTGATGGGTCCACCGTGTGGGTGCGCTGCCGGGGGCTTGCGATCCGGGATGACAACGGGCGCGCGATCCGGATGCTCGGGGCGCATAACGACGTGACCGCGCTGAAACTGGCTGAAGAAAAGGCGATCCACGCAAGCAATGCTGCACACCATGCCAATGAAGAACTGCAAGCCTTTGCCTATTCCACCTCGCACGATCTGAAGTCGCCGGCAAACACGATCAGGATGCTGTTGACCGAAGCGCGGCTGGCTTTGAAGGGCGGCGATGCCATCGATGCGCAGTCGCTTTTGACCAAGGCAGAAGCCACCAATGACGCCATGCGCGAAACGGTGGACAAGCTTTTGGAGTATACGCGCGTTGCCGGTTCGCATACCGTTTTTGCACCTGTCGATCTAGATGCCGTGATGGCCGATGTCATCGCCGGACTGCGCGCCGACATAGCGGCCAGCGGGGCGCAACTCACTGTGGCCCCGCTGGCCAGTGTCATGGGCTGCGACTGGCAACTCCGCCAGATGTTTCAGAACCTTATTACCAACGCGATCAAGTTCCAGGCGCCGGGAAACATACCCCAGATAGGTATCAGTGGGCATCCGTGCGGCGAAGATCATGTCACGATTGAAGTCGCAGACAACGGCATCGGCATCTCGGTCGCCGATCAGGATCGTGTCTTCGAACTTTTCGGCAAGCTCCATAGGACATCCAAGTTTCCCGGCTCGGGGCTGGGCCTTGCCTTTTGCGCCCGTGTTGCCAAAGCGCACGGTACCGACGTAACTGTCCGGTCTACCCAAGATGGCACCGTCTTTTCGGTTGACCTGCGACTGTCAGAGGAGGCCGATAAGTGAGCGCAAAAGCACGGCAAACCGCGAGTTATCCTATCCCGCGCCTGGCCATCATTGACGATGCGGAATTCGATCAGATGCTTTATGCCCGCCTGATCAAGCGCACGGGCGTTGTCGGCGAAACCCTGTGTTTCCTGAGCGCGGAGGAAGCCTTAGCACATTTCGAAGCGCCCGAAACGCAACCGGTCGACGTCATCCTGCTGGACATAAATATGCCTGGCATGTCTGGGTTCGATTTCCTCGAGCATGTCAGCAAAAACAAGCCCGAGGATTATGCCGAGATCGTGATTGTCATGCTCACGACATCACTCAATCCGCTCGACGTCGAGCGGGCGGCGACCTTCGATCTGGTCAAGGAGTACATCCACAAACCGCTTGAAGAGCAGCACTTGAGCGAGATCGCAGAGCTTTTGCTGGAACTGCGCGGCGACAACCCTGAGGCGAAAACCTAGTGCCTCCGGCGCCGTGTCAGACCGCTTCGCTTTCCTTGAACGCATTTACGATCGCCCCGTATCCGCCGCCGTCAAGATAGGCCTGCTCATCCGCACTGCTGCTCCGCGCGAGAGCGGCGTTTCGCGTCGGGAACCGACCATAGCGCCGGATCACTTCACGATGCGCACAGGCATGCGGCAGATTTTCGTCACCGGTGTCAGGCATGCGGGTCTTGAACAAGCGGACCGCACGATCCTGATCCTCGAGGTTCTCGGAGTGCATCAGCGGCATATAGATGAACTGCCGGGCCGGTTCTTCGATCCGCATGTCCCAGCCCTTGGAAATCGCCGCTTTGGCCGCGGCCTTGGCGATGCCGTCCGTCGCAAACGCGCGCGCCGTATCGCGGAACATGTTGCGCGGAAACTGGTCGGTCAGGATGATGTAAGCCAGCGTGCCATTCGGAAATGTCAGCCAGAGCGACAGTGCCCCGGCGCCAGCGCGTTCATAAAGCGACGCGAACCTCTCGCGCACTGTTTGATCCAGGGAGGTGCCACCGGCATACCAGCCATCCTGGCCCACATCGTCCAACCAGAACGTCAACACGTCGTCCGGACTTGTCATCATCACTTACACCTTTGCTCGATGCCGCATGTTGTGGTCTCGCGCCCAAGCGTTACAAGAACTTCACATACGATCAAGAGGCGTTTCACCCACTTCTGCCTCAACTGTGTCTTCGCTTTCGGTGTTGTCGGCATAAAACTCGCTCGCCGCCTCGACCGCGACCGGCGTCGCCGAGGGCGAGATTGGCGCATAGGCCACCGCGTCGTAATCCTCTTCCGAGGCGTAGAGTGACACGCGTTGCGTCATCCGGAAGGCGACGTAAACCGACATCGCAACCATCACCACCATTAGGTAAAGCCAGAAGCCGGGTGCCCCAAAACGGGTCAATGCCCACCCGGTCAGGATCGGCCCCACGATGGCCCCCAGCCCGTTGACGAAGATCAGGCCGCCTGACGCGGCGGCCATATCCTCGGTCCCCAGATAGTCGTTCATGTAAGCGATCAGCAGCGCATAGAGCGGGTTGGAAAATCCGCCCATCAAAAAGCCTGCAATCAAAACAACCTCAAAAATCGATCCAAAGACAAACCCGATCAGCGCCGCGGCCAACCCGCCCAGCGACGTACCAAGGATGAGCACCCTGCGGTCCATCCGGTCCGACGCCCAGCCGATCGGGTACTGCAGGACCATCCCACCGACGAAGATCGCCGAAATGAACAGCGAAATCTGCGCCACGCTCAATCCCGCTTCGGTGCCATAGATCGACGCCATACCGAACTGGGCCGCAAACACCGCGCCCACCAGAAACATGCCTACGACCGACGTTGGGGATGCGCTGTAAAGCTCGCGAAAACTCATCCCCTTGGTCGTCTCGAAGGCCGGGGTCGGCGTCACCGACAAAAGGATCGGCGCGAAGGAGAGCGAGACGAGCACCGAGGGGATGACGAACAGCACATAGCCCGCCGGGTCATCGACATTGAGCAGCGCTTGACTGGCGACGATCCCACTCATCTGCACGATCATGTAAAGCGACAGCGCCTTGCCCCGCGTCTCATTCGTCGAGGCGGCGTTCAACCAGCTTTCCGCAGTGACATAGACGCCCGAGAACGAGAAACCAAAAATGACGCGCAGCACAACCCACACCCAGGGTTCGGTGAAGGTTGGATAGAGGATCAGGACGGCGGACACGAAAGATGCAAGCGCCGCAAACACCCGGACATGGCCGACGCGCCGGATCATTTCCGGCGCCATGCGCGAGCCGAAAAGAAAGCCCACGAAATAGGCAGAGGTGATGATCGACAGTTCGGCGGTCGAGAAATCCTCGATCGCGCCGCGAATACCGATCAGCGAGCCTTGCAGCCCGTTACCGACCATCAGCAGCATCATGCCGAGAAGCAATGCCCAGGATCGACCGAGAACTTGAAGCATGGCAATGGACCTTCACCAATTTACGCTCGACTTAACAGGCGCGCCGCAACTGACGCGCTAGTCTGCGACCTGCCATGTCGATTTTTCTCCAGCTGCACAAACGTAATCCGCTGTGCCAACTCGGAAAGGGCTGCCGCTCAGGCCTGTTCCGGCAACAAGAGCGAGGCGTCGCCGTAAGAAAAAAAGCGGTAGTCTTCCGAAATCGCGTGATCGTACACTTCGCGGATGCGCTCGGACCCCAGAAAGGCCGAGACAAGCATCATCAGTGTCGATTTCGGCAGGTGAAAATTGGTCATCAGAGCGTCGCAGGCCTTGAAGCGGTAGCCGGGTGTTATGAAGATGTCCGTCGCACCGCGCCAAGCGGCCAAGGCGCCGTCCGCGCTGGCGGCGGTCTCGATAAGGCGCATCGCCGTGGTTCCCACAGGCACGATCCGCCCGCCCGCCGCGCGGGTCGCGTTGATCTCGGCGGCGGCTGTATCGGTGATCTCGCCGCGTTCGGCGTGCATTTTGTGATCCCGCACATCGTCGACCTTGACGGGCAAGAACGTGCCCGCACCAACATGCAAGGTGATGAAACTACGGGTGATGCCGCGCCGGTCGAGCGCGGCCATCAGCATATCATCAAAATGCAGCGAAGCGGTGGGGGCGGCAACGGCACCGGATTCCCGTGCCCAGATCGTCTGGTAATCCTCGCGGTCCTGCGCATCCGCCCTTCGCCGCCCTTCGATGTAGGGCGGCAGGGGCATCGCACCCGCTTCTGCAAGCGCTGAATCGAAATCGTCGCCCTCGAGGTTGAAGCGCAAACGTCCCGTGCCTTGGAACTTTTCTTCAAACACGGCAGAGAGGCCGGCGCGGAAGACGATGGTCTCGCCTTGCCTGACTTTCTTCAAAGGCTTGAGTAGCGCACTCCAACTGCTGTCCGGCTGTGGCTCGAGCAGGGTCACATCGATCCGTGCCTCGGTCTGGTCCCGGCGGCGCAAACCGCTGAGCCGCGCCGGGATGACCTTTGTGTCGTTCAGGATCAGACGATCCCCCGGCCGCAGAAATCCCGGCAAATCAATTGTATGCGCATCGATCATCGTGCGCGGCGTGGCCACCAGCAGCCGCGACGAAGACCTTGGGCGCGCAGGGCGGGTGGCGATCAACCGCTCCGGCAGATCGAAATCGAAATCGGATAGTTTCATGTGTTATCCCCCGGGCGGCGCACGCCGGAAAATCTGGCGGAAGGCACCAGGCGTCAGGATCGAAAGCGGGTTGACCCGCACGCTCGGGTCGGAGGCTGAACCGGCCATCCGGTAGTTGAACCCGAACAGCCCCTCGCCCCGGCGGGTCAGGAACGATCCGATGCCATTCAGGAAATAGACCGGTGAGACGACGCCGCGAATATCCATCTGACGCGCCTGCAGGTCATAGATGCCATCGGCCGAGATGCCCATCGATGGGCCGACTGCCGCGGCCTGTCGCAATCGGATCTGGCGGCGGTCCAGCCGGAACTGGCCGTCGACCGTCTCAAACCGGATGCCCGCCCCGCCCAACTGATCCAAGAGACCGACAACGCTGACCGCATCCAGCAAATCTGCCATGGCCGGAGCATCGCGAAGCCTCACGTCTTCGATCAGGAACTGTCCGTCAAAGGTACCGTTCGGGGCGCCCGGCACGGGGGTGAGCACAAGGTCAAGCGTGCCCTCGCGCGCGTTTGGCGTCAGACCAGCATCGCGCAGCACGCCTGCGGCATCCCCCGATGCGATGCGGATGGCTGTCCCCCCGTTTGCCGGACTAAGCGTCCCCTGGATGGGGGTTTCGCCATTGATGCGTGCTTCAAACGCGCCGCTCATGCCGCGTGCGCCAAGCTCGACCCGACCGCGCAGAGGGGCAAAGGCGATGCCGTCCGACACCGTCAGGCGGTCAAGGCGCAGGTTAACCGATGTCGCCTGCCCACTGCTCCCGGCACTCTGGGAACCAAGTTCCAACTGACGAAGGTCCAACGTCCCACCTGTCACCGTGATGACGGGCGCCCCGCCATTGGGCGACGGCGTCACCTCGACGTCGGCATTCAGCCAGTCGCCCAACTCCAGCGCTTGAAAGCGCACCTGCTGAAAGCTGCCCTCGCCATCCAGATCGAGAGCGCCTTCAAAGGACAGGTCCCGCGTGCGCAGCATCAATGACTGGATATCAGGCACCTCACCCAACTTCGCCGTGATCTGGAACGCGCCCCGTTCCTCGAGCGGTTTGCGCCAGCCCACCGCATCCATGCCGAGACCGAGGCCGAAAAGATCGGACGTCAGGCTCAGCACCGGTGGCGCGTCCGGGTCTGTCGGAAGCTCAAGCACGTAATCCGCCTGCCCCTCGCCGGTCAACAAGCCCGCCGGCAAAGGCAGATCGAAGGCGGCCACCGTCTCAGGCGAAAGGACAACCTGACCGGTGACGGCACCGCCGTTGGCCGAAGCTACGCCGAGCGGCTGCCGCCAGTTCGCCGTCAGTGGCACGCCGTCAAGCCGGGCTGGACCGCTGAGTGCAACGGCCTCGGGCGTCGCCGTCAGTTCCAACTCGGGCGAGGTCAGCACACGGTTCGGTACCAGCGCGCCGGTCGACACATCCGTGAGGCGCGCGGCCACGTCATAGGTGACCTCATCCGCGTCGATCCCGTCCTTGAGCGGCAAGGTGATGGTGGCCCGCCCCGTCACGTCGGCCTCGGCGATATCGACCGGGCGCCTGGCCCGTTCCATCAACCGCAGGGGCCGATTGTTGAGCACGCCCAGAACCGCGTCGAGCCGACCCGAGGCCGCCACGTCGATCTGACCCCAGGACGGTTTGGGTTTGGTGTCGAGAACGGTGAAGGCCGACCCCGCAGCATCGATCACATCACCTGATGGCACTGCAATCTCACCCTGGTCGAGGGTCAGCGAAAACCGGTCATTGTGAAGGGTCGCGCGCCCCGCCGCACTTGAAAGGCGTGGCATCTCGGGCAGGAACCGGACCGTTCCCCCCTCGAAGGAAAAGCTCAGCGCCACGTCGGGTTTGCTGCCGCTGACAAAGCGAAAGCCCAACGCCGGGCGAAAGAGCGTGCCTTCATTCAGGTTGCGCGTCAGCCAGCCTCTGGTGATCGGCGACACTTCCCGGGGCCAGAACTGGAGGACACGGTCCGACCCGATCTCGGGCGTCGTTGCATCGACGGTCACATGCCAGCTTGTGTCATCCGCGGCAATCCGTCCCGACGCAAGGATCGGTACGCCCTCATTATCTATGATTACCTGACCGATATCGATTTCAAACGGGTCCAGCCGTACGCGCAGGTCGGCCCGCACATCACCCAGGCTCAATGGCCCGTCAAACAGCTCACCGCGTGCATACTGCAGGTCTTCGAACCGGAACTGCCCGAGATAGGCGCGCGGCCATGCACCTTCGAATTCCGAGAGGTAGGTGTGTCCTGTGGCAAGACCTGCGCCGTCCTCGGACTGAAAGCTAATCTCGGAAAAGTCGATCCGCTGTCGCGCCGCATCGAATGTGAAATAGGCCTTGGCGGCGTCAAACGCGACGGGCGGCGTGTTCTCGGCCGGGCGCAGCGCGCCGCCCGCGATATCGAGCGTTCCGGCAAAGCTTGCCAGGGTGCCGCTCTCGTCAAGCTCGGTGCGCATCGACCCCGAGATGGGCGCGTCCAGCACCCCAAGCCACGAGAGCACGGGCGATTGCAACGCGATGTCACTTGCGGGCATACCCTCGACATTGACACCAAGTTGCACATGTTCGGTCGTTCGGTTGCGCACCAGCGAGACCTGAAGCCCGGCCAGATTGTCGGTTCCGTTGAACACATCCGAGGTGACGGTCAGCGACAGCGCCTCGCGGCTTTTGCGCAAGGTGGCCGAAGCGTTGGTGGCCTGCCAGATGCGGCCCGAGCGGGCATCTTCCAGCGTCAGCACGATTCCCGCCGCCTCGACCTCTTCCAGCGACGACACTGCCCCGTCGGTCATCGCGGCGTCGATCCGGGCCAACACATCCATCACCGATTGCTCATCGCCCCCCAGACTTGGCCCCGCCGCAAGGGTGAAGCGGCCTGCGGCAGTACGCCGAAGAGTGATCTGCGCACCGGTCAAAAAAACCTTCTCGGCGGCGAACTCGCGTTTGAGCATGCGTTCGAGCGACAGTTCAGCGCCAAGCCAGTTCAACTCGGCCAGAGCGCCGCCCGCCTGATCCGCGAGGCGGATGTCATTCATCAGAAGCTGCAACACACCGCTCCGGTCGATGCCGATTTGCATGCCGCCCAAGCGGAGCGGCGCGCCCTCCATACTGTCGTTCAGCGCGTCTTCCAGTTTGGCGCGGAGGATGTCGGGCACCGCAACCGTCCGCCCGGTGAGAGACAGCGACAGGACAAAGAACACGAGGCACGCGACGAGCAGGCTAAAGATCCCGGCAAAGCCCAAACGACGGCGCCGGCGACGCTGCCTTTTGCCCGGGCCGGGCTTCGGCGCGGGGGCCTCGGCCTTGGCTGCGCCGGTCGGGGGTTTCTTTTCCATGCCCCCGTCCTACAACAACGCACGAATCGTTGTCACCTCTGGAGAAAGCTCATGAGCCTTGTCGGTCAACCCGCCCCCGACTTCACACTGCCCCGCGACGGCGGCGGCGAGATCACGTTGTCCGAACTGCAGCCAAAGAGTGTCGTGCTCTATTTCTATCCCAAGGACGACACACCAGGCTGCACGAAGGAGGCCATCGGCTTTACCGAAAAAGCGGGCGAATTCGATGCCGCGAATACCGTTGTGATCGGGGTCTCAAAGGACCCGGTGGCCAAGCATGACAAATTCGTCGCCAAGCACGACCTGGGCGTGGCGCTGGTCTCGGATGAAGAAAGTGATGTATGCGAACGTTACGGCGTGTGGGTCGAGAAGAACATGTACGGCAAGAAATACATGGGCATCGAACGCGCGACCTATTTGATCGACGGGTCGGGGACAGTCGTGCAGGAATGGCGCAAGGTGAAGGTGCCAGGCCATGTAGACGCGGTGCTGGAGGCGGTGAAATCGCAGTGATGGCGCGGCCTTTGGCGCCGCACCGCTTGGGGGCTTTGCCCCCGCCTCGCTTTGCTCGGCCCCCCAAGGTATTTGTGGGCCAATGAAAACGAAAACGCTCACCGAGATGGCGGTCGAGGTGCTGATGACACCGGACGGGCGGGCCAAGACCGCGCTAAGCCGCGCCCATGCCGCAGACTGGTTTGCAGCGCGCGAGAGGGGCGAAACGCCCTTGATCGGAAGGGCCGAACCGCCTTTGCGCCCAGCCCGACCAGACCGCCCAGAGTTGCTCGATCCGCGCAATGTGCCCCGGCGCAAGCCGGGCACACCCGAGGGGCGGATCGCGATTTTGCACGCGGTCGCGCATATCGAACTAAACGCGGTCGATCTTCACTGGGACCTGATCGCGCGGTTCGGCCATGTCGAGATGCCGGACGGGTTCTATGACGACTGGGTGCAGGCAGCGGAGGAAGAATCCAAGCATTTCAACCTGGTCTCGGACTGTCTTGAAGCGCAGGGAAGTCACTACGGCGCCCTGCCCGCACATGCCGGCATGTGGCGGGCAGCGGAAGACACGAAAGACGATCTTTTGGGGCGGCTTGCGGTCGTGCCCATGGTGCTCGAAGCGCGCGGGCTCGACGTGACACCGGGCATGATTAAGGTGTTTCAAGATGCTGGTGACGCGGGCGCTGTCGCGGCGCTTGAGACCATCTATGCCGAGGAAGTGGGGCATGTCGCCTATGGTTCGAAATGGTTCCACTTTCTCTGCGGTCGTGACAATCTCGACCCCAAACCGGTGTTTCACGACCTGGTCCGGCGGTACTTTCACGGCGCACTCAAACCGCCCTTCAATGAAGAAAAACGGGCCGAGGCGGGCATCCCGCCCGACTTCTATTGGCCGCTGACGGCAAGCGGGTGAGCTCGGCGAAAAACCGCTCATTCAGCGGGTTCCGCCCCTCGCTAGGTCAGCAAGGTTGCCTGAGTTTTCCCAAGAAGTTAACACTTCAGGCGCAGGTCAGGGCAGGATCCGCGCAATGATTAGACTTTCGGGGAATGGGACAGGCCCTTGAGAAGATCACTATTGGCGAAAGCCCACACGGCGATTGAACGGACGTTTCCCGAACAGCGCCTCTTTCTTCGGTCGGACACCGAAACGCGGTTTATCCGCCTTTCACCGCTGACGCAGTTTGTCGGTGTGACCGGCAGCGCGATGCTTCTTGGCTGGACGATCGTATCGTCCGCGATCCTTTTGATGCATGCGCTCGGTGCAGGCGATGTCCGCGAACAGGCGCTCCGCGAACAAGCCATCTATGAAGCCCGGTTGAACGAGCTTGCGACCGAGCGCGACAGCCGCGCCCGCGAAGCCGCCGCCGCGCAGGAGCGGTTTGCGGTGGCACTGGCCGAAGTCTCGGCCATGCAGTTGCGGCTTCTGGAATCGGAAGACCGGCGCAAGGAACTTGAGACCGGGATCGACGTGATCGCCGACACCCTGCGAACGGCCATGCAGGAACGTGATCAGGCGCGCGGCGAAGTCCAGAACCTGGTCGCCGAACTGGCCCAAACCGAAGCGGCTCAACCCGAGGTCACGCGGCTTGAAGACCTTGAAACTACTCTTGATTTCATGACCGCCGCGCTGGGCGACCTGGCTGTTAAGCGCGACGAGATGACCGACTATGTGTCCGAGGCGGAACGCCACCTCGACCGTGTTGCGCTTGACAAAAAGCTCGAGGCCCAGCGCAACGAACGCATTTTCAGTCAGATCGAAGACGCCGTGACCACTTCGCTCACCCCAATTGACGAAATGTTCAGCGCGGTAGGCCTGCCCACCGACAGCATCATCGAACAGGTCCGGCGCAGCTACTCGGGTCAAGGTGGGCCAATGACACCCATCGCGTTTTCCACCAGCGGCGATGCCGAACCTGACCCGCTGACTGACCGCGCCAATGAGGTGTTGGGTCAACTTGATGCGCTCAACCTCTACCGGATCGCAGCTCAGAAGATCCCGTTCGGGTTTCCCGTACGCGGAACCTATCGTTCGACCAGTGGGTTTGGACCGCGCTGGGGCCGGATGCATGAGGGTCACGACTGGGCCGGTCCCACCGGCACGGCGATCCATGCCACGGCCGACGGCGTGGTGACGCATGTCGGGCGGCAGGGCGGATATGGTAACTTGATCAAGATAAGGCATGATTTTGGCTTTGAGACCCGATACGCACACCTTTCGCGCTTCCGCGTTCAGGTCGGCGAAAGAGTCTCGCTTGGCGAAAGAATCGGTGATATGGGAAACACGGGGCGTTCAACCGGCACCCACCTTCACTACGAAATTCGTATAGGTGGCACAGCCATCAACCCGATGAAATACATCAAGGCAGCTAGAGATGTTTTCTAAAAGCAAAATCAACGAACCGGGCCCTAAAACGGGCCCTGAGGCAGAGAAAGCAGATAAAAAGGACGAAAAGGCCCCCATCATGAGCGAACCGAGCACGCCAAGCACCCCCAAGGCAAAACCCCCTGCATCCGTGCTGTCGGCCGATCTGACGATCACCGGCAACATCAAGACGACGGGCGATGTAAATATCGAGGGCAATGTCGAAGGCGACATTCGCGCGCATCTTCTGACCGTTGGCGAAGGCGCCACCGTTAAGGGTGAGTGTATGGCCGACGATGTGGTCGTAAACGGGCGTGTTGTCGGCAAGGTGCGCGGCCTCAAGGTCCGCCTGACGTCGACGGCGCGTGTGGAAGGCGACATTATCCACAAGACCATTGCCATTGAATCCGGCGCTCATTTCGAGGGTTCGGTTCAGCGGCAGGAAGACCCGCTCAACGCAAAAAGCGGTGGTATGGCACCCAAGCCAGCGCCGGCGCCTGCGGAAGCCGCGAAAGGCTGATCGCTTGCGACATATCTTCGTGAAAGGCCCGGGCGTGCAGCGTCCGGGCCTTTTGCTTGGCGTAGGCTAGACCTGCATGTCCGAGGCAGCCTATCGCAAGGACTTTTGTTCGAAGGCGGCGCGGTCCCGCATCCTTGTGGCCGCGATCCTTGTCTCGGCACTGGGGTTTATCGACGGCAGCATTGTCTCGATCGCGACACCGGCGATACGCGAAGCGTTGGGAGCGTCGCTGGTCGAGGCGCAATGGTTTTCGAACGCGTACCTCCTGCCGCTCTCGGCGCTGATCCTTGTCGGTGGTGCTGCGGGCGACAAGTTCGGCATCGCGCGCGTCATCCAATTTGGCCTCGTCATCTTCATGGCGGCCTCCGTCGTCTCGGCCCTTGCCACAACGCCTGAGGTGCTGATCGCCGGTCGCGCGCTCAAGGGCGTTGGCGGTGCCTTGATGGTTCCGGGGTCGCTTGCGTTGATCGCCCGCGCCTATCCCGCGAGCGAACGCGGCGCGGCCATAGGCACGTGGGCAGCGGCATCCGCAATTACGACGGCGCTTGGGCCGGTCCTGGGAGGCTTGCTGCTCAGCTATGGCGGGGAAACTGCCTGGCGCGCAATCTTTGCCATCAACCTGCCGCTGGGCATTCTGGCGATCTATATCCTGCGCGCCAATGTGGTCGAGGACGCGGGCCAGACGACTGAGGCGCTGGACTGGCCGGGCGCAGTTCTGGCCACCCTGGCGCTTGGCTTCGCCGCCTGGGCGCTGAGCGACCTCGGCGCAGACAGCTCGGCGCTCCGCGGCGGGTTGGCCACGGTTGCGGGGGCGCTTTTCATATGGCGCGAAGCGACCGCCCCTCACCCCATGGTGCCGCTCGCCATGTTTCGCGTCCGCCTCTTCAGCGCGGCCAACATCGCCACCTTCTGCCTTTACTTCGCGCTGTCGGCAATCCTGTTCTTTCTGCCGATGACCGTGATCGCGACCTGGGGCGTGGATGAGGCGTCCGCCGCCCTCACCTTTGCACCCCTGTCGGTGTTCATCGGCCTCTTGTCCGCACGGATCGGGCGCTGGTCCGACGTGGTCGGACCGGGGCTGCCGATTGCCATCGGATCGACCTGCGTGGCCGTGGCGCTGGCGATGATGGCGCTGACCTTACCGCTCCGGGCGTTTTGGACGGTCATTGTGCCATTGGCGAGCCTGATGGGCCTTGGCATGGCGTTCGTTGTGAGCCCACTTTCAACCGCCGTCATGGGGGCCGTGCCAGACAACCAGACGGGGGCCGCATCGGGCGTGAACAACGCGGTGAGCCGGGTCGCTGGCATGGTCGCAATCGCGGCCATGGGGTCTCTGGCGGCATTTTCCTATAGTGCGGCGGGCGGGTCTGACAGTTTCGCCACTGTAGGCTCGGACCCAGCGCATGTGGCGGCAACGCAGTCAGGGTTTGCCGCGATCCTCTGGGCGTCAGCAGCCATGGCGGCACTCTCGGCCCTTGTCGCGTGGTTCGGGATCAGGGCATCGGGTGATAGAGCGCGCGGCGATACACGTGCCACGTCGCGTGACCCAGGATCGGAAGGGCAATGAACAGCCCGAGGAACGCGGGCAGCATCGCCACGAAAATCGACACAGCAATGATCAGCGCCCAGAGCCCAAGGGTCAGCTTGTTGGCGTTGACCGTCTTCAGGCTGATGATCATTGCGGTGACAAAGTCGATTTCCTTGTCCACCAGCAAGGGCAGGGACACCGCCGTCAGCCCATAGGTCAGAAACGCGACCGCACCGCCCACGGCAAGCTGCGCGGCCAGCAGCATGCGACCATCGGCGGTTGCCATAAAGGCGTCGAGCGAGGAGTTGCCCACGGAAGAGACACCGAGGAACAGTGCGACGAGCATGTGGGCGAAGAAACTCCAGAACAGGAAGATCAGCGCCAGGATCACGCCGATCCACGGCAATTGCCGCCGCCGCTCGCTCCAGACCACGCCGAGGATCTCGGCCCGGTTCAGCGGCTCGTCCGCCTCAAGCCGTCGGCTGACTTCGTAGAAGCCGACCGCCGCGAAAGGTGCGACCAGCGGAAAACCCAGTGCCAGCGCCAATGTCCAAAGGAAGGTCCCTGCCCCGATCAGCGTCAGGATGTTTCCAAGGATGGCATAGAAGGCCGCGAAAAAGATGCCGTAAAAGGGCGCACGCCGAAAGTCGTGCAGGCCGTATTTCAGCGACGTCCAGATCTCGTGCATCGTGACCTGGCCAATCTCCGGCTTGGGAGAGGCTTCAATCGCCGTCGTGGTCGTCATATGCCAATTCTGCGATGGGATGTTGGGGAAAGCAACTGTGCTTGAAGCGGGTCAGGCGCGTTGCTATCAGCAGCAGACCCAAAAGGACGGAGACTCCCATGCGCGCCGAGGCCGAAAACCTGGTCGCCAGAATCGAGAAATCGCTGAACCTGCTGGCCCAGCGGATGGATTGGGATACAGCACCCCATCGGTTGGAGGAGTTCAACGCGATGGTCGAGGACCCGAACCTTTGGGACGACCCCGACAAGGCGCAAAAACTAATGCGCGACCGGCAAATGCTGGTCGACGCCATCGACCGCTATACCGGCATGAGGCAGGAAACGTCGGACAACGTCGAGTTGATCGAAATGGGCGAGATGGAGGGCGATGACGAGGTCGTGGCCGAGGCCGAAGCGGCCCTGCGCACCCTCGCCGACCGCGCGGGCAAGGCCGAGATCGAAGCGCTGCTTGACGGTGAGGCGGATGCGAGCGACGCGTTCCTGGAAATCAATGTCGGAGCGGGCGGAACCGAAAGCTGCGATTGGGCGGCGATGCTCGCGCGGATGTATGTTCGCTGGGCTGAGAAAAATGGCTACAAGGTCGAGCTGCAGTCAGAGAGTGCTGGCGAAGAAGCCGGAATCAAGTCGGCGGTCTATAAGATAACTGGCCTGAACGCTTATGGATGGCTGAAAGCTGAAACTGGAACCCACAGACTTGTCCGCATCAGCCCCTTCGATTCGTCGGCACGGAGGCACACATCATTTGTTGCCGTTTGGGTGTATCCGGTCGTCGACGACAATATCGAGATCGAAGTGAATCCATCCGATATCCGGATCGATACCTATCGCTCCTCCGGCGCAGGAGGCCAGCATGTGAATACGACGGATTCCGCCGTCCGGATTACCCACAATCCGACCGGGATCGTGGTGACAAGTTCCGAAAAATCGCAGCACCAGAACCGCGATATCGCCATGAAGGCCCTGAAATCGAGGCTCTATCAGCTGGAGCTGGAGAAGCGCACCGCCGACATTAATGCCGCCCATGAGGCAAAGGGTGATGCGGGGTGGGGGAACCAGATCCGATCCTACGTTCTGCAGCCCTACCAGATGGTGAAGGATCTTCGGAC
>JBCCWG010000054.1:0-20193 GCA_039193985.1 Pseudomonadota bacterium
CTTGCGCAAACGGTTCGACACCCCAGAAGGGTCCGCGCTTCGCGATTGGGTCGAAGAGCTGGAACTTGCGCACGAGACCCGGAACTTCACCAGCCCTGCCGGCCGCACCGGGCAGATTGAGCGCAACGAGATCTATGCCTTCCCTGACCATTACCTGTCCGCCGAACGCGACGCGAACGGCCTCTATACGGCCTTCGCGTTGACCTATCACGGGCGCAAGGGCCTCTACCTGATGGAGGAAGTGACGCGCGCTGTGATGTCGGAAGATGGGGTGACGATCAGCGAAGCGCAGGTCACATCCGAAATGGATGCCGACGGCAAAGCGATCCTTTACGGCGTGCAATTCGATGTGGGCAGTGCGGTTCTGCGCCCCACGTCCGAGGCGTCGCTCGAAATCATCGCGAACGTACTGCGCGAACGGCCCGGGCGATTTTACATTGTCGGACACACGTCGGACACTGGCGGGTTCGAGCTGAACATGCGCCTCAGTGCAGAACGGGCGCAGGCCATCATCGATGCTCTGGGCGCGCGGTACGGGATCGACACGTCGCGGCTTCAGGCTGCGGGCGTCGGGCCGGTGGCTCCACTGGCGTCAAACCAAAATGAGGCCGGGCGCCAGTTGAACCGGCGTGTGGAATTGGTGGAGCGTCTGGAAGAGTAGGGTGCGCTAGCCGCCCTTCGTCAGATCCTGCGCCAGCATAAGCGCATTTCCGTCAGGGTCATAGAAGGTCGCCGTGCTGACCATGCCTTCGATGGTCTCGGTTTCGCCATCGAACCGCACGCCAGCTCCCTCGAGCGCGGTGCGTGCAACCGAGATGTCAGCGACCCCGAAGACCGGAACCGTGTTGCCCGGTGCAGGCTGGGTTTGCTCGGCCAGTCCAAGGGTCACCCCTTCTGTGAACGTCGCCATTTCGCTCCAGCCCGCTTCATCGATGTGATGGATCAGCTCGAACCCGAGCATCTTGTGATACCACGCCGCGCTGGCATGCCGATCGCTGACCGAGGTCGCAAGCGTGATGGTGTTGTCCAGGGAAACCAACGCCATATCACTTTCCTTTTTCGAAAATTATAGTTACTATACTTTATGGACGCAAAGCTCCTTGTCAAGCTCACCTCGCGCACATGGTCGCTGAGTATTCTTGCGCACTTGCACCGGGGCGTACCGGCGCGTCAGGCGCCGCTTATGGCCGCCACCAGAGCCGGGCGCACGGCGTTTGCGGCCAGTTTGAAGCACCTCGTCGAACTGGCGTTGCTGGAGCGGAACCCCGGCCACGGCCATCCGCTGCGACCCGAGTATCGGCTGACCGAGGTCGGCAAAGACGCCGCGCGCGTGGCGGCCCAGATCGTCGATGCCGTTCCCGATGAGGGGCAGTTTGCCGTGCTGCGCCGAAGTTGGACCGTTCCCGTCCTGGCGATCACCCAAACACCGCAGCGGTTCTCCCGGATCAAGGCGCGCCTGGCCCCGATCACCGACCGCGCCTTGTCACAGTCGCTGCGTGAACTTGAGACGCGTGACTGGCTGCGGCGCGAGATCGAGACGTCAGAGCGGGTGCCCTATCCGACATATCTTGCGGTGAATACTGGCCGTCAGGTCGCGCAGGCCCTCGACCTTGCGGCCTGAGCGCCGCTCACCAGCGCAGAATGACCGAGCCCCAGGCCAGACCGCCGCCAATCGCTTCGGTGACGATCAGGTCGCCTTGCTTGATCTGCCCGTTCACCACGCCCGCTGACAGGGCCAGCGGGATCGACGCGGCCGAGGTGTTGCCATGGTCCTGCACGGTCACGACCACGCGGTCCATTTCGACCCCCATCTTGGCGGCGGTGGATTTGATGATCCGCAGGTTCGCCTGATGCGGCACGATCCAGTCGATATCGTCGCCGCTAAGGCCGATATTGTCCAAAGCGACATGGGCGGTTTTGGCCAGCTTTTCGACTGCATGCCGAAAAACCTCTTTGCCCTGCATGCGCAAGTAGCCCGTCGATTGGGTCGAGACCCCGCCGTCGACATAGAGAATGTCGCGATAGCTGCCGTCGGAATGCAGGTCGGTCGACAGGATGCCACGGTCCGCATTTGTGCCGTCGCCGTCCGTGGTCTCAAGGATCAGCGCCCCGGCACCGTCCCCGAAAAGCACGCAGGTGCCGCGATCTTCGAAATCAATGATCCGGCTGAAGGTTTCGGCCCCGATGACCATGGCCCGCTTGGCTTGTCCCGACACGATCAGCGCATTGGCCTGGGCAAGAGCAAAGACAAAGCCTGCGCACACCGCCTGGATATCGAACGCAAAACCGCCGGTCATGCCGATCCGCGCCTGCACCATCGTGGCGGCAGAAGGGAAGGTCAGGTCGGCAGTCGAGGTGGCAACGATCAGCGCGTCGATATCCTCGGCTTGCATCCCTGCCGCGTTCAGCGCCGCGTGGGCCGCGTTCACCGCCAGATCCGACGTGGTCTCGCCCTCAGCCGCGAAATGCCGACGTTCGATCCCCGACCGGGACCGGATCCACTCATCCGACGTGTCGATCTTGTCCTCGAACCATGCGTTCGGAACAACGCGTTCGGGAAGGTAGTGTCCTACACCCCGAACCACCGCGCGTTTTGTCATGTCGCCTGCTCACTGGCGGCCGTTTTGGCCTCTTGTTGTGAGCTATCCTGCGGGCTGAGGTCGAAAGATGCAACCCGTGCGGCAAGAC
Source organism: Pseudomonadota bacterium (assembly GCA_039193985.1). Lineage (GTDB taxonomy): Bacteria > Pseudomonadota > Alphaproteobacteria > Rhodobacterales > Rhodobacteraceae > JAJDOD01. The sequence continues at coordinate 2,689 of JBCCWG010000054.1, forward strand.
GTTCGTTGAACCGGCTCTCGGCCAGACGGAAGGCCAGCTTGATCGCGGCGCTCACACCCGTTGCATCGGCCGAGCCGTGGCTTTTCACCACCGTGCCGTTCAGCCCGAGGAAAACACCGCCATTGACCCGGCGCGGGTCGATCCGTTTCGACAATCGCTTAAGCGATGTCAGCGCCAGAAGCGAGGCGAGGCGCGACAGCGGTGTGGCGCGAAACGCCTCGCGCAGCAGTTCGCGAATAAGCTGAGCGGTGCCTTCGCCTGTCTTCAGCGCGACATTTCCGGTGAACCCGTCGGTGACGATCACGTCGACCCGGTCCGACGGTATATCGCCGCCCTCGACGAAGCCCACGAATTCGAACTCGGCGCCGGGCGCGCTGCGGGTGATCAGGTCGTGCGCCTCGCGAATTTCGGGACGGCCCTTGTTCTCTTCGGTGCCAACATTCAGCAAACCGATCCGGGGGCGTTTCAGACCCAGCCCGTTGCGCGCGTATGAGGCGCCCATCAGTGCGTATTGCACAAGGTCCTTGGCGTCGGCGCGCACATCCGCCCCGACATCCAGCATTACGTTGAAACCGCCGGGGTTTTGCGAGGGCCAGAGGATGCCGATGGCCGGGCGGTCGACCCCCGGCAGCTTGCGCAGCGCCAGCATCGAGACGGCCATCAGCGCGCCTGTGTTCCCGCAGGACACGATGGCATCGGCGTCGCCCTGCTTGACGGCATCGATGGCGGCCCACATCGTCGTGCCCTTGCCATTGCGCATGACATGGGCGGGTTTGTCGTCCATTTTGACGTATTCGCGCACGTCGCGCACGTCGCAGCGGTCGCCCAGCCTGCGCTTGGCGATCAGCGGTGTCAGCTCATCTTCAGGGCCAAAGATGAGAAAACCGATCTTCGGGTTTTTGGCGACGGACTTAGCTATGCCGGCCACAATGGCCGCAGGCCCCAGATCGCCGCCCATGGCGTCGACAGCGATGGTGATGCGCTCGGGCGCGTCTGCGGTGGGGTGCGTGTCCGTCATCGCCTATGCCGGCGCAGACGGGGCTTAGGCCGCGTCTTCGTCCAGGTCGATCTCGTCGGCCTGAGCGACGACTTCACGATCTGCGTAATAGCCGCAGGCGCCGCAAACGTGGTGCGGGCGCTTCAGCTCGCCGCAGTTCGGGCATTCAGCCGGGTTTGCCGCCGTCAGGGAATCATGCGCGCGGCGGTTGTTCCGGCGAGACGGCGAGACTTTATTCTGAGGGACAGCCATGTCCTAATCCTCGGGTTCGAATGCGTTGGTCAGCGGCGTCTTACGCGCTTGCCGCGTCTCTGTCCAACTCAATGTTCAAGTGAGGGGCGGAACATACTGCGATTCCGTTGAAACGCAAGCGCGGATTTCCCCTGAAACGCATTACGCAAAAGGGCGAAGCCGTGTCACTGCGAATGGCCCGACAACGCGGCCAAACAGCCCGGATTGTTGCGCGCCCACCCGCGCCCCTTATCAAAGTCTCGCGCACCGGCTAGTCTGCCCCCGTGGGGCCAGAACAGACAGGCTTGGACAACGTGCCATGCGGAAGGTTTTGCGGATCTCGGTTCTGAGCGGATGGCTCAGTTTCTGCCTTGGGCAGCATGCGATCGCCTGCGCGTTCCATGGCTACACACCCGACCCGACGCTGATCGACCTGCTCTATGCCTCCGATCATGCGGTGATCGCCCGTCTCAATGGCGATGACCCGTCGCGCTTTGTCCCGGTTTCGGCGCTCATCGGCCCCGAGACATCGGGCATTCCGATCGCGACCAGCCCCGAAACGCGCCAAAAACTGCTGGATGCGCCCGGGCGCACCATTCTTCTGGCCCGCGACGGTGCATATGGCCCTTGGGTGGAACTCGCGGTGCTGGATGATCGGTTTCGGGACGTCATCGCGCACGCGCTCGCGCAGCAACCGTCCTGGGCCTGGGGCGGCGACGCGGCGCGCGCCCAGCATTTCGCGGGCCTTGTGAACGATCCGAACCCGACTCTGCGCCGCCTGGCCCTGCAGGAACTTGATCGCGCGCCTTACGCGACGCTAAGGGCGCTCGACCGGCCAAGGGTGCATGATCTGAAACGCGAGCTTGTCACCGTCGACGACGATCTGACCCCCATCCGTATTCTGCTGGCCGGGCTCTCGGGCGACCGCGATTTCAGTGCGGTTCTGCAATCAGAACTGGATGAGGCAATTCGGGATAATGTGCCCTATCTCGGCGCCTACGCGACCGCGTTGATCGAGTTAGATGGCCAACCAGCGGTTGAGAGCATTCTGAACCGCTATCTGATTTCCGATAAGCTTTCGCTGGAGACCCGGCAAAAACTGCTTCAGGCTTTGGCGATCCAGCACAAAACCGCACCCCAGGAGACGCGCCGCAGCATCGCGCGCGGTGTGGCTGAGTTGATGCGCAACACGCCTGAAATCGGCGACAGCGTTACGCGCCAGTTCGGCATTCGCAACAACTGGGTTGCGGCGCGCCCTGCGTCGACCGACCCCGACGGTGCCAGCCCGGACGATGCGTTCTAGACTTAAACGTCTCCGTCTTCGCCCGACATCTTGTCACGCAGCGCCTTCAACCCGGCAAAGGGCCTCGCATCCTCGTCCGTCATCGGCGCAACGCCGGGTTCGGTGACCGTCAAGTCCACTGGCTCCACCCCGTCGGCGCGAGGCCAGTCGGGCAGGGCAATCGCCAGCGCCTCTTCCATCACCGCGGCCAGATCGATGCTGGCGGGCAGCGGCTCGGCGCTGTCATCCTCGGGCATCTCGGCTTCTTCGGCCTCGGGCATCTCCATCTCGGCCAGATAGGCGCGCATTACCGGCCCATCGATCCGGGTCGTGACCGGATCACCAGTGACCACGCAAGGCTGCACTACGGTCGCCCCGAGGGTCCCGTCGAGCTTCAGGTCGCGCGCACCAAAGGGGGCCACCGTTCCCGCGAATGTAAGCTTGCGCAGGCTGAGCAAATCGAGCCGCGCCGCGATCTCCCTCCGCACCGTTTCATCCGGGCGCAGATTAAATGCCACGGGCTTGGTCACCTTGGCTGTCGCCAGAACTGTCGGTTCGCTCATCGCGCTAATCCTTGAACCGGGGTCGGTCTGTGGCTATGCCGGGGAACGAGTTTGGACGCAAGGGTTGGGTATGCGACGCGGAACGGTCTTGAAAGCTTTCACGGTACTGGCATCACTGATTTTTCTGGCAGGCTGCGCCGCACGGCTGAACGACAGCCACGGCTATGTGCCCGATGATGCCTTGTTGAACGAAGTCAAACTGGGCGTCGATACCAAAGACACAGTGGGCCGGCTGCTCGGCCGCCCCAGCACCGAAGGCATCATCGACGACCGCGGCTGGTACTATGTGAAGTCCGACTACGAGAGGTTCCTTTGGCGCGCCCCGGTCGAAACCGACCGCGAGGTTGTCGCGGTCAGCTTCTCGGAAAGCGGTACAGTCCAGAATGTTGAACGCTTCGGTCTGGAGCAGGGGCGTGTCGTTGCACTGTCGCGCCGTGTCACGACGTCGAACACGCAAGGCATCGGGTTCCTGCGTCAGCTCTTCTCGAACCTCGGCACATTCAACGCGGGCGACTTTCTCGAGGATGGCTGAGCCGCTTCAGGCCTTGTCCTCTTCGCGCTGAAAGTCGAGCGATACGCCGTTAATGCAGTACCGCAGCCCCGTTGGCTGCGGTCCGTCCGGGAACACATGGCCGAGATGCCCGTCACAGCGGGCGCAATGCACTTCCGTCCGGCGCATGAAAAAGCTGCGATCCTCGGTTTCGCCGACCATCTCATCGTCGATCGGTTGATAGAACGAGGGCCAGCCGGTGCCGCTGTCGAACTTGTGCGCCTGATCGAACAAGGGCGCGCCGCAGCCCTTGCAGGCATAGATGCCAGGCCCTTTAGGGAAATTTTCGTTGGTAAAGGCCCGCTCGGTCCCGTGCTTGCGCAAGACCTTGTATTCCAGATCATTGAGTTGTTCGCGCCACTCCGCATCCGATTTTACCACTTTTTCCACGCCAGTTCCCTTTCTGTCTTATGCACGTCATATGTTGCGTCGCATGTATCGAAGCAAGATGTAGCGGTGCGGGGCGATGCACCAAGGGAGCACGGGCACCATGAAACGCAGCTTTCAGGCGCGACTTGCCGAAACCCCGGCGGATGTCGATGCGGCGCAAGCCCTGCGATACGCTGCCTTCATCGCTGAAACGGGCGCGGCCCCGCGCCAGGATGGGCGCGACGCAGATGCCTATGACGATCTTTGCCGCCATGTTTTGATCGAGGATGCGGAATCCGCCGATCTTGCCGCGACATTCCGGCTGATGCTCTTCACGTCGGGCGAGGACATCGCCCAAAGCTATAGTGCGCAATATTACGAACTCGACGCGCTGACCCGGTATGACAAACCGATGGTCGAGATGGGGCGGTTTTGCATCGCACCCGGGCAGTCCGACCCTGACATCCTGCGTGTCGCCTGGGGGGCAGTGACGGCGTTCGTCGACCGGGAAGGGGCCGAGTTGCTGTTTGGCTGCTCCTCGTTTCACGGCACCGACACGCGCGCCTATGCCGATGCCTTTGCGATGCTGAAGGAACGGCATCTGGCGCCGCGCCGCTGGTTGCCACGGATCAAGGCGCCGAACGTGTTTCGCTATGCCCACAGGCTGCGCCGCGCGCCGGATCGCAAGCGCGCGTTGAAGACGATGCCGCCCTTGCTGAGGAGCTATCTGAACATGGGTGGTTGGGTGAGCGACCACGCGGTAGTCGATACCGACCTCAACACTCTGCATGTGTTTACTGGGCTGGAAGTGCGGGCGATCCCGCCCGCCCGTGTGCGCGCTTTGCGCGCCGTGGCCGGGTAGCGGGGTACGTGGCGAAAGATGACGCATTCTTCGGCGATGTCCGCGTCGGACATCGTTCGGAGACTGCGTGAGCCTCCGCCCGCCCTTGACGCGCGCGCCACCGGGCAATAGCTCGCGGCCATGGCACACCCTCCCATCCTGCAACTGACCGACATTGGCCTCGGCTTTGGCGGCGACCCACTGTTCCATGACCTCTCGCTGGTCATCCAACAGGGCGACCGGTTGGCGCTCGTGGGTCGCAATGGCTCGGGAAAATCCACCCTTCTCAAGGTGATGGCAGGCCTTGTTGAGGCCGATAGCGGGGTGCGCACCGTACCCTCCGGCACGTCTGTCGGCTATATGGAGCAGGAACCCGATATGGCGGGCTGCGCAACCTTGGGCGATTTCGCACTCCGCGACCTCGGGCCGGCAGAGCTTTGGCGGGTCGAAGCGGCAGCCGAAGGCCTCAAGCTCGATCCCGACACCGACACGGCACAGGCCTCGGGCGGGGAGCGTCGGCGGGCCGCGCTGGCCAAACTGCTGGCCGAAGCACCCGACCTGATGCTGCTCGACGAGCCTACCAACCATCTCGATATCGAGGCCATCGGCTGGCTGGAAACCCGGTTGCGCGAGACCCGGCAGGCCTTTGTCACGATCAGCCACGACCGCGCGTTCCTCAAGGCTCTGGCCCGCGCAACGCTCTGGATCGACCGGGGCGTCGTGCGTCGCCGCGATGGCGGGTTCGAGGGGTTTGAGGCGTGGCGTGACACGGTCTGGGACGAGGAGGACGAAGCGCGCCACAAGCTCAACCGCAAGATCAAGGCCGAGGCGCGCTGGGCGGTCGAAGGGATCAGCGCGCGCCGCAAACGCAATCAGGGGCGCATGCGCGCCCTGCAGGCGCTGAGGGTCGAGCGGGCGGGACAGATCGCCCGCGAAGGCGCCGCGGCCATGCAGTTCGGGCAGGGGCCGAAATCGGGCCGTCGTGTGATCGAAGCCAAAGGCATCTCAAAGACTTACGACGACAAGGTGATCTGCCGTGATTTCGATCTCCGCGTCATGCGCGGCGACCGGGTGGCTTTTGTTGGACCGAACGGCGTCGGCAAGACCAGTCTGATCGAACTGCTGACGGGCCAGCGCGCGCCGGACGCGGGCACGGTGAGCCTGGGCAGCAATGTCGAACTGGCCACCTTCGATCAGCGCCGCGCGGCCCTCGACCCCGACGCCACGCTTTGGGAAAGCCTGACGCAAGACAAGTCGTCGCGCGTGGCCGGGCGCAGCGACCAGGTGATGGTGCGCGGGACGCCGCGCCATGTGGTCGGCTATCTCAAGGATTTCCTGTTCGACGAGGCGCAGGCCCGTGCACCTGTTCGGGCGCTCTCGGGCGGTGAAAAGGCGCGGCTTCTGCTGGCACGGATCATGGCCAAGCCGTCGAACCTACTGGTGCTGGACGAACCGACCAATGATCTCGACATCGAGACGCTGGATCTCTTGCAGGAAGTGCTGTCGGACTATGACGGCACGGTTCTGCTGGTCAGCCACGACCGCGATTTCATCGACCGGATCGCCACGACCACGGTCGCCCATGAAGGCGGCGGGCGTATCGTTGTCCATGCTGGGGGCTGGTCGGATTATGCGCCGAAACGGCGTTTGGTCCCGGATGAGGCGGCCCAGAAAGCCAGGGCCTCAGCGCCTGCCACGCCGAGCCCTGAGCGTCAGAAGTCATCCCGGCTGACCTTCACCGAGAAGCACAAACTGGAGGCGCTGCCGGGCGAAATCGATCGCCTGACCGCCGAGATTGCCAAGCTCGAGGCGCTTCTGGCCGATCCGGGGCTTTTCACACGCGAACCGGTCAAGTTCGCCAAGGCGACGCAAGCCCTGACCGAGCGGCAGGGTCTGCTCGCCGCCGCCGAAGAGGACTGGCTGCACCTCGCCGAAAAGGCCGAGGCGGAGGACTAGCCGCTTTATTATCGGCCCTGAAATATCCCGGGGTCTGGGGCAGAGCCCCAGAGGATCGGCGCGCGACGCGCGTCGATGTCAAAGTCCGATCATCGGGCGATACCCATTTGACAGGGCCAATCGCGAGAGGGCTGGCGTCAGCACCGTGACCTCGCCTGTCGCGCGCCGTTCGGCGGGCCCATAGCCCGAAGGGCCGGCCGCGTGCATCGCATCGCCCAAAAGCAGCTTGGGGGTCTCTTCGAGAATGATCGTGCCATCCGGCAGATCGGCCGCCTCGCATCTTTGCCGTAGTTGCTCGAACCGTCGCGGGATGGCGCGTTCGGCATGCATAACACGGTCCATCTCGCCCGCCGGGGTGGTGACGCCCGCAGCCGCGCGAAACGCCTTGTAATCGGCGTTGCGGCAAAGCGCACAGGGCCGGTGCCCGGCGGCCAGTGCCACCGCTTCGTCGAGGAAAAACAGTTCGGTATAGGCGCCTGGCGTCATCACGGGCCGGTGCCAGTCCTTCCATTTCAGGACGCAAGTCACCCATGCCTTGTGCCGCCAGCGGGCAGGACCCAGCATCTGGTGCTCATCATGAAGAATGCCGCGGTTGCCCATGAATCGGCCGCGGGCGGGATGGGCGACAATCTCTCCGGTCGCCAGAACGCGGTTTTTCAAGGGACGGGGCACCGCGGCAGTTTAACGGCCAGCGCGGCGTGCTTGTCCAGTGCTGACAAAGAAAAGGCGCCCCCCAGGGCGCCTTTTCGATTGGCAGTTATGCTTCGGATCGTGCCTGTTCGACTTCACTCCGGCGCATGACCAAAGCGGCGCACTGGAAAAAGAGCGCAACCGTGGTCAGTGCGGCCAACAGCGGGAAAATTCCGCCAAAGCCATAGACGAACGTGGCAATTGTGATGCCGGCAGCAACAAAGAAGACAAAGATACTCGCGATCATTGGACACACCTTACTCAAAAACCAATCACCCACGTTTCTCACTATAAGCGGAATTCTGCCGATTCTGTTAAAATTTCTAGGAAACTTTTTGTTCCGGGCGCGCGCTGTGGCAGGGCAGACATAGTTTGTCATGGGGTATATTAATACCTAATTTATACCTCATTGTTTTGCAATGATAAATTTGACCGGAAGCCCCTTGACTGTTGTGCGCAAATGCTTGAGACACCCGCAAACTTTTTTCGAACCTTCCAAAAGGGCTCAGTTATGAAGACGTTCACCGCAACCCCGGCGGACATCGATAAGCAGTGGATCCTGATCGACGCCGAGGGCGTCGTTTTGGGCCGTCTGGCCTCGATCGTCGCCATGCGCCTGCGCGGCAAGCACAAGGCGACCTTCACCCCGCATATGGACATGGGCGACAACGTCATCGTCATCAACGCCGACAAGGTGCAACTGACAGGCAACAAGCGCGAAAAGCCCAATTATTGGCACACCGGCTATCCGGGCGGCATCAAGTCCCGCACCACCGGCGCCATCCTCGAAGGCAAACACCCCGAACGCGTGGTGATGCAGGCCGTCAAGCGCATGCTGACGGGCAACAAGCTTTCCCGCAAGCAGATGACCAACCTTCGCGTCTATGCCAGTGCCGAACACCCGCATGAGGCGCAGAACCCGACCGTTCTGGACGTCAAGTCCATGAACAAGAAGAACACCCGGAGCTGAACCAGATGGCAGATGAAGTGAAAACCCTCGACGACCTGAAAGAGGTTGTGGGCGAAACCGCCGCCGCTCCGGTCGAAGCAGAAGCGCCGGTCACCGAAACAGTCGTGACCCGGGAGCCGGTCCGTGACGACCTTGGTCGCGCCTATGCCACAGGCAAGCGGAAAGACGCGGTCGCCCGCGTCTGGATCAAGCCCGGTTCAGGCAAGGTGACCGTCAACGGCAAGGACATGGACGCCTATTTCGCGCGGCCCGTGCTGCAGATGATCCTGCGCCAGCCCTTCACCGTCGCTGGTGTCGATGGTCAGTTCGACGTTCAGGCCACCGTAAAGGGCGGCGGTCTTTCAGGCCAGGCAGGTGCCGTAAAACACGGTATCTCGAAGGCGCTGCAACTTTACGATCCGTCTTTGCGCGGCGCTTTGAAAGCCGCCGGCTTTCTGACCCGCGACAGCCGCGTGGTCGAGCGGAAGAAGTACGGTAAGGCCAAGGCCCGGAAGAGCTTCCAGTTCTCCAAGCGCTGATCCGCACAAACTTCAGGAAAAGGCCCCTGCATCGCGCGGGGGCCTTTTTCGTGTCAGATTGAGCGCCTGCGGCGCACGACATTTCCCGTTCTGCGTATTTCCAAAAAGATGAAACCGCCTGCGAAGAATGCTGTAACCGAACGAGATGACCTTGCTCTAACCTGCCAGAAGGGCTGCGTTTCCGCCTGAGGCCGTTGTGTCGACGCAAAGATGGCGTTCATGGAGGACTTGCGCGGTGCCGGGCATTAATGTGATCAGGGGAAGGATGGGACCGTCCCTTGCCGCAAGCGCTTCGGCATAGGCGCGCGACGTGTGTGCGTCGCCCCACCAAATCACGCCGGAATAGCCCGTGAGGGTGGTCAGATGCGAGGGCGCGAGAGTTCCCGTTACCGCAAGCGGCAGTCCACCAAGCGCGCGCACCGCTTGCACTTGCGCAGCGACCGCTGCGTCGCCCGGGCCGCAACATAGAAGTGGTGCGCGGGCCATGATGCTCAAGCGGTTCAATTCGCCCGTTGGGCCCGGCAAGACCCGATCGTCCGGGCGCGGGGGCGATGGCGCATTCAAGGCGGCTTGAACAGCGCTCGGATCGGCCTGTACCGTCCACCCTGAGATAGGTGCCTCTGGCGACGGGTTGGCCTGGAAATGCGGCAGGTAGTGCGGCCCGCCAGCCTTGGGCCCTGTACCCGACAAGCCTTCCCCGCCAAAGGGCTGCGATCCCACCACGGCGCCGATCTGGTTGCGATTGACGTACATGTTACCGATGGCCAGCGCCTCGGTTACCTCCTGCACGCGGGTGTCGATCCTTGTATGCAGACCAAAGGTCAGCCCATAGCCCGCGGCGTTTACTTCTCTGACGAGGCCGCTCACGTTGTCTCCGCTGAAACGGGCAACGTGCAGGACGGGGCCGAAGACCTCTTGCGTGACGTCCGCGATGCCACCCACTTCGAGAAGGGTGGGCGGGATGAAGTGCCCATTCTCAGGTGCAGCAATCTGGTGGAGGATGCGCTCGCGATGCTGGTCGAGGTAGCTTGCGACCCCGGCTTGGGCACCGGCGTCAATCAGCGGGCCGACATCCGTCATCCTCTCCGCCGGGTCTCCGACCACCAGCGTATCCATCGCGCCTTTGATCATCTCGATAACATGGTCGGCGCTATCCTCCTGCACATAAAGACAGCGCAGCGCTGAACAGCGTTGGCCGGCGGATTGAAAGGCCGAAGCGATGATGTCGCGCACCGCCTGTTCGGGGAGCGCGGTGCTGTCGACAATCATGGCGTTGATGCCGCCGGTTTCCGCGATCAGCGGTGTGCCTGGGTCGAGAAGTTCCGCCGCACAGCGCGCGATGATCTGTGCGGTCGCGGTCGATCCGGTGAAGACGATGCCCCTGACGCGGGGGTCGCTGGTCAGCGCCGCGCCTACGGTGGTGCCGGGACCGGGGAGGAGTTGCAGAGCGCTTTTCGGGACACCGGCCTTGTGCAGCAACTCGACCGCGCGGGTCGCGATCAGCGGGGTTTGCTCGGCGGGCTTGGCCAGTACTGCGTTCCCGGCCATCAGGGCCGCCGCGATCTGGCCGGTAAAGATGGCCAGCGGAAAGTTCCAGGGGCTGATCGCTGTGACGATCCCGCGCGGATCGCCGTGCAGATTTTCCCCCTCGGCCGCGTAGTAACGCAAGAAGTCCACCGCTTCGCGCAACTCGCCGACACAGTCGAGCAGCGTCTTCCCAGCCTCGGTCATCAAAAGCCCGAACAACTCGGCATGGTGCGCCTCATAGAGGTCGGCAGCCTTGCGCAAAGAGGTGGCGCGGGCATCTGGCGAGGCCGCCCATGCCTGTGCATCGTCCAGCGCGCGTGCGACCGTCTGCGCATCGGCCTCCGTCACCTCGCCGATGACATGTCCATTTGTCGGGTTGTGCAGCTTTGAAACTGCACCGGTGGAGGGCGAGACGGTCAGCGGGCGGGCGGTGGTGGGAACGGAAAGCCGTTCGGCCTCGATCCCGTCCAGCGTCCGATCGTCGGACAGGTCCCACCCGTGCGAGTTTTGCCGGGCGGGCTTGAACAGATCGCCCGGGTTCTTCAGAGCCGCCGGACGTTTCGCCGTCTCAAGTGCCTTGAACGGGTCTATTGCGATTTCTTCGGCTGGGACGCTTTCATCCACGATCTGATGTACGAAGGACGAGTTTGCTCCGTTCTCCAGCAAGCGCCGCACAAGATAGGCCAAGAGATCGCGATGCGCGCCGACCGGCGCATAGATGCGGCAATGCCCGCCGGTGTCCTTCAGAACGATGTCATGCAGCCTCTCACCCATGCCATGCAAGCGCTGGAATTCGTAAGGACGGCCCTCGGCCATCTCCAGCACGGCGGCGACGGTGTGGGCGTTGTGCGTCGCGAATTGCGGGAAGAGGCGATCGCCGAGTTCGAAAAGCTTTCGCGTCAGGCAGATATAGGCCACATCCGTCGCCGCCTTGGTGGTGAAAAGCGTGAAGTCGGGCAGGCCTGCAACCTGTGCCAGCTTCATTTCGGTGTCCCAGTACGCGCCCTTGACCAGCCGGATGTTGATCCGGCGATCATAGCGGGTTGCCATGTTGTAAAGCGCATCCAGCGCCGGGGCGGCGCGTTTGCCATAAGCCTGAACCACCACACCGAACCCGTCCCACCCGGCTAGATAGGGGTCAGACAGAACTGCTTCGATCACTTTCAGCGAGAGAACCAGCCGGTCCTGTTCTTCCGCATCGATATGGAGCGCGATACCAGCATCACGCGCTTGCCGGGTCAGACGTGTGACGACGGGCACAAGCTCGGCCATCACGCGGGTTTCCTGCAGAACCTCATAGCGCGGATGCAGGGCAGAGAGCTTGATCGAGATGCCGGGGTTGTCGACGATGGTGTCGTGCTGCGCCGCGCGCCCGATGGCGGTGATCGCGTCTGCGTAATCGGCGGCATAGCGGTCGGCATCCGCTTGCGTGCGGGCCGCTTCGCCCAGCATGTCGAAGGAATAGGTGTAGCCCTCGGCTTCCAGTTCGCGAGCCTCCTCAAGCGCGCTTCCGATTGTCTCGCCCAGCACGAACTGACGGCCCATTTCCTTCATCGCGCGCGTCACGGCGGCCCGGATCACCGGTTCACCCAACCGTTTGATCGCGCCGCGCAGCACGCCCGCCACGCCGGGGCGTTCGTCATCCAGCACCTTACCCGTCAGCATCAGCGCCCAGGTCGAGGCATTGACCAGCGACGACGACGCGGTGCCGACATGCCGGCCCCATTGCGAGGGCACGATCTTGTCTTCGATGAGCGCGTCGATGGTGAAGGTGTCGGGCACGCGCAGCATCGCCTCGGCCAGGCACATCAGGGCGACGCCTTCGCGGGTGGAGAGCCCGTATTCGGCCAGAAAGTGCTCCATCAGCGACGGTTTGGCCTCGGTGCGAATGCGCTCGACCAGCGTTGTGGCGCGGCGGGTGATGGTGGCGCGTTCGTCCGCGTTCACGTCAGCTTCGGCGATAAGGCGGTGCAGCAGGTTTGCTTCGTCGGCGAACTTGGCCTCAAGACCGAGCGTTGGAAACGGGTGGTCGTACATCGCGACAACTCCAGCACATCGTTGCACCATTTCGCAAAGTATAGCGTGCCAATCGTAGACGTTGTGACCAAATTATGGGAAACACTAGCCAATACGACTTAATGCGGAGGCACTTTTAGGATGTCCGAACTGCTTGACCAAACCAACCGGCGCATCCTCGACGCGCTTGTCGCCAATGCACGCCTGCCGATCACCGAACTTGCCCGGTTGGTCGGCCTTTCGAAAACGCCGGTGGCGCTGAGGATCAAGCAGATGGAGGAGGCGGGGCTGATCACCGGTTACCGCGCCACGCTCTCGCCGCTCAAGCTGGGACTGACACATGTGACGTACGTGTCCGTGAACCTGTCCGACACGCGGCAACAGGCGCTTGAGGCGTTCAACGACGCGGTGCGCCGGATTGTCGAGGTTGAGGAATGCTATCTGATTGCCGGCGGCTTCGACTATCAGTTGAAACTCCGCACCCGCGACATGCCGCATTTTCGCGCGGTGATGGCCGAACGGATATCGACCCTGCCGCATGTGCATTCGACAAGCAGCTATGTCGCGATGGAGGCGGTGGTTGAACAGAACTGGGTTGTGCCTGAGGGGTGAGGGTGCTTGGGGCGCTGCCCCACGTCACTGCGGTGACGTTCCCCGGAGTTTTTTGCCAAGAAGAACGCCCGTGCACCGCTCAGGTGCTGGCCGCCTCAAGCCGTTCGAGCGCCTTGAGCCACAGCGCCTCCGCCCGTTCCAGCCCCTCTTCCACTTCGGCAAACTTCTTCTGCCAGCCTTCGGTCTCGGCGACGCGTTGTGGCTCGTACATGGCCGGGTCGGCCAGCTTGGCGGCCAGCTTTTCGCGCATCTCCGTCAGCTTCTCGACGCGCGCCTCGGCTGCCGAAACCTCGCCCCGCAGGTCCGCGACCGTGGCGCGCGGCGGCTTTGCCGGTTTTGCCTTGGCCTTGGCCGGTTTCGGGGCCGGTTGGTCCAGCAGCATCCGGCGATAGGCTTCCAGGTCCTCGTCATAAGGTGCGACCCGCCCGTCTTTCACCAGCCAGAGCCGATCGGCGACATGGGACAAGAGGTGCATGTCGTGGCTCACCAGAACGACCGCGCCAGAGTAACCTGCCAGCGCTTCGATCAGCCCTTCGCGGCTTTCCATGTCGAGGTGGTTGGTCGGTTCGTCGAGGATCAGAAGGTGCGGCGCGTCCAGCGTGGCCAAAAGCAGCGACAGCCGTGCCTTTTGCCCGCCCGACAGCTTGCCGGCCACCGTCTGCGCCTGATCCGCGCCGATCCCGAAACCAGCCAGCCGCGCGCGCAGCTTGGCCGGGGTTTCCTCGGGTCGCTCGCGACGGATGTGGTCGAGCGGGGTCTCATCGGCATGCAACTCATCCAGCTGGTGCTGCGCGAAGTAACCGATCCTGAGCTTGCGTGCCCGCGTCACGCGCCCGCCCAGTGGATCAAGCTTGCCCACCAACAGCTTGGAAAGCGTTGACTTTCCCTCACCGTTCTGACCCAGCAGCGCGATGCGGTCATCCTGATCGATGCGCAGCGAAAGCTTCGACAGAACCGGCGGCCCGTCATACCCGACGCTGGCGCTTTCCATATTGATGATCGGCGGCGACAGCTCATCCGGTTCGGGGAAGGTGAACTTGCGCAAGGCGGCTTCCTGCGGCGTTGTGATCGGCTTCATCTTGGCGATCATCTTGAGGCGTGACTGCGCCTGCACGGCCTTCGAGGCCTTGTAACGAAACCGGTCGACGAAAGACTGCAAATGCGCGCGCCGGGCTTCCTGTTTCTTGGCTTCCGCCTCGGCCACCGCCAGACGCGCGGTGCGGGTTTCGGCAAAGGTGTCGTAGCGCCCCTGATAGAGCGATAGCTTCCGGTCTTCGAGATGCAGGATCGAGGTGACCGAACGGTTCAAGAGCCCCCGGTCGTGGCTGATCGTGATCACGGTGTGCGGATACTTCGCCAGATAACTCTCCAGCCAAAGCGCGCCTTCGAGGTCGAGATAGTTGGTCGGTTCATCCAGCAGCAGCAGGTCAGGGGCCGCGAACAGCACCCCCGCCAGCGCCACGCGCATCCGCCAGCCGCCGGAAAAGGCCGAGCAGGGCATGGCTTGCTCAGCCTGCCCAAAGCCCAGCCCCTTGAGAATGGTCGCCGCCCGTGCCTCGGCCGACCAGGCGTCGATATCGGCCAGCCGCATCTGGATGTCGGCGACCCGCGTCGGGTCCGTGGCCGTCTCCGCCTCCGTCAGGAGGGCCGCGCGCTCCGTGTCCGCCTCCAGCACCGTGTCGAGCAGCGACGTTTCCGATCCCGGCACCTCTTGCGCGACGCCGCCGATGCGTGCCCCACGGTTGATCGTGATGTTGCCACCCTCCAGCGCCAACTCGCCGCGGATCAGCCGGAAGAGCGTGGTCTTGCCCGTGCCGTTGCGCCCCACGAAGCCCACCTTGTGGCCGTCGGGGATGATGCACGAAGCACCCTCGAACAAAGGGCGGCCTTCAATGGCAAAGCGGATGTCGTCAACACGCAGCATGCGCGCGGGTTAGCAGAGGCGCGGGGCGCGGAAAAGACGGCAATGGCGTGGGCGCGCAACTTGGGGCATACCGGTCGGGAGAGCGGCGGGATTTTTACCCATGCGGATCGATGCGCATCATCATTTCTGGACCCCCGGCAGCCGGGACTATCCCTGGATGACCGGAGACGCTTTCGATCCGATCCGACGGCCCTTTGGCCCGGAAGACCTCGCCCCAGAACTGACCGCAGCCGGGATTGACGGTACCGTTTTGGTGCAAACCGTTGGTGCGGTCGAGGAAACGGTCGAGTTTCTGGCGACGGCCGAGGCCATCGGTTACGTCAGGGGCGTGGTCGGCTGGGTCGACCTGATGGACCGGCTGGTGGGCGACACGCTTGAGGTTTTGCAGGCCGCGCCGGGGGGGCAATTCCTCAAAGGCATCCGACACCAGGCGCATGACGAGGCGGATGAAGACTGGCTCGCCCGTCCGGACGTGATCGCCGGTGTCGCCGAATGCGGCGCGCGCGGGCTGGTGCAGGACCTGCTCGCCAAAGAACCGCAACTGGCCGCCTGTATCACCATCGCCGACGTTCTGCCCGAGGCGCAATTCGTCCTCGACCACATCGGCAAACCCCGGATCGCAGCGGGCCAGATGGAGCCGTGGCGCGCGCTTATTGTTGAGTTGGCGCGGCGCGACAATGTTGCCTGCAAACTGTCGGGCATGATCACCGAAGCAAAGTGGCAGGGCTGGTCGGTGGACGATCTCAGACCTTATGTCGATGTGGTGCTCGAAGCTTTTGGGCCCGACCGGATCATGTTCGGTTCGGACTGGCCGGTTTGCCTTCTCGCGGGAACCTATGGTGAAGTGGTCGGCGCGGCAGAAACCCTTGCAGCAAACCTGACCGAAAGCGAGCGCGCCGCCATCTTTGGCGGCACCGCAATGCGCATCTACGGGCTTGAGGTATGAAAGCCGTCTAGATCGCCAGGCTGCCGGTCGGTTTCTCCTCCGACGTCGCCGTGCTGGCAATCACCCGCGTCAGGCTGGCCGCGTCTTCGCGGATCGACAGCCGGCCATCCTTGAGGTCCAGCGCATCCGGATAACTTAACACCAGCCTGCTGAGAATGTTGTCGATCTGCGCGATCATCAGCGGATGCGCCGCTTTAAGGCGAGCAACATCGAACGCACCGTCGCACATCAGGTCCTGCACCAGATCGGCGACCATTTTGTCCTTTGTCCGCATGGCATAGCCGCGATGGCCTGCCAGCCCGTCCCTTTCGATCCGTTCGACGTAAGCCGCCGTGGCGACCGCGTTCTGCGCATAGCCCTGGGGAAACTCCGAAATGGCGGACGCGCCGAACCCGATCAGGGTGCGACAAGGGTCATCGGTATAGCCCTGGAAGTTGCGGCGGAGATGCCCGTCGCGGGCGGCCCGCGCAAGACTGTCAGCCTCGGTCGCGAAATGGTCGATCCCGATCGACACCAGCCCATGACTGGTCAGGATATTGCGCGCGAGCGTGGCGAGGTGAAAGCGTTCATGCGCATCCGCCAGATCGTTTTCCGAAATCATCACCTGTCGCTTCGACATCTGCGGAACATGGGCGTAGCCGTAAAGCGCCAACCGGTCCGGCGACAGGCTGAGAACCTGTACCAGCGTGTCGGCCAGACTGGACCGCGTCTGGTGGGGCAGGCCATAGACCAGATCGAAATTGGTGCTCTCGATCCCAAGCGACCGCAGTTTCTCGATCACGTCGCGGGTTTGCGCAAAGCTCTGCTCGCGCCCGATGGCCATTTGCACCTCGGGCATGAAGTCCTGAATGCCGATGCTGGCCCGGCCCAAACGCCAGTCCGCCAGCGTCTCAAGCACGCCATCGGCGGCTTCGGTCGGGTCAATCTCGACAGAAAACTCAAAGTCGTCCGAGGTCTGGAATTGTGTGTATATCGCGTCGCACAGCCGGTTCATCAACTCGGTGCTCAACAATGTCGGCGTGCCGCCCCCGAAATGGAGCCGCGCCATTTTGACGCCCTTAGGCAGCCGGTTTCGCACCGATCTGACCTCATCCAGCAGCGTCGAGACATAGGAGGCCACCGGTTTCAGCGTCTTCGTCCCTTGTGTTCTGCAGGCGCAGAAATAGCAAATACGACGGCAAAAAGGTATGTGAACGTATAGGGATACAGGCTGATCCGCCTTCACCTTGCCCAGCCATTCGGCCTGATATCTGTGCCCCGCGTCGAGCTCGAATTTGTTCGCCGGGGGATAGCTGGTGAACCGCGGCACTTTCGCCCGGAACAAACCATATTTTTCAAGGATGGCTTCATTTTCCATGTCCTTCGTGTAACGTCACCTAGACACAGCAACCTTGACGCAGATCAACAATATGAACGTCCATCTGAACGAGCGCGTGCTATGCAGCAACTGCCCGATCCGGCACCGGGCTGTCTGCGCACGTTGCGATGAAGACGAGTTGGACCTGCTTGAAAA
>JBCCWG010000055.1:0-19935 GCA_039193985.1 Pseudomonadota bacterium
AAGCGCGTCAACCTCGATATCGAGGAGGGTGAGATCCTTGCCCTGCTCGGCCCCAATGGCGCAGGCAAGACGACACTGATCTCGACCATTTGCGGAATTTCGCAGCCGACTTCGGGCACCATCGAAGTGGGTGGGCATGACGTGATCACGGGCTGGCGGCAGGCCCGGCAGTTGATCGGGCTAGTCCCGCAGGAAATCAATCTCGAACCGTTCGAGTTCGCCGGCAACACCGTCAGATTCTCTCGCGGGCTGTTCGGCAAGCCGCGGAACGATGCGTTCGTTGATCAGGTACTCAGGGACCTGTCGCTTTACGAGAAAAAGAACAACCGGATCGCCGAGCTGTCGGGCGGCATGAAGCGCCGGGTGCTGATCGCCAAGGCGCTTGCTCATGAACCGCGGGTGCTCTTTCTGGATGAACCAACCGCAGGCGTTGACGTTGAACTGAGACGCGACATGTGGCGGCTGGTCGAGCGGTTGCGGGCGGACGGCGTCACCATCATCTTGACCACGCACTACATCGAAGAGGCCGAGGCGATTGCCGACCGGATCGGCGTGATCCGCAGCGGTGAGTTGCTGTTGGTCGAGGAAAAAGACCGCCTGATGGCGCGGCTCGGTCAAAAGGAACTGCGCATCGAGCTTCGCGACCCGATTTCCGAAATTTCGCCCTCCCTCGCCGAGTTCGGTCTGACGCTCGGGCAGGATGGGCGCTACCTGAATTACACCTATAAGGTCGGCGAGGAGCGCACGGGCATCACCCGGCTTCTGTCGGCCATGCAGGCCGAAGGTTTGACATTGGCAGATCTGCAAACCACGGAAAGCTCACTCGAGGATATCTTTGTCGGGCTGGTCCATGACGGCGAAGGAGAGGCGGCATGAACTGGTATGGCATCGCCGCCATCTGGCGGTTCGAGATGGCGCGGTTCTTCCGCTCGATCGTCCAGTCGATCGTCTCGCCAGTGCTCTCGACCTCGCTCTACTTCGTCGTGTTCGGTGCCGCGATCGGCAGCCGTATCCCTGAGGTTGAGGGCGTCTCCTATGGTGCCTTCATCGTCCCCGGCCTGATCATGCTGACTGTGCTGCAACAGGCGATCCAGAATGCGGGCTTCGGAATCTATTTCCCAAAGTTCATCGGCACGATCTTCGAAGTTCTGTCCGCCCCCCTCAGCGCGTTCGAAATCGTGATCGGCTATGTCGGGGCCGCTGCGTTCAAGGCGCTGCTGATCGGCTGTATCATACTCGCCACGTCGTTTTTCTTCGTCGACATCACCATCCAACACCCCATCTGGATGATTGCATTTCTGCTGCTGACATCGATCAGCTTTTCGCTGCTTGGCTTCATTTTGGGGATTTGGGCGCGAAGTTTTGAACAGTTAAACCTCGTACCTCTGTTGGTGGTGACGCCGCTGGTGTTCCTTGGCGGGTCATTCTACTCGATCACGATGCTGCCACCGGTCTGGCAGACCATTTCGCTGTTCAATCCGGTGCTTTACCTGGTCTCAGGATTTCGCTGGTCATTCTATGGCTTGGCAGATGTGCCAGTGGTGGCGAGCCTGGCAGCCATCACCCTGTTCACAGGCATCTGCCTTGCGGTGGTCTGGTGGATTTTCAAAAGCGGGTACCGGCTGAAAAGCTAAAGCTTTGTCACCACGCAATCGCGGCGTTGCTGTGCGGTCACTGCGGGGTCGCAAAGCTGGGTCGCCTCGCTCATCGTCGCAGCACTTGCCGCCGCAACGCCGGAGCGCAGGCACTCGTCGACGGGATCATCACGCGAGAGTCCGAGCGTGAAGGCCCCGACAAAGCTGTCCCCTGCACCAACGCGCGAGATAACAGGTGCGGGGGGACTAACGCCGTGCCACGCGCCATCGGGTGTTGCCATGACTGACCCGTCCGCCCCGCGCGCAACGATAACGATGCGCGCAACGCCCCTTTCGATAAGCCCACGGGCAAAGGCCGCCGTGTCGTGGCGGGTGGGCAACGAGCGGCCCGCGAGTTCCTCGCCCTCCTCCCCGTTCATGCGCAGAACATACAGCGACTCGCGCGGTTGTTCGGCCAGATGGAACAACGCCGGGCCAGAGGTGTCGACGATCAGCCGCGATCCGCGCCCGGCAACGTGGTCCGACAGGATCGACGGGAAATCCTTAGCCACCCCCGGCGGCTGACTGCCCGACAGCACCACCAGCGTGTCGCCGCGCGCCGCCTGATCGACCGAGGCCAGCGCGCGCGGCACGTCATGCTCCTGCCACTCGGGGCCGGGCATCACAAAGCGCAACTGTTCGCCCGTTGCCTGATTGATCACCGAAATGGACTGGCGGGTTTCCCCCGGCCCCTGAAAGGCGACAGTGGGCACGCCTTCAAGCGCCAGAAGCTGCAACAGGTTCGCGCCTGTCGACGCACCGATGGCCACCAGCGCGGTTGCCTGCCCGCCTAGAAGGCGTATGGCCCGGGCCACATTGATGCCGCCGCCGCCCGGGTCAATCTGCGGCTCAGAGCAGCGCAGCTTTACACCGGGTTCGATGTTTGGCGCAGTTGTGGCGTAGTCCACCGTAGGGTTCAGCGTGATCGTCAGGATATGCGACGGCATCGTCAAAGTCCTCTCAAGCGGAGCGACCATGGCCTGTTAGCGCAATCAGGGCAAGAGGGTTTGAGGGGATGAGAGGTCCGATGGGGCTCCGCCCCGCTCGCTGGCGCTCGCCCCCCGAGGTATTTTTGAACCAGTGAGGGTCAGAGTGTAGGTTTCTTGGCCAAAAGCGGCATCACATCCGCCATTTCGGGGCCGCGCGGCTGGCCTGTGATGGCAAGACGCAGCGGCATGAAGAGCGACTTGCCTTTGCGGCCCGTCGCCTCTTTCACGGCGTTGGTCCAAGTCGGCCAGGTGTCCGATGCGTAAGGCGGATCGCCGAGCAGGTCGAACGCGGTCTGGATGTAGTCGCGGTCTTCCTCAGCCACGACCGGCGTGACTTTACCCTGAAACACCGGCCACCACACGGCGGCATCGGCTCGGATTGAGATATTGTCGTGGACGGTTTGCCAATAGGCGTCTTGCACCTCCCCCGGAATGCCTGCTTCGGTCAGCATCTCAGCGACATCGCCAAGGGCAAGCCCCTGCACCACACGCGCCGTCAATGGCTTGAGGTCCTCCGCATCGAACTTGGTCGGCGCGGTCCCGAATTTGGAGAGGTCAAAACCGTCTGCCAATTCCTGATGGTCGGCGCGCAACTCAATCGCATCCGACGACCCGAGCCGCGCCATCAGCGACAGGATCGCCATCGGCTCGATTCCCGCCGCCCGCAGATCACGCAGGGCCAGAGTGCCCAACCGTTTGGACAAAGCCTCACCCTGCGGACCGGTCAGCAGGGAGTGATGCGTGAAGGCCGGCGGCGTGTGCCCCAGCGCCTCGATCATCTGGATTTGCGTGGCGGTATTCGTCACGTGGTCCGAACCGCGCACGACATGCGTCACCCCCATCTCGGTATCGTCAACGACCGAGGCGAGCGTATAGAGCACCTGACCATCCTGCCGGATCAGCACCGGATCCGAGACACTGGCCGCGTCGATGGAAATGTCGCCCAGGATACCGTCGGTCCATTCGATCCGCGCGTGATCCAGCTTGAAACGCCAAACACCTGCCCCGCGTTCGGCGCGGAGCGCCTCTTTCTCGGCATCGCCCAGTGCCAGAGCGGCGCGGTCGTAAACCGGGGGCCGCCCCATGTTGAGCTGCTTCTTGCGCTTGAGGTCCAACTCGGTCGGCGTTTCCCAAGCTTCATAAAACCGGGCCTTGGCCCGAAGTTCGTCGGCCGCCGCGGTATAGCGATCCAGCCGTTCGGACTGCCGCTCGACCCGGTCCCAGGTTAGCCCCAGCCACTCGAGATCTTCCTTGATCGCATCAACGTATTCCTCCTTCGACCGCTCAGGATCGGTATCGTCGATGCGCAGGATAAAGGTCCCCCCCGCCTTGCGCGCGATCAGCCAGTTGAACAGCGCGGTGCGAAGGTTGCCGACATGGAGATAGCCGGTCGGCGATGGGGCAAAACGGGTCGTTGTCATGGGCCGAGGCTCTTTCACAACGGCCCGGTTTTGTCCATATCTGGACGATGAACCAAAGTGATCTGATGGCCCCCGATGCCTCCGAAGTTGAGAGGCTGGCGCTTGCGACGCGCGACGCGCTGCCGGACGTATTCCGGGGGGCCGCCGAAGCCGTGGTTTTGCGGGTCGAAGAGTTCGCGGCGGACGACATGCTGTCCGAACTTGGCATCGAAGACCCGTTTTCGCTGACCGGCCTCTACGACGGCATCCCGATGACCGAGAAATCGGTCGCCGATCAACCCGAACGACCCGACATGATCTGGCTTTTCCGGCGGGCGATCCTCGACGAGTGGATCGCGCGTGGCGATGTAAGCCTCGGCGCGCTGGTTGGGCACGTCTACGTGCACGAACTGGCGCATCATTTTGGATGGTCCGATGAGGATATCGCGGCCATCGATGAATGGTGGACCTGAGCCCTGCTCACCAAACCGTGCAGACTTATGAAGTGACAGGGTCACTCCGCGCCCTAACTATGCACAACCGTATGGCTGACAGGAGAACCCCATGCTGAACTCAAAGATGTCCCGCCGCGCGGCCTTGGCCAGCGCCGCGGCCCTTCCGCTGGCCGCAGGGCTTGGCACCGGCACACGTGCCGTCGCTGCCGGTCACGCCGCGCCGTCCAGCGCGATTCACAACACATTCGCCCGTGGCGAGTTCCAGGTCTCGACGCTGTTGGCCGGATCGCGTCTCGTCGATGAGAATATCCAGGGTATTTTCGGCATGAATGTTGGCGCTGATGAATTTGCCGATGTCAGCGCACAGAACTTTATCCCCGCCGACAAGGCTCAATTCTATTTCACGCCGACCGTCGTTCAGACCGGGTCCGAGGTTGTATTGTTCGACGCGGGGCTTTCCGCCGCTGGCACGCTGGCCGCGCTGAATTCAGCCGGGGTCGAGGCGGCCGATATCACCATCGTGGTTATCACCCACATGCACGGTGACCACATCGGCGGCCTGACCAACGATGCCGGGGCTGCCACGTTCCCCAACGCCCGCTATGTCACCGGCCAAGCCGAGTTTGATCATTGGGCCGCACAAGAAAATGAGCGGTTCGAGGGCAAGGTGCGCCCCTTTGCCGAGAATATGACCTTCCTCGGCGATGGCGACGATGTCGTCTCGGGGATTACCGCGGTTTCAGCCTTTGGTCATACGCCAGGCCACATGACCTACATGGTCGAGTCCGGTGGGGAGCAGGTTCTGCTGATGGCCGACACGGCGAACCATTATGTGTGGTCGCTGGGCTATCCCGAGTGGGAAGTGCGGTTTGACATGGACAAGGCCGCCGCCGCAGCGTCCCGGAAAAAGATCCTTGGCATGGTTGCGGCTGACAAGATCCCGCTCATCGGGTATCACATGCCGTTCCCCGGCATGGGCTTTGTCGAGACACGCGGCGAAGGCGGTTTCCGCTATGTGCCGGCCAGCTATCAGATGATGCTCTGATCCGAACGCAATGTCGCGGTGAGCCTAGCGTTCCTTGACGTAGGGCTCGCCGCCCGCCCTTGGCGGGATGGCTTTGCCGACAAAACCCGCCAATATGACGACCGTCAGTATATAGGGCAACGCATCCAGGAATTGACCGGGTATGTCGACTGGCATGATCGCGTCCACCGCGTCCGGCCGTAATGAGAGTGCTTGAAGGAACCCGAACAAAAGGCAGGCCCAAAGCGCGTACCACGGGCGCCATTTGGCAAAGATCAATGCGGCCAACGCGATGAACCCCCGGCCGGACGACATGTCCTTGACGAACCCCGCCTGAAGCCCGGTGGCGAGGTAAGCGCCTGACAGCCCGCAAAGCACGCCACAGATGGCCACAGCCGAGTAGCGCAGCTTGAGAACCGAGATGCCCGCCGTATCAACGGCCGCCGGGTTTTCGCCCACCGCGCGGAGCCGCAGGCCAAAGCGCGTCCGGAACAGCAGATACCAGGTCAACGGAACAGTCAGAAACGCGACATAGACCAGTATCGAATGGCCCGAGATCAGGTCAGAATAGACCGGTCCGAAATAGGGCACATCGCGCACCGCATCGGCAAAGGGCAAGGTAATCTCATTGAAGCGACCGCCGCCAATCAAGGATGGTGTGCGCCCGCCCTGCTGGAACCAGTCCTGCGCGATCAACACGGTAAGACCGGCGGCCAGGAAGTTGATCGCAACACCCGAAATGAGTTGGTTGCCGCGAAACGTGATCGACGCGAGGCCGTGCACCATGCTGAGCGCGAGTGAAGCGCCAATGCCCGCCAGAAGCCCGATCCAGACCGACCCGCTGATCGCGGCGAAGGCAGCCGAGAAAAAGGCCGAGGCCAGCATCTTGCCTTCCAACCCGATATCGAAGATGCCCGCGCGCTCCGAGAAGAGGCCGGCGAGGCAGGCAAAAAGCAGCGGAGTCGCAAGGCGGACGCTTGAGTCGAGGATTTGCACGAGTGTCAGAAAATCCATGCGCTACACCCTCGACGTTGCCAGTTTGAACGCGGCAAAGGCGAAAAACGCACCGAGCGCGCCTTCGATCCAGCGCCGGGCGCGCTGATAGAGACGCAGGAACACAGCTGAGGACAGGGCGACCGCCCAAAGACCATGTCCGACAAACGAATTGATACAGGCACCGGCCAGGAAGATCGCAATGATCGGCCATGGCGCGGCCTCGAGCCCGGCCACCGCGGCGGCGGCAATCCAATACAGGATAGCCTTGGGGTTAGTGAGTTGCATCGCAAGGCCGACGGCCACCGCACTGCCTGTGGCCCGTTCCGCCGGCGTGGCGGGCAATGCGGCATCGGGCGTCAACATCTTGCCAAACGACTTCCACGCCAGCCACGCAAGAAACGCGGCACCAGCCAGTTTGACCAGCATCATAGCGACTGCGATATCGGCCAGAAGCGCAGCGAGACCCAGAACACCGGCACTGGCCAGAATGACAGCGCCCGTCGCAATGCCAAGGCAAGTTGTCACCGCAGCGCCGCGCCCTCGCGTCGTTGCCATCGCCAAGATCAAAGCAACGCCCGGGCCGGGCGATAACACGCCCAACAATTGCACGCCCCAGCCGACAAGAAGGTTGGGCAGCCACGTCTCGATCACGCCGCATCCCCCTTTCGCGAACGGCGGAGCGCCAGGAACACCTTGGCCAGAGGCATTCGCACCATATTGTCGAGCGCGCCGGTGAAGAGAATGACAAGGGCTTGGATGACAACGATCAACTCGCGCGGGATGCTCGTCCAGAAGTCGATCTCGGCCCCGCCCTGCACCAGAAAGCCGAAGAGCAGGGCGGCCAGCAGAACGCCGAACGGATGCGACCGGCCCATCAGCGCCACGGCGATGCCAATGAACCCGGCCCCTTCGACCGAGTTCAGCACCAGACGTTCCGCCGCCATGACGTTGTTGATCGCCATACACCCGGCCAAACCACCTGAGATTAACATGGCGATCAGGATAATCCGGGTGGGTGAGATGCCTGCGTATTCGGCAGCGGTTTCGCTGTGGCCATAGGCGCGGATTTCATAACCTAAGCGGGTGCGCCACATCAGCAACCAGAACAGGAAACAAGCCAGCAAGGCGACGAAGAAACTGACATTCACCGGCGCGGCCTCGGAGAACGGGATTCCGAAAACGCCAAGAATGTCTGACAAGCGCGGCAGGTGCGCCCCTTCCGGGAAGCGGGGCGTGGCCGGGTCCATGGACCCTGGCGGCTTCAGAACTTCGACCAGCAGATACACAAGCAGCGCCGAGGCAATGAAGTTGAACATGATCGTCGTGATGACGATGTGGCTGCCACGCTTGGCTTGGAGATATGCCGGGATCAACGCCCAAAGCGCACCGAAGAGCGCGCCGCCGATGATCGCGAATGGCAAAGCGACCACCCAATGCGGCCAGGGCACCGACAGGCAGACCAAGGCCACACCGAGACCGCCCAGCGTTGCTTGCCCTTCACCGCCGATGTTGAAGAGGCGGGCGTGGAACGCGATAGCCACCGCTAGGCCGGTAAAGATGAAGTTCGTGGCATAGAACAACATGAACCCGATGCCCGCCGAGTTGCCGAACGTCCCCTGCACCATCAGCTTGAGCGCGTTGACCGGGTCTTCACCGATGGCCAGGATAACCAGGGCCGAGATGATGAAGGCCAGAATGATCGAGATCAGCGGGATCAGGATCGCATCGGCCCACTTTGGTATTACGTCCATACCTTAGCCTGCCCCGTCATGCCGCACCCTTTGTCACGCCAGCCATAAGAAGGCCCAGCTCGCGTTCATCGGTTTCGCTGGCTTGACGCTCGCCCATGATCCTTCCATCGAACATCACCGCAATCCTGTCGGCAAGCGACAGGATCTCGTCCAACTCGACCGAAACCAGCAAAATCGCCTTGCCTTGATCGCGGAGCGCTACGATTTGTTTGTGGATGAACTCAATCGCGCCGATATCGACGCCACGGGTCGGTTGGCCGACCAGCAACAAGTCGGGGTCGCGCTCCATCTCGCGGGCCAAGACGATCTTCTGTTGATTGCCCCCCGAAAAGCTCTTTGCGGCCAGCGACGGAATCGGCGGGCGGACGTCGAACCGCTCCATCTTGGCCTCGGTGTCGGCACGGATGGCATCGTTATCCATAAACCAGCGGTTCTTTTGGAACTCAGGTGCGTGATGATAGCCGAAGATCATGTTTTCCCAGGCAAAGTAATCCAGGATCAGCCCTTCTTTGTGCCGGTCTTCGGGCACGTGGGCGATGCCCTTGGCGCGCCGGGTCTGCCCATCCGAATGTCTGCCCGTTAGGTCGATCTCTTCGCCATTGATCCGAATGTGTCCCGTTGCGCTCTGATAGCCGCCCAGAACCTCAAGCAATTCCGATTGGCCATTTCCGGCAACTCCGGCGATCCCAAGGATTTCACCTGCGCGGACGTTCAGGTTGATCTTTTTGAGCCGCTCGACACCCTCGTCATCGACAAGGCTCAGGTCCTCGACCTCGAGCACGTTGGCACTCGGTGTTGCGGGCACTTTGTCGACGCGAAGCAAAACCTTCCGTCCCACCATAAGCTCGGCCAGTTCGGCCGGGCTGGTCTCTACCGTTTTGACGGTCGCCGTCATCTCACCCCGCCGCATCACACTAACCGTGTCGGTCACATCCATGATCTCGCGCAGCTTGTGGGTGATCAGGATGATGGTTTTGCCTTCATCGCGTAATCCTTTGAGGATCCGAAACAGATGGTCAGCCTCGGACGGGGTCAGAACGCCGGTCGGCTCATCCAGAATCAGAATGTCGGCGTGACGATACAGTGCTTTCAGTATCTCGACACGTTGCTGATAGCCGACCGAAAGCTCTTCGATGGTTGCGTCCGGCTCGACGTTAAGTTCGTACTCGTCCGCCAGTTCGGTCAGGAGTTTTCGCGCCTTGGCCAGTGATGGCGTCAGCCGTGCGCCGTCTTCCGCGCCCAGCACAACGTTTTCAAGCACCGTGAAATTCTCGACCAGCTTGAAGTGCTGAAAAACCATGCCGATGCCAGCCGCAATTGCGGCCTGACTGTCAGGGATTTCGGTCTTTTTGCCTGCGATGAAGATCTCGCCCTCATCCGCCTTGTAGAACCCATAGAGTATGGACATAAGCGTCGACTTACCCGCTCCGTTCTCGCCGATGATCCCATGGATCGTCCCCGGCATGACGCGGATGGAAATATCTTTGTTGGCCTGAACCGGGCCAAATGCTTTTGAGATACCCTTGAGTTCAATGGCAGGGGCGGCTGTTGCCGCCCCGCCGTTCTTTGCGACGTCGTGCATCAGAACTCGAGCACAGGACAGCTATCGTTCGTGTAGTACGCCGCGACTTCCAGTTCGCCCGCTATGATCTTGGCCTTGGCTTCATCGACCGCCGCCTTCATTTCATCCGTAATCAGCGAAGCGTTGTTTTCATCCAGAGCGTAGCCAACGCCTTCATTCTCAAGCGACATGACGTGCACGCCAGGTTCGAACCCTTCCACACCAGCCGAAAACACGTCAAAGACGGCATTGTCGACGCGCTTGAGCATCGAGGTCAGAACCTCGCCCGGGTGCAGGTGGTTTTGGTTCGAATCCACGCCGATCGAAAGGATGTCCGCATCCGCCGCCGCTTGCAGAACACCGACTCCGGTGCCGCCAGCCGCAGCATAGACGACATCAGCGCCCTGACTGATTTGGCTCTTGGTCAACTCGCCACCTTTCACCGGGTCGTTCCACGCTGCCGGTGTTGTGCCGGTCATGTTCGCAATCACGGTGATATCCGGGTTCACGGCCTTGGCACCCTGAGCATAGCCGCAGGCAAAGTGACGGATCAGCGGCACGTCCATGCCACCGATGAAACCGACCGTGTCGTTTTCCGATGCCATCGCGGCCAGCATGCCAACGAGATACGAACCCTCGTGCTCGGCAAATGTGATCTGTCGCAGGTTCGGAAAGTCGAGCCAGCCGACATCGATAATGGCGAATTTGGTGTCGGGGTACTTGGGTGCTACTTCTTCGACGGTCGCAGCGTTCTGGAAACCCAGAACGACGATCGGGTTGTAACCGGCTTCGGCCAGGCGCGTAGCGAACTGAACGCGCTGCGCTTCGGCTGTGACTTCGATTTCCTGATACGTGCCGCCGGTTTCCTCGGCCCAGCGTGTGGCGCCGTTATAGGCGGCTTCGTTGAATGATTTGTCGAACTTGCCGCCAAGGTCGTACATCAGTGCGGGTTCGGCCATCGCTGCACCGGCCATCATTGCCAGCGCGGCAACGCCGCCAAGCGCCTTCTTCAGATAAGACATGAACAGTCTCCCAGTTGGTAAACACTGGGCGCCGTGTTGGGCCAAGCCCCCCGGCGCCCTTGATGCACCGAATAAGGCCGCGAACCGCGAAGGGGGTCAATAGGAGTCTTGGACGGATCGGGGAAAAACGGCTGCGTGACGCCGGGTTAGCAAGCGACAAGCGTCTTTGACATCAAAATGGCGTCAATCCGGGCATCGGTAGACTTGTAATAGGCCTTGCGCCGCCCGTTCTGGACCCAACCGCTCGCGTGGTAGAGGGCAATGGCGGCTTGGTTTGTCTCTGCGACCTCCAGATAGGCCTTCGCCGCGCCACGCAATGCAGCTTCACTTTCGAACAGACCGAGGCAGCGGCGCCCAATGCCCTCGCGTTGATGATCAGGGTCGACCGCGAGTGTCAGAAGCTCAGCCTCGTCCAGAACAATACGGCCAAGTGCGAAACCGGCAAGGTCTTGCGCCTGCTTTGTCGCCGCGACGTGCGAAGGGCGCAGCTCCTCGCGCTCTCCGGGATACTTGTCGACCGATGAATGCACAAAGAAGCTCGCCTTGGTGGCCAATAGTTCATCGAAGTCCGTTTCAGTCCATGGTCCGGGCACCCGCATAGCGCGGGCATGCAGACGGGCCAGCGCATGCGCTTTCACGGCAGGATCACCGGTGACGGATCGGCGGATGGAGCGGCATCCGGCGGACGAATATAGAGGGGAGCGGGCGCTTGAACGGTGTGGCCAGCCGTCATCCTCCAAGCGGCAACTCTAGCGACAGAACTTGCAGCTTCCCGTGATGATCCCTTCAGCGAGCGGTAATTTGAAAGAAAACCGCGTCGTTCATTGAAAATGCAATCAAGAAGATCAGCCCGCTCGCCGCAGACGAACGTATCGACCGGCAGGTGCATGATCCGCTCACGATCATACGGCGCCTTGTCATTGAGACCCAGTTCCACAGGTTCGCCTGATCGAACTCCACCCTCGAACAATTGGAGCATGACGTCGCTATCGCGGCGTTCAGATGGAATGCTAACAATCATCCGAGTGCCTTCTCCGAGCAATTGGGGACCGGCCATTGCTTCGAAGCCGCTGACGCCGATTGCCGGAACCGAGAGAGAGAGCGCCAAGCCACGCGCTGCGCTGACCGATACCCGGGTGCCGGTGAAGTTACCGGGGCCGGTGCCAACGCCGATTGAGTCCAGTTCCTCCCAAACCGCACCCACATCTCCCATCACCTCGTCAAGCATGGGAAAGAGCCGCTCGGCCTGCCCTTTCTTCATCTCTTCGAAGCGCTCAGCCACGATCTTGCCGTTCATCAGCAAAGCGGCCGCGCAATGCGCGGCCGATGTGTCAAACCCCAATATGGTTGGTTCAGGCAGTGTCATTCGATTGCGCGACCCTTCAGGCCGCGACAGGGCGCACCTCGACCACTTCGGGAATATAGTGTCTGAGCAGGTTCTCGATCCCCATTTTAAGTGTAAGGGTCGAAGACGGGCAGCCCGCGCAGGCCCCCTGCATATGCAGATACACTACACCGCGGTCGAAGCCGTGGAAAACGATATCGCCGCCATCCTGGGCTACTGCGGGACGCACCCGCGTGTCGAGCAGTTCCTTGATCTGGTCCACGATCTCGCCATCCTCACCGTCATGCGAGGCATGTCCCGACGCGGCCGGCGCATCGCCTTCTATGACTGGCTGGCCGGATTGGAAATGCTCCATGATGGCACCAAGAATGGGTGCCTTGACGATATCCCATTCGGTGCCGTCTTCCTTGGTCACGGTGACGAAGTCGGTCCCCAGGAAAACGCCAGTGACACCCTCGACAGCAAAGATGCGCTGCGCCAAGGGTGATTTCCCAGCTGTGTCAGCGGACGGAAAATCGGCCGTGCCGGTGCCGAGGACACTTTGTCCGGGCAGGAATTTCAGCGTGGCCGGGTTTGGCGTGGCCTCGGTTTGAATGAACATGTCACGTCCTCCAATTATCAAATAGGATATGCGGCGCAGAGACCGGTCTGTCAATGGTTTGGAACGATTCTAAATCGTGCACTGTCGCAAGCTCGTTTCGCCGTAGCGACAGCGACAGTAAAGCATAACCAAGCACACCTCAGGGTACAGTTCGCTAAGATAACACGGGTTTTCGGACGCGGATCGTTATTCAAAACTCTTATAGGTGCAATCGAACAAACTTAGATTTCTTTATGGCATAACTTGCTTGGTAACTTTGTGTTGGGGGCTGCTGAGTTGAATATCGAATCCACTTATCTTCGCCACGGTGATGCAGTTCCGGTCATCGATGCTCTCGACATTTCTCGCCCGCGCTCGATGGGCGTACTAAGTGCGACGCAGGTGGACTGGTGCCGCCGCAACGGAATCGCCCTGGCGTTTGACCCGATGCAGGGAGGGTGGGTGTCGATGGAATGCTCTGACGATCTTTCCCCACATGCCGCAGATTCGGTCGACCGGGGCACTTATCTCAAGTTTCGAAACTGGCGGCGTTCCGACGCGTCTGCCTATGCCAGCATGCTCTCAGCCGAGCGGCTTTGGGACTACCTGCCGGAAACCTATGTCGGGCCAATCGACACCGCGACCGCAACTGCACTTATAGAACTTGGGGACGAGTCCTATCATTCGGTCTCGGCAGTCGAGTGCGAGGGTGTGGCGGTTGGTCAGGCCCGGTTGCGGTTCGACAAACCGGGATCGGCCGAAATCAGCTATTGGCTGGGCGAAGAGTATTGGGGCAAGGGGTACGGCAGCCGTTTGGTCTTTGACTTTTGCCAAAAAGCATTCATCGATCACCCCGAGATCACGCGCCTCTTTGCCCGCGTCTACAAGGATCACGGAGCGTCTAAGCGCATTCTGGAAAAGGCTGGTTTCGTCCATGTGGAGAGCGATGGGGATTGGTGCGTTTTTGAGCGTCGGCGCGCAGGTTGACACATAACCAAAACGATCGTGCTTGATCACCTCTATGTAACCTGCACGTAATACATCCAGTCATGCGGCAGGAAAGCACGTTCAAGCGATTGTGGGGGTTCGCGAACCTCGCTGAGGCCGGCAGTTTCAGCAAGGCTGCCCAGCGTATGGGAATTTCGCAACCCGCACTGAGTTATCACATCTCGAAGCTTGAGGAACAGTTGTCAGCCAAACTGTTCGAGCGGTCCGCGACCGGTGTCATCATCACACCCGAGGGGCGCACCGCCCTTGCGCTGGCGCGCGAAGTGCTGGATGCGCTTGCATCGCTCGAAAGCCTTTCGACGCGTACAGAAACCGGAATGCTGGACGAAATCCGGCTTGGGGCGAGCCCAACCCTCGGCCCCTACATTCTGCCAAAAGTGCTGCAGAAACTGCACGAACTTTTCCCTGCGCTTCGCGTAAATCTACAGGACGCCGCTCCCAGCGTCTTGCTCGAAGGGTTGCTGAGCGGGCGGCACGATATCGTCTTTGCGCAACTGCCCCTCAGGTCCGACAAGATCGAAGTTGAACGGCTCTTCCGGGAGCCCCTGAAGCTGGTCTTGCCCGAGTCCCACCCGCTGGCAGAGCGCACCGAGATCGTCGACAACGATCTGAAAGGTCAGCAGGTGTTGTCGCTTTCAAACGCGTTCACCCTCCACGCGCAGCTCTCAAGCCTTTGTGACGAGGTCGGCGCGGCGCTGCGCGCCGACTATGAAGGCACAAGCCTCGATGCCCTTCGCAACATGACCGCTATTGAGATGGGCGTCACCTTCTTGCCCGCGCTTTACGTTCATTCCGAAATCGCTTCGTCAGAAAGCAACGTTGTCGTGCGACCTTTTCGAAACGACCGTTTCACACGCTCCATCGGATTGGCGCGCCGCAAATCCTCAGGTCGGAACGCCGTGCTGTCACAACTCTCCGAGATCATCCGGAACGTGGTCCGCGCTGACTATGCGGGCATCGTAACGCTTGAAGGGCAGTAAGGCCTCGTTCTCACTCCGCCGCCTCGACATAGGCCTCCAGCGGCGGGCAGGTGCAAACGAGGTGCCGGTCGCCATATGTATTGTCGACGCGGTTGACCGGCGGCCAGTACTTGTCGACCCGGAACGCCCCAGCCGGATAGCATGCGTCTTCCCGGCTATAGGGCCTGTCCCAGTCTCCAGTGAGGTCTTCAACGGTATGCGGCGCAAGCTTTAGCGGATTATTTTCACGATCTGCCGTACCATCCTCGATGGCTGCGATCTCCTCGCGGATTGACAGCATTGCGTCGCAGAACCGATCAAGCTCGGCCTTCGTCTCACTCTCCGTCGGCTCGATCATCAACGTCCCAGCCACAGGCCAGCTCATTGTTGGTGCATGAAACCCGTTATCCATCAACCGTTTGGCGATATCGTCAACGGTGACCCCGGCAGTATCTTCGAAGGGCCGCGTGTCGAGGATACACTCATGCGCAACACGACCGTTTTTGCCTCGGTAGAGCACGTCAAAGGCGCCGTCGAGCCGCTTGGCAATGTAATTGGCATTCAGGATTGCAACCTTGGTGGCCTGCGTAAGCCCCTCGCCGCCCATCAGCAAAAGATAGGCGTAAGGGATCACAAGAATGCCGGGCGAGCCGTAAGGCGCCGCACTCACCGGCCCTTCGCGCCCTCCGGTTTCTGGATGCCCCGGCAAAAACGGTGCGAGATGCGCTTTGACACCAATCGGCCCCATGCCCGGCCCACCGCCGCCATGCGGGATGCAAAAGGTCTTGTGCAGGTTGAGGTGGCTCACATCCGAGCCGATTTCCCCCGGCTTGGCGAGGCCCACCATCGCGTTAAGGTTCGCACCGTCCAGGTAAACCTGCCCGCCATGGTCGTGCGTGATCTGGCACACCTCGCGCACCGTTTCTTCGAACACGCCATGGGTCGACGGATAGGTGATCATACAGGCGGCCAAACGGCTACCTGCAGCTTCCGCCTTGGCACGGAAGTCGTCGAGGTCGATGTCGCCGTTTTCGGTACACTTGGTGACCACCACCTCCATGCCGCACATCTGTGCGCTGGCCGGATTGGTGCCATGAGCGTTGATCGGAATAAGGCAAACTTTGCGCTGATCATCGGCACGGGCACGATGATAGGCCTGAATGGTCAAGAGACCCGCATACTCGCCCTGCGCGCCCGAGTTGGGCTGCATCGACATCGCGTCATAGCCAGTTATCTCGCAAAGACGTTGCGACAGATCCTCGATCATAGCGTGATAGCCGCGCACCTGGTCGTCGGGGGCAAAAGGATGAATGTTGGCAAACTCGGGCCAAGTGATCGGCATCATCTCAGCTGCTGCGTTGAGCTTCATCGTACACGAGCCCAGCGGGATCATTGCACGGTCAAGCGCCAGATCCCGGTCGGCCAAGCGGCGCATATAGCGCATCATTTCCGTTTCGGCCCGGTTCATGTGGAACACCGGATGCGTCATGAAACGGCTGGTGCGGTGGTACTCGACAGGAAGGCGGGAATAGTCGGCGTCAAAATCGTCCCGCTTGTAGCCAAGGCCGAATGCGCGCCATACCGCTTCCAGCGTCGCAGGCCGGACGGTTTCGTCGACGGCGATGCCGATTTTTGTCTTGCCAACCTTGCGGAAATTTATCCGTTCGCGGCGACCTGCCTCCAGGATGACGCCTTGCAAAGCGCCGACTTCCACCGTGATCGTGTCGAAGAAAAGCTTTGGCTCTACTGCGAATCCGCCTGCTTCGAGACCCATCACCAACCGTTCGGTCTTGCGGTGGATGCGTTGTGCAATGGCCTTGAGCCCGTCCGGCCCATGAAACACGGCATAAAAGCTCGCCATGACCGCCAGAAGCGCCTGCGCCGTGCACACGTTCGAGGTTGCCTTCTCGCGCCGGATATGCTGCTCGCGGGTCTGCAACGACAAACGATACGCCTGGTTGCCGCGCGCATCGACCGAGACTCCGACCAGGCGGCCCGGCATGGCGCGTTTGTAAGCGTCACGGCATGCCATATAGGCCGCGTGAGGGCCGCCCATCCCCATCGGCACACCAAACCGTTGAGTGGAGCCAACAGCAATGTCCGCACCCATGGCGCCCGGTTCTTTGAGCAGCGTCAGCGCCAGCGGGTCGGCAATAACGATGGCGAGCGCTTTGTTGTTGTGCAGCGCTGTAATCTGATCGGTGAAATCGCGAATATGGCCATAAGTGCCGGGATACTGAAAGATGGCCGCAAAGACTTGGTCCGCCTGGCAATCCTCCGGCGCCCCCACGATGCATTCGATCCCAAGCGGCGCAGCACGCGTCTGCATCACCGCGATGTTCTGCGGATGGCAGTTCTCATCGATGAAGAACACCTTCGTCTTCGCCTTGGCGACCCGCTCGGCCATCGTCATTGCCTCGGCGGCAGCGGTGGCTTCGTCAAGCAAGGACGCATTGGCAATCTCGAGCCCCGTCAGATCGGAAATCATCGTCTGGTAGTTCAGCAGCGCTTCCAGCCGCCCTTGGCTGATCTCCGGCTGATAGGGCGTGTAGGCCGTGTACCAGGCCGGGTTTTCGAGAATGTTACGCAGGATCGCTGGCGGCGTGGTGGTGCCAGAGAAACCTTGCCCGATCATGGTAGTGAAAACTTCGTTCTGCCCGGCGATCTTGCGCATCTCCCAAATCAGTTCCCGTTCAGACCGCGGTTTCTCAAACGAAAGCGGCTTGGACTGGCGAATGCTCTCAGGCACTGTTTGGTCGATCAGTTCGTCAAGCGATGCCACGCCGAGCTTCGCCAGCATCTGCTCTATCTCCGCAGGTGACGGGCCGATATGCCGGCGGTTGGCGAAATCGTAGGGCAGATACTCAGTGGGGGTGAAGGTCATTCAGTCACTCCATGCGCTGGCAAAGTCTCAAAAAGACTTCGGGCGAGTTTCTTCGAATGAAAGCGGCTCAGCCGATCATCTCATTGTAGGCGTCTTCGTCCATGTAGGCCTCAAGCTGAGCGGTATCCTCGACCTTGATCTTGAAGAACCACGCGGCCCCCAGAGGGTCCTCGTTCACCAACCCCGGGTTGTCCGCCAGATCGTCATTCACCGCCACGATCTCACCATCCACCGGCGCCACGATGTCCGAAGCCGCCTTGACGCTTTCGATCACCACGGCATCGTCGCCTTTGGTCACCTGAGTCTCGGTCTCGGGCAGTTCGACAAAGACGACATCGCCCAGTTGCTCGGCCGCGTGTTCGGTGATGCCGACGACGATCACGTCGCCTTCAACGCGGAGCCATTCGTGGTTTTCGGTGTATTTCATGGGTCTATTCCCTGTTCAGCGTTTGTAGTTGGAAGGGCGGAAAGGCAAGTCGACGACGGTCACGGGCATGCGCTTGCCCCGCACCTCGCCTTCGAGTGGGGTACCGGTCTGAGCGTGTTCGGTCGCGACATATCCCATCGACATCGGCGCTTCGAGCGAGGGACCGTAAGCCCCGGATGTGACTGTTCCGACATGGCCGTCGCCCGCGAAAAGCTCGGTTCCCGCCCGCATCGGAGCGCGGCCTTCGGGCAGGAGGCCGACACGGCGGCGGGGCGCGCCGTTATCCAGTTGATTGAGGATGCGTTCAGAACCGGGGAACCCACCGGCCCGTTCGCCGCCAGTGCGGCGGATCTTCTGCATCGCCCACTCAAGCGCCGCTTCCACGGGTGTGGTCGTCGTGTCTATGTCGTTGCCGTAGAGGCAAAGCCCGGCCTCCAGCCGGAGCGAGTCGCGGGCGCCGAGGCCGATCAGTTCGACCTCATCCATGGCGAGAAGAGCTTTGGCGAAGACCTCTGCTTGATCCGCGCCCAATGACAGTTCGAAGCCATCTTCGCCCGTGTAGCCCGAACGCGTCGTGTCAACGCGACCGAAATCCGTCTCGAAGATGCGATACTCCATGAAGCCCATGTCCCGAACGCCTGGGATCACTTGCGCCAGCGCATGCTCTGCCTGCGGTCCCTGCAAGGCCAAAAGGGCGTAGTGGACCGAAGCGTTGAACGACTCGACGTGACACTCCGGCATGCCCTCTCGCAGGTGCGCAAGCACTTCGTCCTTTTTGGCTGCGTTTACGACAAGGTGCAGCCGCGAGTAATCGACGCGAATGATCATCAGGTCATCGATGATCCCGGCGGCGTCATTGGTCAGAAACCCATACCGCTGACGACCGTCCTTCAGGTCGATTACGGATTGCGGCACCAAGCGTTCCAGCGCCGCTCCGGGGTCGGGGCCTTCTACCCAGATTTGCCCCATGTGGCTCACATCGAAGAGCCCCGCATGCTGCCGCGTCCAGAGATGCTCCTTCATCACGCCAAGGCCGTATTGCACCGGCATCTCGTACCCGGCAAAGGGCACCATCTTGGCCCCTGCCGCGACGTGCAGGTTGTAAAGCGGTGTGCGTTTCAGGTCCGGCATCGTCGGCCCCCGTCCTTCCAATGCCGACATGCAACCGTCGGGCGCGTGCGGGCAAAAGCCATGCCCGGCGGCGCCCCCTCTGTCCTTTCGCCTGAGATCGCTATCCCTTCGGCGCCCCTTCAGGGGTCTCTCCAGAGTTTCAAGCGCAGCACGGTCCTTTGGCCTGAGAGTTTACCGGGGCGGTTGCTCCTTCGGCACGGGGACTGACCCCGATTCTCCCGCATAGCGCGCTTTCTGCATACGCTCGAATACCGACATCTGGCAAGAGCTTGTGTTGCGGCAAACCTCGCGCCAAAACCATGGCCATGGAACAGGCTTTTGTCTTTGGCTACGGCAGCCTCGTGAACCCGGGCACGCATGACTATGGGGAACTGCACCCTGCACGCCTGCGCGGCTGGCGGCGGGTCTGGCGGCATGTCGAAGGCCGATCGGTCGCGTTTCTGACCATCGTGCGCGACGGCGCGACCGAGATTGACGGTGCTCTCGCACCGGTTCCCGGTGACACCTGGGCGGCGCTTGACGAACGCGAACGCTCGTATTTGCGCGAACCGGCCGACGAAGTGGAACACACCTTGCACCCAAGCGCAGACATCCGCCTTTACCACGCGCCCGAGCACCTGCACCGCCCGCATTCGGGCCATCACCCGATCCTGCTGAGCTACATCGACGTAGTCGTCCAGGGGTACTTTCGCATCGGCGGTGAGGTCGCAGTCGAGGCATTCTTTCACACAACCGATGGCTGGGACGCCCCGGTCTTGGATGACCGCGC
>JBCCWG010000056.1:0-19755 GCA_039193985.1 Pseudomonadota bacterium
CCGGGCATGAAGTGAAAGGTCATGCCCGGCTCGAGGATGGTGTCATCTTCGGCGCGGAAGCTAATGGTGCGTTCGCCCCAGTCGGGGGGATAGGACAAACCGATGGGATAACCGCAGCGGGCATTCCGCTCGATGCCTGCGCGTTCCAGCGCCGCGCCAAGGGCGTCGGCCACGTCTGCGGCGCGGTTGCCAGCGCGCGCAGCGTCCAGACCGGTGGAAATCCCTTCGATCAAAGCGGCTTCTGCACGCTTCATGTGGTCGGGTGGCGTGCCGAGATAGATCGTTCGGCAAAAGGGTGCGTGATAACGGCGATAGCAGCCCGAGAGTTCGAAAAACGTCGCCTCGCCGGTCTTGAAAGGCTCGCCGGTCCAAGTCAGGTGAGGGGCTGCCGCATCTGGGCCTGACGCGAGAAGGGGGACGATAGCCGCATAATCGCCCCAGTCTTCCCCATCGCCGCGTATCGCCTCAGCCATGATCTCGGCGACCAGCCGGTTTTTTGGCAGACCTGGCTCGATCCGTTCCCGCGCGAGATCAACGAGCCGTTCGGAGATGCGCGCAGCCTTGTGCATGAACGCCTGCTCTTCATCGGATTTCACCGCGCGTTGCCAGTTCACCAGGGCGGTGGCATCCGAAAGCGTCGCGTCCGGCAGATTTTCGACAAGGGTCAGGTGTGCTTTGGCGGAGTAGTAGTAGTTCTCAAGCTCGACACCGATGCGCGCGGAACGATACCCGAGGTCGGAAAGCTTGGCCGCGAGGTCCTCCATCGGGTGGCGCTGGGTCGATTGTACAAAGGTCTCGGCATATGAAACGACATCGCCAGCCTCCATCCAGACCGTGCGCAAGGCGCCGTTCCGGTCCTGCGCGCGGCCCCACCAGATAGGGGCGCGATCGTGAGTAACGATGACACCTTGGTGCACATAGAACGACCAGCCGTCATAGCCGGTGAGCCAGGCCATATTGGACGGGTCTTCGACGAACATCGCTTCGAGGTCGCTTGCGGCCATGGCGGCGCGGGTCTTTTCAAGTCGTCGTGTGTATTCGGCGGGAGAGAAGGGAAGGGCCGTCATGCCGCTGATCAGGTCTGTTTGCGGGTCTGCGGTCAAGCCCGAGTTAACATGTGTCGCCTTGTTCGCTGACTGACACCGAAGCGTGCAGCGATGCTGGGGATTGCTTTTTGAAAGTGCGGCAGCGGGCCTTTGCCGTTCTTTTCGGCTTATGCTGTTGAATTCCGCAACGTCTTCGTGTTGGCTGGCGCGGGTTGATCGTGGGACTGGGAGGCTGCGTGCCGAAAGACACTGAAACGGGCGATTTCGTCGTCTTTGATCGCGTTCAGAAAAGTTATGATGGCGAAATTCTCGTTGTCAAAGACCTGAACCTGTCCATCGGCCAAGGTGAATTCCTGACCATGTTGGGGCCTTCGGGCTCGGGCAAGACGACCTGCCTGATGATGCTTGCCGGGTTTGAGACCGCGACACATGGTGAAATCCTGCTCGATGGAGACCCCATCAACAACATCCCGCCGCACAAGCGCGGCATCGGCATGGTCTTTCAGAACTATGCGCTTTTCCCGCATATGACGGTGGCGGAGAACCTGGCGTTTCCGCTTGAAGTTCGCAAAATCGGCAAGTCTGAGCGGGAAGAGAAGGTCAAGCGCGCGCTCGACATGGTGCAGATGGGTGCATTTGGCGGCCGCCGACCGGCGCAGTTGTCCGGCGGTCAGCAGCAGCGCGTTGCGCTGGCACGCGCGCTGGTGTTCGAGCCGGAACTGGTCCTGATGGACGAACCGCTGGGCGCGCTCGACAAGCAGTTGCGCGAACATATGCAGTTTGAGATCACCAATCTGGCGCATGACCTTGGCATCACGACTGTTTATGTGACCCACGACCAGACCGAAGCGCTGACCATGTCAGACCGTGTAGCGGTGTTCGACGATGGCCGCATCCAGCAGCTTGCACCGCCGGACGTGCTCTATGAAGCGCCGGAGAACAGTTTCGTGGCGCAGTTCATCGGTGAGAACAACACGCTGGCCGGTGTGGTCGAAACCGTTGCCGACGGCACCTGCACCGTGAAGCTGGACTCGGGCGATGTGATTGATGCGATGCCAGTGAACGTGTCGCAGCCCGGCGAACGCACACAGGTCTCGATCCGCCCGGAACGCGTGGAGTTCAACAAGGATCGTTTGCGCGAGGGTGTGCATACGCTGAAAGCCGAAGTGCTTGAATTCATTTACATGGGCGATATCTTTCGCACGCGTTTGCGTGTGGCCGGGCGGGATGATTTCGTGGTGAAGACCCGAAATGCGCCGGACCAGGTGCGTTTGAAGCCGGGCGAGACGATCGAAATCGGTTGGTTGCCCGAAGACTGTCGGGCGCTCGACGCCTAAAGAACGCCGCGCTTTGCCCAAAGTGAAGGCGCGGGAAGAAAGAAGGTCGGGTACCAGTTCCGAGGTTCGGCCTTCATCAGCAATATCGGGACATGGGAGTAAAGACATGAAATTCACGACAACACTTTTGGCAACGACCGCATTGGCCGTGTCCGCTGGTGCGTCGCTGGCCGATGGCCATATGGCGGATGAACTGACCGTCGTATCCTGGGGCGGGGCTTACCAGGTGTCGCAGCAGCGCGCCTATTCCGAGCCTTATGCCGAGATGACCGGCACCAGCTTCGTTTGGGACGAAAGCTCGGCCGAGGCCGTGGCGAAGCTCCGCGCGATGAACGAGGCCGGCAACATCACCTGGGACGTGGTCGACGTGGTTGCTGCCGATGCCATCCGCCTGTGCGACGAAGGTCTGGCGATGGAGATCGACCATGACGAGATGCTGGCGGCAGCGCCCGATGGCACCTCGGCCACCGAAGACTTCGGTGACCTGATCGTCAGCGACTGCTTTATCCCGCAGATCGTCTATTCGACCGCGTTCGGCTTCCGTACCGACAAGCTGGACAGCGCGCCGACCAGCGTTTGTGCCATCTTCGACACCGAGACCTATCCCGGCAAGCGTTCGTTGGAGCGTCGTCCGATCGCCAACCTGGAGTGGGCGCTGATCTGTGATGGTGTCGACATCTCGGAAGTCTATGACGTTCTGGAGACCGAAGAAGGTCAGGACCGGGCGTTCGCAAAGCTTGATACGATCAAGGACAACACGATCTGGTGGAGCGCCGGTGCGGAAACTCCGCAGCTTCTGGCAGATGGTGAGGTGACCATCGGGTCGACCTATAACGGTCGTCTCTTCAGTGTGATCGAAGAACAGAACCAGCCGGTTGGCATGCTCTGGGACTGGCAGATGTTCGACCTTGACGGTTGGATCATTCCCGCCGGTTTGCCGGAAGATCGTCTGGCGCGCGCAATGGACTTTGTGAAGTTCGCGACCGACACCCAGCGTCTGGCGGATCAGGCCAAGTACATCTCCTACGGTCCGGCACGTGCATCTTCGGCGCCGCTGGTGGGTCAGCATGCCGACCTTGGCATCGAGATGGCACCGCATATGCCGACCGATCCGGCGAACTCGGTCAACACGTTCCTCTTCAACTATGAATGGTGGGCCGATTATCGCGATGACCTGGACGCCAAGTTCCAGGCGTGGCTGGCGCAGTAACACTATGGAGGCCCCGGGCATGACCCGGGGCCTTTTCATTCGGGGGACGGACGACATGCCAAAAGGTTATATCATCGGCCATATCACTGTGACGGATCCGGAGGGGTATCCGGA
Organism: Pseudomonadota bacterium; assembly: GCA_039193985.1. Lineage (GTDB taxonomy): Bacteria > Pseudomonadota > Alphaproteobacteria > Rhodobacterales > Rhodobacteraceae > JAJDOD01. The sequence continues at coordinate 3,708 of JBCCWG010000056.1, forward strand.
ATACGTGCGGCGCGACACCCCGATCCTGGAAAGCCACGGAGCCTCCTTCGTCGTGCGTGGAGGACAATCCAAGGTGATGGAGGGCACGGCTGGTGACCGCCATGTTGTGATCGAATTCCCAAGCTACGAGGCGGCGCTGGCCGCGTATAACGACCCCGAGTACCAGGAAGTGGCCGACATTCGTCGCCGGTGCGCGACAAGCACGATTATCGTCGTGGAGGGCCACGAAGGATGAGCGATCAGGCGGTGAGCCCCGGAAGTTTCAATGGCGCGCGCCCTGCACCGCAAACGGAGCCACAGGATGGGCCGATGCTGGCCGCAGACGGTACACCGCTGAAAAAGAGCCTGAACCGGGCACTGCGCCGCGAAAAGCTCAGAGCGTTTCTGCTGGTGGCGCCGCTTTTGCTGTTCATCCTGATCACCTTCGTAGCACCCATTGCCGACATGTTGTTCCGCTCGGTCGAGAACAATATCGTGCGCGATACGATCCCGCGCACCGTGCAAGCGCTGCGCACATGGGATGCGGATGCCGAAGCGTTGCCGCCGGAAGAAGCATATCTGGCGTTCTACACCGATCTGGTCTTCGCCGAGGAGCGCAAACTGCACACCCGGCTGGGCACACGGCTGAACTATGAGAAAACAGGGGTTTCGTCGCTCTTTCGCAAGTCGGGACGAAGGGTGGGCCGGTTCGAGACCGACGAGTACGCCGACGCGTTTACCGATCTTAACGCAGCCTGGGAACGCCCGGAGACTTGGTCCGAGGTCGCTGACGCTGCAGGCCCGCGCACCGCGTCGGCTTACGCGACATGGGTCGAGGTGCAGCGCGAGAACGGCGACGATCCGCTGGAGGAAGAGCTCTGGGATGTTTTGTTCGCTGCGCTTTATGCGGACCTCACGGTTTCCGAGGGCTACGAGAACGCGCTCCTCGAGGAAGCACGACTCGCCGTCGCTGAAATCGAGCCGGTGTTGATTTCCGAGCAGTTGATCGATGTGGACGAAGACTGGGCGGACCCCGAGGTGTGGAAAACGATCCAGACCTATGCGGCCAGCTACACTCCCGGATACTTCCTCAACTCGGTCGACCTGCAACTGACGCCCGAGGGTGTTTCAGCGCGGGATGAGGATCAGCGCATTTATGTCATGCTGTTCCAACGCACGCTGTTTATGTCGCTGATGATTACCGTTTCATGCATCTTGCTGGGCTATCCGATTGCCTGGCTTCTGGCGAACCTGCCCGCGCGCACGTCGAACATCCTGCTTATCCTGGTCTTGCTGCCGTTCTGGACGTCGCTTCTGGTGCGGACCAGTGCGTGGAAAGTGCTGTTGCAACAACAAGGGGTCATCAACGATATCCTCGTCTGGTCGGGGCTGATCGACGATGCCGGGCGGCTGGTGATGATCAACAACCAGACCGGCACGATCATTGCGATGACGCATATCCTGCTGCCCTTCATGATCCTGCCCTTGTATTCGGTGATGAAGACGATCCCGCCGAGTTACCTGCGGGCCGCAAAGTCGCTTGGCGCCACGAACTGGACGGCGTTCTGGCGGGTATACTTCCCGCAAAGTGTGCCGGGTATCGGGGCGGGCAGTATCCTCGTCTTCATTCTGGCCATCGGGTACTACATCACGCCGGAACTGGTCGGTGGCACGCAGGGCGTGTTCATCTCGAATCGGATCGCGTTCCACATCTCGTCCTCGCTCAACTGGGGTTTGGCTGCGGCGCTTGGGACGATCCTGCTGGCGGCGGTTTTGATCCTCTATTGGGCCTACGACCGGATCGTGGGCATCGACAACGTGAAGCTGGGGGGATGAGGATGTTGGTCCATCAGGGGGGCTCTGCCCCCGTCACCTGCGGTGACTCCCCCGGAGTATTTTCGCCAAGAAGAAAGGCGTTAAGGTTAATCGATCGTAGCGTTAACAGGAGGTGCGGATGAGCGGCTTGCCCCCTTATGCGACAACCGGGCAGCGCATCTGGTACTATGGGTTCCGGGTGATCTGTGCGCTGATCTTCTTTTTCCTGATCGCGCCGATCCTTGTTATCGTGCCGCTGAGCTTCAATGCCGAGGATTTCTTTACCTTCACCCCCGCGATGCTGGCGCTTGACCCCGACGGGTATTCTCTGAAGCATTACGAAGACTTCTTCACCAACGACAACTGGCAACAGGCGCTTTGGAACTCGGTGACGATTGCGCCGATGGCGACGCTTTTGTCGGTGGGCTTCGGCACACTCGCGGCCATAGGTCTCAGCCAGCCGCATGTGCCGTTCCGGCGGGCGATCATGGCGATCCTGATCTCGCCTATGATCGTGCCACTGATCATCAGTGCGGCCGGTATGTTCTTCTTCTATAGCCGGATCGGGTTGCAGGGCACCTATTGGGGTGTGGTGCTGGCGCACGCCGCGCTGGGCATTCCCTTTGTCATCATCACGGTGACGGCGACGCTGGTGGGATTCGACCGCAGCTTGACGCGGGCGGCGGCAAATCTGGGCGCAGACCCAGTGACGACGTTCTTCCGCGTGCAGATGCCCTTGATTCTGCCGGGCGTCATCTCAGGAGGTTTGTTTGCCTTTATCACGTCGTTCGACGAGGTGGTCGTGGTTCTGTTCGTCGGATCTGCGGGGCAGAAGACACTGCCTTGGCAGATGTTTACCGGTCTGCGGGAGCAGATCAGCCCAACCATTCTTGCAGTCGCGACGATCCTGATCGCAATCTCGGTCGTTCTGCTGGCGACACTTGAGATTCTTCGGCGTCGGTCGGAACGGTTGCGGGGCATGTCGCCCAGCTGACGGCAAAAAAATGGCGGGTCCGAAGACCCGCCAGTGGGATGATGCCAACAGGGAGGCGTTGGCAATCAGAAACCCGTAAACTTACTTCGCAGTCGCTTTTTTCGCGGCAGCGGTCATGTCGTCGGTGGCTTTCTTAACGGCTTTCGTGGCGTCATCACCGAAGTCTTTGCCAGCAGCCAACATCAGTTCGACGGTTTCCATCTGAACTTTCTTGGCGATTTCGGCAAAGGCTGCCATCGATTCCGAGCTCATCTCAGCCTGAGCCGAAGCGAAATCGGTCATGGCTTTGGAGTAATCGGTCGGGTCGTCTTTGGCGTTGGTGACAACACCCAGCTTGCCGATGGTGGCTTTCGTCCAGCCGGCGGAAACCTCGGTCGATTTCTCAGCGGCTTCCAGGACAACCTTCGACATCTTGTCTGCGAAAGAAGCTTGTGTCTTGAAGGCTTCGGTCATGGCGGATGTGTCGACCGGGAATGCGCCCATCATGTCTTTCATCATCTTGGTGTAGTCGTTTGCTGCGGCCTTGGCGGGCATGTTTAATCTCCTTGGTTCGTCGAGACAGGATCTGCCCTGCTCTTTGCTACTGCAGAGGATATACATGCTGCACTGCAGCAATTCAAGTACTTTTGCCGCGGCGCAGCAAAAAAATTGATCGATTTAGATCAACACTTTAGTGGCCTTTGGGCGATTCAACGACATATGTTCCTGGTGCCGGTGCCAGAACGGGGTAGCCCTTTTTTGACCCAGGAACACGCTGTGGAACTTGTTTGCCCGAGCGCGATTTCAGCCATTTTTCCCATGTCGGCCACCATGAACCTTGGTGGTACTCGGCCCCTTCGCGCCACTCGGTCGCGGCCTCCGGCCAGGCATCGTTCATGTAGTGGCCGTACTTGTTCTTGCTGGGTGGATTGACGATCCCCGCGATGTGTCCAGACTCGGACATGATGAATGTCTTCGACCGGCCGCCCATTTGCCGGATGCCGGCGTAACCGGTGGTCCAGGCCGCGATGTGATCGGTCTCGCAGGCGATTGCACAGAGGGGGACTTTGACGTCCTGGATCTGCACTGTCTCGCCGCAAACCTCAAAGCCGCTGCGCGCAAAACGGTTTTCCTGACAGAGGCCACGCAAGTACTCCATCACCATACAGGCGGGCAAGTTCGTGCCGTCGCCGTTCCAGTACAGGAGGTCGAATGCGGGAGGGGCTTCGCCCAGCATATAGCTGCGGATCGCCGGGCCATAGATGAGATCGTTCGACCGCAGATAGCTGAACGTCCGGCTCATGATGAAGCTTTCCAGGATACCGTCTTCGGTTACCTGTTCTTCAATCGCATCGACGAAATCGTTGGAGAGGAAGACGCCCACTTCGCCCTGATCTTCAAAATCGGTAAGTGTCGTAAAGAACGTCGCGGACTTGATCGATTTGTCGCCACGCTTTTGCATCAGGGCCAGCGTAAGCGACAGCGTGGTGCCTGCAATGCAATATCCAATCGCGTTGACCTGAGGTTCTTCGGTGATGTCTTTCACAGCGTTTATGGCAGTCAGGTAGCCAGTCTCGACATAGTCATCCATGCTGAAGTTGCGATAACTCGCATCCGGATTTTTCCAGCTGACGACAAAGACGGTGTAACCTTGATCCACGATCCACTTGATGAGGCTGTTTTTCGGCTTGAGATCGAGGATGTAGAACTTGTTGATCCACGGCGGGAAGATGATGAGGGGTGTCTTGTGCACTTTCTCGGTGGTCGGCGTGTACTGGATCAGTTCCATAATCTCGTTTCGGAACACAACTGACCCCTCGCTCGCGCCGATGTTCTCGCCCACGGTGAAGGCATCCTTGTCAGCCAAAGTGACAAGCAACTCGCCATCGGACGCCTCGATATCCCGAACGAGGTTTTCCAGACCGTCGACCAGGGATTGACCGTTGGTCTCGACCGCTTTGGTCAGGGCTTCTGGGTTGGTGCCAAAGAAGTTCGTGGGGCTCATCATGTCGATGATCTGCTGAGAGAAATAGCGCAGTCGCTTTTGATAGCTTGCGTCCAGATCGTCGAGTTGTTCGACGGCATTGTGCACGGCTTCGGCAGTAAACAGGTACTGTTGCTTGATGAAGTTGAAATAGGGATGACGGTCCCACAATTCGTTGGCGAACCTGCGGTCCTTTGGACCAGTATCCTCAGGTGCGGCCAAATGCCCGCTCATCAGCGTTTCCTGCGCTTCGACGAAATGCTTGAGCGCCTTGCCCCAGTACTCAACCTGCGTTTCCAAGATGCGTGACGGATGCGTCATCGCTTCCGAGAAATACGCCGTTGCGGCCTTCAAATACAGGTCCTGGCCTGGTCCCTGCAGTCCCGGGTGTATGTGCTTTTTTTGCGCGACCGCTGACACAAAGCGTTGCGTCAACTCCTCAGCCTTTGCAAGATTCTCGTTCAGTACTTCGAGGTTCTTGGCGTTATCGATTTCTTCAGTAGTCATGATTATGTTCCGCAATTCTTTTTGCAGCTGCAGCATTTTTCCTGTAACCAAATCGTCAGGGAGCAAAATAACGACGTTTTGGCATCCCGCCATGTAGGTCGAAGGAGTACGTGATATGCGTTACATGGTGACATATGACCTCATGGAAACGGTTCGGAACACCAATCAGTGGATGGGTGCAACCGCGCTTTCTATGGCATCCTATCCCATTTGGGGCGTGGTGCCCAACCCGTCATTCCGTCTCATGGCCGCTTGGGGCGAAGTCATCGAGCGCAGCTTTTCACGGATGGTCGTCAAACCCGACTGGGGGATAGAATCGATTGTTGGCGAAGACGGCCGGGACCATATCGTCACCATCGAGACAGAGATTTCGCGCCCATTCGGTGATCTCATTCGCTTTGCCGTCCAGGGCCGACCCGAGAAGGCGCGCCGCATTTTGCTGGTCGCTCCGATGTCTGGCCACTATGCGACGCTGTTGCGCTCGACCGTTCAAAGTCTCTTGCCGGACGCCGAAGTCTGGGTGACTGACTGGCACAATGCGCGCGAAATCCCGGTGAGCGAGGGCAAATTCGATATCGAGGATTACACGCTCTATCTCGCCGATTTCATGCGTCACCTTGGACCGACGATCAACGTGATCGCCGTTTGCCAACCTGCGCCGCTGGCCCTAGCAGCCACCGCGCTTCTTGCCGAGGAAGAGCCAAAGTCACAGCCGCGGTCGCTGACACTTATCGGGGGGCCGATCGACCCCGACCGTGCCCGCACGGACGTCACCGATTTCGGCCGCCGCGTGACGATGGGTCAATTGGAACAATTCATCATCCAGCGGGTCGGCTTCAAATACGCGGGCGTGGGTCGCATGGTTTATCCGGGCCTGCTGCAGCTTGCATCGTTCATGTCGATGAATGCCGAAACCCATGGCAAGGCGTTCAGCGAGCAGGTGATGCGCGTTGCAAAGGACGAAGCGGGCGACCACGACAAGCACAACCGGTTTTATGACGAATACCTTGCTGTCATGGACATGCCGGCCGAGTTCTATCTTTCGACTGTCGAGCGGATTTTCAAGTCGCGCGAAATTGCACGCAACGTCTTCGAGGTCGAAGGCCGCCAGGTGGACATCGGCAAGATCACCAATGTCGCCGTGAAGGTCGTCGAGGGCGAAAAGGACGATATCTCGGCCCCGGGTCAATGCCTTGCTGCGCTGGACCTTTTGACCGGATTGCCGGACGAGATGAAGGCGCGGCATCTGGAACCGCTGGCCGGGCATTACGGCATTTTCGCCGGTAAGAGCTGGCGCAACAACATCCGCCCGCTGGTGCTGGACTTCATCGATCAGAACACGCCCAAGCGGGCACGCCGCAAGAAATCCGCCTGATTGTCAGGTCCAGTTGACCTGCGCCCCGCCGGGCAACGCGGCACGCGCTCGGACCGGAAAGTCATGTGCATAGCCTGAACTGGCGCAAAACTCTTGTATCCAGGCGTCGTCCATCAACAGGAAATCGAGGACCGAGGCGAGGAACTCGGGGTCTTTTGCTCGTTGACGCAAGTCGTCGGCGCCTGCTCCTGTTGAGCCAAGGAAGACCGGCAACAAACCCTCGTTCCCGACAAGCCAGGACAGCGCCTCGATGGCCAGAAGCTCGGCAGATTCGCGTGCCAGCGGTGTCATGAGCGCTCCGATAAATCCTTTGTTAATCCTTATGAGAAAACAGTGAACGGGAGATCAAGACTTTTCAAGAAATGGAAGGCCATGCAGAAGCGGGTTCTTGTCATTGACGCCATCGCGACGCACCGGATCCGGTTCGCGGCATTGTTGGAAACGGCCCGCTATGCTGTGCGCACGGTGTCGGTATCGGAGAATATTGGCAGCCTGCGCGATTGCGATCTTGTGGTTCTGGGGTTGCCGAGCCATGAGCCCGGGCGCGTCATTTCCAGTGTCTTGGCACAGTTGACGGGAACCAAGGCACCGGTCCTATGCCTGGACGCCAAATGCACGCCCCTGCGACGGTTACTGGTGCTGCGCGCGGGTGCGCGGGATGTGTTGCCATCAAAAACACCGGATGAGCTATTGCTGGCGCGGGTGCGCGGATTGATCCGCGAGGGTGAGGCCGAGCGAGAGGCGGAACGCCGGCGCGTGACTGCGGCAAGCTTTGGGTTTTCCGAGGCTGCCGCCAGTTTCGGTTCGCGTGCGCGCCTTGTCTGCATCGGCGAGCTGGACGCTTTGCCGGGCCAACTATCGGCGGTGACCCCGCATGAGGCCGTGCACTTTCCGGCTGGGCGCATTCTAGAGGAGGACGCTCTTTCGATGGTCCCGGATGCGTTCCTTTTGCACGCTGGTCACGGGCCAGACGACCTCAGCACCATCCTGCCAGAGCTGCGCGACCAGACCCATCTTGCGCCGGTTCCGATCATGGTTGTCTATCCCGAAGATCGACCGGAGCTCGCGACCCATGCCCTGGCCCTAGGGGCAAGCGATATCGTGGCGGACACAGCAGGACTGGAAGAAATTGAGTTGCGCATCGCGCGCATGCTGGCCCGCAAAGCCAGTAACGATGCAATGCGCCGGTCAGACGAACAAAGCTATCGTCTTGCGGCAACCGACCCGCTGACAGGTCTGTATAACCGGCGTTATGCCGAAACGTACATGTCCGGGCTGACAGAGAGGTCGAATGGACGGCCCATTGAATTCAGCCTGGTGTTGATCGACCTTGATCATTTCAAAGCGGTGAACGATGTCCATGGCCATGCGGCTGGCGACAGCGTGCTGCGAGAGGTCGCCGTTCGCTTGCAGGACAACCTCAGGGCCTGCGATTTGATTGCGCGCTATGGCGGTGAGGAGTTCATGGTAATCTTGCCCGAAACGTCGCCAGAGATGGCGATCGGTCTTGCTGAACGATTGCGTCACGCCGTCTCGAACCGCTCAGTCAAAACATCGGAAGATGCCGAGATTGTGGTAACCGCCAGCATTGGGGTTGCCATGGGTCGGATCGATGCGGGCATGGCCGAACAGCGTACGGGCACGGATGACGTGCCCTGCATGTTTGACGACAGCCCATTTCAGTCCGTGTTCGAAGCTGCCGACGCGGCGCTTTACCTCGCTAAAACCGGGGGGCGCAATCGGGTCGAGGTCAGCGCGGCTTAAAGCCCTTCAATCGTTCTTCGAGCGCATCGGCATAGGCCGCGCGCTCGGCTGGGGTCATCGCCTCCAACCTGTCGAGCAACAGTTCCTCACCCATGGTCTGTCGCTGGACGGCCGCCTCACGTTGCTGGCTCAACAGGCTTTGCACCTCGGAGCGATCAAAGGTCTCGGCACGCAGGGCGTCAAGGAAACTGGCCACCCGTTCCCGCAATGCCTCGCGACCCTCGCGGAACTTGTCACGCTGGCCGACAATGTCACGCACCATGGCGCGTCGTTCGTCTTTCGGCAGGGCACGGAAGAACGGTTCACCAAGCACCCCGCGGATCGCGCGCCGGTCTTCGCCACCCTTGCGCGGCCCGTCGGGGGACAAAAATGCGCCCGCGACCACGCCGGCCACCGCTAGGTTCAGTGCGATCGACACCAAAAGGGCGGGCCAAAGCCAGCGCCGTGGTTTTGGTGCGGTTGGGGGTGTGCCGGTCGTCATGCCTTGCTCCTCACTCACTCAGAACCGACAGGTCTGCGCCCGGCAGGAACGAGGTCAGGGCCGCGGTGTCTTCTGTCAGAGGTGACACCGTCGTGACAAATTCGGGCATCACGAAACCAATCCAGACGCCGAGTGCGGCTGCGCCAGACAGACCGGAGGCGGCAAAAATGCCCTTGAACCGTTGATAGAAACTCGCGGATGACGGGTGTTTGGGCGCCCGGCGCCGAGCTTTCGGCAAGGCCGCGTCGGCGTCAGTTGCCAGTCGCGCCAGAAACGCATCCGATGGCTGGGGCACCTTGGCCTTTCCCGCCGCAAATAGGGCGTCCAGCATCTGGTCGTCGGTGTTTTTGTCATCCATGTCCGTACCCCAGTTCATCCTTTCGTCCGATCAAGGCCGCCTTCAGCGCCCGTTTCCCGCGCGCGGTAAGACTCTCCACAGCCTCAACGCTGATGTCCATGATCTGTGCGATCTCCGGGTTGGAAAGGCCTTCGAGGTTGCGCAGGATCACCGCCTGACGCTGCCGATCCGGCAGAATGTCCAGCGCGCCTTGAAGGGCGTCGGCCCGCTCCTTCTCGGTCATCTGTTCGACGACGCTGGCCTGATCCGCTTGCGGCTCGGCAATACTGTCGAGATCGACCTGACCCCGTGTCTTGCGCCGCCGCAAACGGTCGGTGCAGAGATTGGCTGTGACACGGTAGGCCCATGTTGATACCTTCGCCTCACCCTGTTGCCAGTCAGGCGCGATCTTCCAGAGCTTTATCATGGCGTCCTGCACGACATCCTCGGCCTCGGCATGATCGCCAAGGACGCGCGCGGCGTAGCCGAAGAGGCGCGGACCCAGTTCGGCGACAATCGCCTGACCCGCACTGCCATCGCCATTTGCGAAGGCCACAAGCAGCGCGTCCAGCGGTGCGTCGGTCTGGTCTTTTGGGTCCATGCCGTCCCTGGAGTAGCGCCGGACTGCGGGGGGAGCAATCCGGCGCAGCCCGCATTAGTTGCTGCGCTTGCCGTGGCCACGCTCGCCACCTTTCCGGCGCTCACCAATTCTGGTGCGGGCTTCCTCGAACTCTTCGGCGCTGATGCCGCCTGACTCGTCGACATCAAACCGATTGATCATGCGCTCGCCCATGCCACCGCCGCGACCGCGTTCGATCACGTCGCGGCTGAGCGTACCGTCGCCATCCGCGTCGAGGCGTTCGAACATCCGCGCCGCGCGCTCTTCCGAACGGGCCAGCTGATTTGCCACAAACTCGTCCTCGCTGATGCTGCCATCGCCGTTGCTGTCCATATCTGCAAAGCGATTGTCGCGCAGCGTTGTCAGGTCATCCGCCGTGATCTCTCCACTGCCATCGACATCGAGGTTCTCGAACGTCATGCCCTCACCCCTTTGGTCCTGCGCCATGGCGACACCGGCGCCCAATACAATCAACGTGCTTGCGAGCAGGATCTTCATCGTGTTCTTTTCCATTTAAGGTCTCCTTGCCTTGGTTTCTGGGAGTTACACGCCACGGGCCGTCTGTTCCGTCGCGAATTTTTTTGAAATCTGTGCAAGGCATTGAATATCAGGGAGGAAAAGTGATGCGGGATATCGTAATTTTGTCCGGGGCACGGACGGCAATCGGGACATTCGGAGGGTCTTTGGCCGCAACACCACCGATTGCGCTGGGTGCAACGGTAGCCCGCGCGGCATTGGAACGGGCGGGTGTGGATGGAGCGCAAGTGGGTCACGTGGCGTACGGGCACGTCATCAACACCGAACCACGCGACATGTACCTCTCGCGCGCTGCTGCGATCGAAGCGGGCATTCCCGACACGACGCCAGCGATGAATGTGAACCGGCTTTGCGGGTCGGGCGCGCAGGCCATCGTCTCGGTCATTCAGGCGCTGGCGCTGGGCGATGCCGAATATGGTCTGGCGGGCGGCGCCGAGAGCATGAGCCGGTCGCCGCACGCCCTTCCTTCCGGCCGCTGGGGTCAGAAAATGGGCGACACGGCCGCGATGGACATGATGCTCGGCGCGCTGAATTGCCCCTTCGGGACCGGGCACATGGGGGTCACGGCCGAGAACGTGGCCGCCGAGCATGACATTTCACGTGAGGCGCAGGATGCGTTTGCCGCCGAAAGCCAGACCCGTGCCGCCACCGCAATCGCCGAGGGGCGCTTTGCCGGACAGATCGTGCAGGTCGAGGTACGGGTCAAACGGGACATGGTGCCGTTTGACACCGATGAGCACCCCAAGCCAACAACACCGGAAGCGCTGTCGGGATTGCGGACAGTGTTTCAGAAAGACGGCACAGTGACCGCCGGCAATGCGAGCGGGATCAACGATGGCGCTGCGGCTTTGGTTCTGGCCAGTGCCGAGGCCGCCGAGAAGGCGGGCCTGACACCCCGCGCGCGTATCCTGGGGTATGCCCATGCTGGCGTGCGGCCCGAGGTGATGGGGATCGGTCCTATCCCGGCAGTCGAAGCGCTGCTCGAAAAGACCGGGTTGAGTGCCGATGACTTCGACGTCATCGAATCCAACGAAGCTTTCGCGGCCCAGGCGCTGGCGGTGAACAAGGGCCTTGGTCTTGACCCGGCAAAGGTGAACCCGAATGGCGGTGCGATCGCACTCGGCCATCCTGTCGGCGCGACGGGCGCCATCCTTGCGGTTAAGGCGATGTACGAGCTTGAGCGCATCGGCGGCAAGCGGGCGTTGGTGACGATGTGTATCGGTGGTGGCCAGGGCATCGCATTGGCGTTCGAAACCATGCACTGAACGCAAGATGTGCGGCGGGAGGTGTGCTGGCACTCGTCCGGGCAATGCTTAACGCCGCATTTACCAAAGCGAATCCATAACGGTTGCGTATCTCAGGGAGAGTGCTGCCGCATGGATCTTTCCGAACGCCTTGCCGCCGAACGTCGGGCGCGGCTTGCTGCCGAACGCTTGATGGAACAAATGAAGTCTGAGCTTTATGCAGCGAATGAAGCGTTGTCGAGCCATGCCCGGTCGCTGACGACCGAGATCGCATCAAGCCAGCAGGAAATCGTGGCGGTGCGTAACGTAGCGGCTGAACTGCAAGAGCAATACGAGCAGGCACAACAGAACCTCGAGACAGCAGAAAGTGCGATAACAATTGCCGAGCGGCGTCTTTGGGACTCACTTGAAACCATTCGCGACGGCTTTGCCGTGTTTGGGCCGGAAGATGTGTTGATCGCCGCCAACCGCGCTTATCTGTCGGTCTTTGACGGGCTCGAGATGGTGCGACCCGGCATCTCCCTACGCGAACTCCTCGCACTTCTTGCGGAAGAGGGGATCGTGGACACGGGCGGCTTGCGTGCTGCGGACTGGCAGGCGTCGATGTTAAAGCGGTTGGCCGCCCCGCGGATCGACAATGCGATCCTGAAGATCTGGAATGGCACCTACATAAAACTGATCGACCGGCGGACGCGCGACGGCGATCTGGTCTCACTGGCGCTGAACATCACAGACCAGATTGAACGCGAGAACCAGTTGAAGGAAGCCAGTCTGCGGGCCGAAGCGGCAAACCGGGCCAAGTCGGCCTTCCTCGCCAATATGAGCCACGAGATTCGGACGCCGATGAATGGCATTATCGGAATGGCAGAACTAATGGCGGAAACCGGTCTCGACGATGAACAGCAGACCTATGTCGATACCATTCTGTCCTCCGGTGCGGCCTTGCTCGTCATCATCAACGATGTGCTCGACTACTCAAAGATCGAAGCGGACAAGGTCACGCTGAAGGCCGAGACCTTTGATCTCGAGCGTTGTATCCACGACGTCGCCATGCTCCTGATGCCAAGTGCCTTGGCCAAGGGGCTTCAGGTCGCGGTCGACTATGACATGTTTCTGCCAACGCAGTTCACCGGCGATGTTGGCCGCATTCGGCAGGTTCTGACCAATCTTATGGGCAACGCGATCAAGTTCACATCTGAAGGGCACGTTGTGGTTCAGGTTGTCGGCATGCCGGCATCCGAGCCAGGAATGTTCCGCATCCATGTCACTGTTGAGGACACGGGCATCGGTATTCCGAGCAGCAAGCTTGAGGATATCTTTGGTGAGTTCCATCAGGTCGAAAACGATATGGACCGCACGCATGACGGAACGGGTCTTGGCCTTGCGATCAGCGCGCGGCTGATTTCGTTGATGGGTGGCGAGATCTGGGTCGACAGCGAAGAAGGTCGGGGCTCGGGGTTCGGGTTCCAAGTGTCTCTGCCTTCGGCCGAGGAGGCCGACGAAACGCCAAATGTGCCCGACTGGATGAACCGCGCGATCGTTATCGGGCCCGACAGCTTGAACCGCGCAATATTGATGAAGCAACTGAACATGCTGGGCCTCAGCCCAGTGATAGTGCCCGATCCCGAGGATGTTGAAGACCTTGGTCCAACACGTGCCGACCTGTTTTTTGTTTCAACCGATTGTTCAGAGAACATTGCCGAATTTCTGAGGAACCTGCGACAGCGCTTCGATCCGGCCGCGATCTTTTTGCTTTCAGATGCGCCCAGCCATTTGCAACCTTTGGAGACGTTGGCGGACGCAACGTTTCAGCGGCCTGTCTTGCGCAACGATCTGTGCGGATGTCTGAGCAACGTTCGGATGCCTGAGACTGCGGAAGCATCTGATTTGACGCCGAAGACAGAGCCTCAAACGGTGCCAGTGTCGGAACCTGTGCTGCAGACAAGTCAAGAGCCCGATCTTGAACCCAAGGCGGAACTTGAGCCTGACCTGTCGAGCGCCGAAATGACACTGGCCGAGGAGGAACCGCCAAAGGATAAGCCGGAACCGCCCATGACCGAGGCGGAAGCGGATCAAGCGTGGATGGATGCGGACATGCCTCTCGCTCCGTCGTCGCTCACTGACTTTGTGCGGCATATCACGGACGAAGAGCCTGCGAACGACACTGGGCCGTCACCAAAGCACGTCTCCGCCGACATCACGGCTGCAGAACCTGCCGATGTGGAGACCGGTGCCCGGACAGAGCCCCGCGCGCCCGACGCGCCGGAATTGGTTGCCGATGCGCAGGGTTTGCCACATGCAGCAGAGGCCGAGATGGTTGCCGAAGCCTTGCCCAATCCGGACGATCGGTGGCAGTTTACAGAGGTCGAGACCTCTGGGCCGAACGCGCCCGCAGTTGCATCGGACTTGCCAACTGAGCCCATGGTGCTGGACGCGCCGGAAGGCACGCCCGAGGCGCCGAATGATCTTACGTCGGAACTCCAGGAGGTTGCCCCTCAAGTGCCGACCGAGCCCGAGGCGCCGTGCTCACCAGAGGTCGCGATTGAGCCGCAGACGGAACCCTTCGCGCCAAATTCAACAGAGCTTGATACGCCAGCCACGCTCTGCACGTCGGAACCAACCGAAGTGCCCGCGCCCGTTGACGAGTTGGGGCCAAGCACCGCGTACGCCGGGTTCGACGCGACCGAGCCCGAGTTCGACCTGATCGCGACCCTTCCACCAGAACATGACGCACTTCCTAGAATGCGCGTGTTGGTTGCCGAGGACAACAAGACCAATCGCATGGTCATTGAGAAGATGCTCAAACACCTGAACATCGATCTTGTCTTTGCCGAGAACGGCGAGATTGCACTCGAACAGTTTCAGTGGCAGCGGCCCGATCTGCTTTTCACCGACATTTCGATGCCAAAGCTCGACGGCAAGGAGGCCGCACGGCGTATTCGACGGCTGGAGGAGGAGGCGCGCATGGATCGCTGCCCGATTGTGGCGATCACGGCGCATGCACTTGACGGCGACGCTGAGGAGATCCTTGCCGCCGGGGTCGACTATTACCTCACCAAGCCGGTCAGGAAGGCTGATTTGATCGCATACATCGTTGCATTCTGTCCGGCCAATGCCCAGCCGGTCATGCCGGACGAGGTTCAGGCTGCGGCAACAGCCTCGGCACGGTGAAACACCAAAGTGGTGCCGTCAGCATCCGCTTCGACAAAGCGATAACCGCCCAGATCGAAGTCTTTGAGGCCGTCCACGCGATCGATGCGGTTTTCGACAATGAAACGGGCCATCGCACCACGGGCCTTCTTCGCAAAGAAACTGACGATCTTGGGCGCACCGTTCTTCAGTTCATAGAACTGCGGAGTGACCACGGTCAGATTCAGAGCTTTTTGGTCAACGGCACCGAAATACTCCTGGCTTGCGCAGTTAATCAAAGTGTCTGAGCCGGTCTCGTTCGCCTGGGTGTTCAGCGTCTTGGCCAGCGTATCGCCCCAGAACTCATAAAGTGAGCTGCCGCGCCGGGTTTTGAGGCGACTGCCCATTTCGAGGCGATAAGGCTGGATGGCATCGAGAGGGCGCAGGAGCCCATAAAGCCCGGACAGAATGCGCATGTGGTCCTGCGCCCATTCCAGACTGTCGGTGTCGAGCGATGTGGCATCGAAGCCCTGAAATGTGTCACCGGCAAAAGCAAAGAGTGCCGGACGCGTCTCCTCCGCGTTCGGAATATCGGCGAACGCGCGAAAACGATCACGGTTGAGCCGGGCCAGATCGTCGGAAAGGTCCATGAGTGCCTTGAGCTTCCCCAAGGTGAGTTGTCGTGCATGGCCCGCCAACCGGCTGGCTTCGGCCTGAAAGACCGGTTCGGTGGTCGCAACGTCGCGTGCGGCCCAGTCCAGCCGCTTGGCGGGGGAAACAACAACGAGCATCGTGCAATCCTTTCCTGTCTCGCCCGAAATCTAGCATTCCGCCCGGAAAGGACCAGTGGTCTATCCGTCCCGAAGCACTGCGGTGAAGGCGGGCGCAAAGCGCTTGGCCAGCCTGTCGCCCAGCAGGCGTTCGATGTGGTCGCACCCGCCCGGGCCGAGTGCTGCGACTTTGGCCAGAAGCGATGCAGAACAGCTCATCGGCTTGCCTGTGCCGTCTTCGCCGCGTGCAAGCCGCGCCTGGGCCGCCAGCAAGCGATCATAAACCTCGCCCGCCGGGCGCCCGGCCAGTTTGCGGCGTGCGGGGTGCGGGTCGGGCAAGGCTTCACCGGTTATGACTTCGAGGAAGATTTGCCCATAGCGCTCAAGTTTTTTCGCGCCGACACCACTGATGCGCGACATGTCATCCAGCGTTGTTGGCCGGGTTTCGGCCATTTCGATCAGCGTCCGGTCGGGGAAGATCACATAGGCCGGTGCGCGCTGCGCCTCGGCCAAGGCGCGGCGCTTGGCCTTGAG
>JBCCWG010000057.1:0-18869 GCA_039193985.1 Pseudomonadota bacterium
GCGATGACGGCACCCAGAGTCAAAACCTCCTCAGGGGACGAAAACACCAACGCAGCCGGGGCCATCCCATTGAGGGCCAGTTGCAGCAGAACACCGCTGCCCGAACACGAGCCGCGGCTGGTCGGCAAAAGCAAGACCTTTTCGGCAAGCGACCGCCCGTGCCAAGGGTGATGCACGTCTACGACAACTCCGGTGTCGGGATCGACGCCACCCCAAAAGCTCAGACCTTCGTCGCAACTCAGGACTTCGCCGGACACGTCTGCCGGAACTATGAGTTTTGACATTCCCGGCCCCCCTTTGAGGCACCAGTTATCGCCGCTTTCCAGAGTATGTACAGGGCGTCGCGTCAGACCTCAGCCCCAAGTCCAGTCGCGTGAGCGCCGGAAGACTGACGAACCTTAAAGCTGTGGGCCGCCTTCGTTTGGCTGCGGTTTGTCAGAGTCCCGTTGATAAAGGTCACTCCATTGGCCACTGGAGATGTACCCGTCCTCGTTATGAGTATTGCGCGTGAAGTCCATCTTCGGGCCCTCCATCGTCTGGTTAATTGGATGATCCTCCGGCAAGCGCAACGCAAGGATCAGCCGAAGACAAAGCAGCAGAATTGCAACGCCAACCACGATGGCAAGACCGTGTAACGGATTGGCGCTATCGAACGACACGACCGAGTCTCCTCAAAATTCTGCTTGCCAGTCTGATGCCGATTTGCGGCAAAACTGGGGTAGAGCAAAACAAGCTCGGATGCATCAGATGGGGAGACCTGTTTCATCAATCCAACCGTGGCGCAAACGTTGTCGCCTTGCTAAGGATGGTCCATGTCCGACCTCACCATCACGCTCACCGAAACCGGCTCCAAGGGCCGTTATGTCACCCAACCTGATTCCGCAGGCCCGGAAGCCGAACTGACCTATTCCCGGGCGTCGGACAATCTCATCATCATCGATCATACCGGTGTGCCGGACGAATACCGTGGCCAGAATGTTGGCGTCGCGCTCGTCCGGCGCGCGGTCGAGGATGCCCGCGCGGGGGGCTACAAGATTTTGCCGCTCTGTCCGTTTGCCGCCGCGCAGTTCCGGCGGCACAAAGACTGGTCAGACGTGCTGAACGGATGATCCGACGGTTTGCGCGAACCTTCAGCCTGCTGACGAATTTGGGTTTGTTCTGCCTCGCCCTTGCCGCTGCGCTGCCGGGCACCCACCGCGTTTTCTTTCCGGCCAGTTTCGGACTGACTGAGATATCCGACCGGGTTTGGACCGATGCGCCCGCGCGCGCAACCGAGATGCTTGCACTGGTCAACCAGGCCCGGACCCGCGTTGCCACGTTCTTTCGCGATGCCCCGCCGAACCCAACGCTTGTTCTCTGCTCAACGCGCGCTTGCGCCCGCGACTTCGGCATAGGCGGCAACGGGCTCTCCATCGCTGACATGGTCGTCATGGTCAGCCCGGGCGGCCTGACGCTTGGCACGCTGACCCACGAGATGACGCATTCCCGCCTGCACCGGAACATGGGGCTGCGCAACATCGTGGCGCAACCGTTCCCCACCTGGTTCGACGAAGGGCTGGCGACACATGTCGCCGATCACCCCGACTGGAATGGCCGCGTTACAGCGACGGCGCGGACCCGCGTGCGCGAAGTTGGCCACTTCTGGCAATGGGGAGACGCTTACCGAGAACTTGGCGTTGGCCCGGCCTATGCCGCCGCCGCCGCTGAAGTCGCCGGAATCGAGGCACGGGCCGGTCGCAACGGTCTTTTGGAGCTGATTGCGCGCGCAGACGCGGGTGAAAGCTTTGACGGCGTTCTCATCGAGCTGTTTACGCGGTAGCGGCGCAGAACGCAAAACGCCCCGCCGGTGGGGCGAGGCGCATCAACTCAGGCTACGAAAGGATCAGGCGGCTGCCTGAGCCTTCACGATGTCTTTCTTGATTTTCAGCGCGTTCGGGCTGAGGTCGGCATCCTTCGCCTTCATCAGAAACGCATCCAAACCACCGCGATGATCGACTGTCCGCAGGGCCGAAGTGGCGACCCGCAGGCGGAATGTCCGGCCGAGTGTTTCCGACATCAGGGCCGTCTCGGTCAGGTTCGGCAGGAACCGGCGCTTGGTCTTGTTGTTGGCGTGGCTGACATTGTTGCCAACCATCGGGCCTTTTCCGGTCAGTTCGCAGCGGCGCGACATGAGTTCATCCTCGGTCCTGTGGGCCATCCTGAGGCCCCGTCAATACAAACGGGCAGCGCCATCGGCCCTGCCCAAGAATCCGTCAGCGGGGTTTAGGTTCGTCACGCTTTGATGTCAAGCGCCGCCACCAGCGCGTGCATAAAGCCCGGCAGGTTGTCAAACATCATCGAATGCCCGGCATCGGCAACAGTCAGGGTACGGATGCCAGCCTGTTCCAGCAGGGCGGGATCCGGCGTATCGGGTGTGGGCCCTGCCGCAAGGGTGCGGCTGCCATAGATAAAAGCGCCGGGATTTGGCAACCCCTTGTATTGCAGGAAAAAATCTTGAGGCAGGTCGACAAGGCCGGCAGCACTGTCAAAGAACGCAGCCGGGTCGGCATCCCTCCAGGCCGCATAGCGCAAGGTCGGGCCATAGTCGGGTCGGGCATCTGCGTCCAGTTTGTCAATCAGTTTGGCGTAGCCTTCGGCCAAAAACGCCTCGCGGCCCTGCCGGGCGATAGCAAGCGATGCGCCCCCGCCACCCGGTTCGACGTTGGCTTCGGCAACGATCAGGCGGCCAATCGCCTGACTGTCTTTGAGCGCGGCGATGATCCCCACCGTGCCCCCCATAGAATGGCCGAACAGATCGACCGCGCCCACGTCAAGCGACCGGATGACCGCCAGCACGGCCTGCGCATGGAGGCTTAGGTTTTAGGGCCGGTCGGTCCGCCAGTCGGAGTATCCGGACCCGGGATAATCGATCAGAATTTTCCGACGCCCGGCAAGGGCCCGATGGGCCGCGACCGCCCCCAGGTTGAGCGCGACCGGAAAGGAAAGCCCCGGCAAAAGCACCAATGGGCGGCCGGTGCCCCAATCGAGCCATCGCACTTTCCGCCCGCTCGCGTCGTATGCGGTGGCGTGTATCACGGCCCCGCTTTCATGCGCGCAATGACATCCGCCGCAGCAGCAGCAGGGCTGCGCCTGCCTTCGGCCACGGCCTGCCGCATCTCGGCCATCGCCGCCTCGGCCCCCGGATCCGCGCGCAACAGTGCCAGAAGGCTTTGACGAACCTCGTCCTCGAACCAGTCCCGGGCCTGATGCGCCCGCCGCGCGGCCCAAAACCCGGTCTCGCGCCGGTGCGTAACAAGCGCCTCGATCTCGTGCCACACCGCATCGAGCCCCTGCGCCTCAAGCGCCGAAACGGTCAGCACCTTGGGAAACTCCTCCGGATCCCCGTCACGCTTGCGCAAGAGCCTGAGCGCACCGGCGTAATCCGCGGCCGTCCGCGTCGCCACAGGCTTCAACTCGCCATCTGCCTTGTTCACCACAAGGATGTCGGCAATCTCCATGATCCCGCGCTTGACGCCCTGCAACTCATCCCCGCCGCCCGGCGCGATCAGCAGCAGGAACACATCCGACATGGCCGAGACGATGGTCTCCGACTGTCCGACACCGACCGTCTCGATCAGCACCACGTCAAAGCCTGCCGCCTCGCAGAGCGCCACCGCGTCGCGGGTGCGCCGCGCGACACCGCCAAGTTCGGTCTGGCTGGGCGACGGACGGATAAAGGCGAGGGGATCGCGGGCCAGTCGTTCCATCCGTGTCTTGTCGCCCAGGATCGACCCGCCGGACCGGGTCGAGGATGGGTCGACCGCAAGCACCGCCACCCGTTTGCCCGCTTTCGTAAGCGATGTGCCGAACGCCTCGATAAAAGTGGACTTGCCGACACCCGGCGTGCCGGACAAGCCGACCCGCGTGGCCTCGCGCCCCGCGCCGATCACCCGCTCCAGCAATTGGTCCGCCTCGGCCCGGTGATCGGCCCGGCCGCTCTCGACCAGCGTGATCGCCCGGGCCAGGGCACGCCGGTCGCCGTCAAGGACACGGTCTGCCAATGTGTCGATACCAGTCATCGGCGCGGACCTTGACCTGACACGCCCCGACTGTCCAGAACCCCATTTCACCTTGCCCGAAATACGCAGACCCAACGCCGGGCACAGGCATTGTCACCGAATTGCCGGGCGCTGCGTCGGCGGATAGACAGCAATCATGTCCCTTCCCATCGACGATATCCTGCCCGATCTGATGGCCACACTTGCCCGCAACGGTCAGGCGGTGCTGCAGGCCCCGCCGGGGGCGGGCAAGACCACGCGTGTGCCGCTCGCCATACACGACGCAGGCCTGACGACCGGGCGGATCGTCATGCTCGAGCCGCGCCGGATCGCCGCGCGCGCCGCTGCCGAGCGCATGGCCCAGACATTGGGCGAGCCGGTCGGCAAGACCGTTGGTTATCGCGTTCGTGGCGACGCAAAGGTCAGCCGCGACACGCGTATCGAGGTCGTCACCGAAGGAATCCTGACCCGCATGATCCAGTCCGATCCGGGTCTTGATGGCATCGGGGCGCTGATCTTCGACGAATTCCACGAACGTTCGCTCAATGCTGATCTCGGGCTGGCACTGGCGCTGGAATGCCGCGCGGCCCTTCGCCCTGATCTGATTCTTCTGGTGATGTCGGCCACCCTCGATGCCGGGCCGGTCGCCACCTTGATGGGTGCCGAGATGGTCACCAGCGCCGGGCAGAGCTTTCCGGTCGAGACGCGCTGGCTTGAGAGACCCCGTGCGCGGGATGGACGGTTTGACGCCGACATGGCCGCCTTGATTCATCACGCCATCGGCGAAACCGAGGGCAGCCTCCTCGCCTTCCTGCCGGGGGAGGGTGAGATCCGCCGCGTTCAGTCACGCCTCACCACCGATCTCGACGTCCTGCCGCTTTACGGCGCGTTGCCCTTTGCAGAACAGCAAAAGGCATTGAAGCCCAGCCCGCACCGCCGCCTTATCCTTGCCACCGCCATTGCCGAGACCTCGCTCACGCTGCCGGATATCCGTGTTGTGATCGACGGCGGGCTGGCCCGGCGCGCCCGCTTCGACCCCGGCTCGGGGATGTCGCGGCTGGTGACCGAGCGTGTCAGCCGCGCCGAAGCCGATCAACGCCGGGGCCGTGCGGGCCGTGTGTCGGAAGGCGTCTGCTACCGCCTGTGGACCAAGGGCGAGGAAGGCGCGCTGGCCCGCTACCCCCCGGCCGAGATCGAAACCGCCGACCTCACCGGGCTCGCCCTCGAACTCGCTGAATGGGGCAGCGATGCCCTGCCCTTCCTCACCCAGCCGCCAGACCGCGCTTTGGACGAGGCGCGGCATGTGCTGCGTGACCTTGGTGCGCTCGACGGGGGGCATATCACCGATCACGGCAAGGCGCTGGCGCGCGCACCACTCCATCCCCGTCTGGCGCATATGCTGGTCCGGGCCGGGGACAGTGCGGCATTGTTTGCCGCCTTGCTGGCCGAGCGGGACCCCCTGCGCGGGGCGGGGTCAGACCTGTCGGTCCGGCTCACCGCGCTGCGTCGGGGGGAGCGCGGGCCGGACTTTGACCGTATCCGGGCCGAAGCGAAACGGCTGGAGCGCTTCGCAGGCCCCGATGCCGGGATGGCAGCGGAAGAACAGGCCGCCCTCGCCTACCCCGATCGCATCGCGCTCCGCCGTCCCGGTGACGCGCCGCGCTGGGTGCTGTCGGGCGGCAAGGGCGTGAAGATGGATGCGGGCGACGCACTGGCAGGTGCGCGCATGCTGGTCGTAACCGACACTGACGGGCATCCGACCGAGGCGACGATCCGCACAGCCCTGCCGATCAGCGAAAGTACAGTGCGCGCGCTTTTCCCTGACCGGATCGCAACCTTACGCCAGGCCGTGTGGAAAAAGCGTACCTCCCGCGTCGAGACCGTGATCGAAGACCGTTTGGGCGCGTTGATTCTGGCGAGCCGTCGCTGGACCGATGCGTCAGACGACAAGGTGGCCCGCGCCATGCTCGACGGTGTGCGTGCGCTTGGGCTTCCCGACCAGGCACACGCCAAACGGCTGCGGGCGCGGATAACGCTCTTGCGCGACGCGGGCGAGGATATGCCCGATGTCTCGGACACGGCATTGATGGAGACGGTCGAAGACTGGCTCCTCCCCCATCTGAGCGGCATCCGCACCGCCGCCGCGTGGCGCGCCTTTGATCTGCGCCCTGCACTGGAAGCCATGCTGAGCTGGGACCAGCAACAAACCCTCGCCCGCAAGGCCCCCGCGCAGTTCGAAACGCCGCTGGGGCGCAAGATCGCCATTGATTACGACGGCGAGGCTCCGGCGATTGAGCTGCGCCTGCAGGAGATGTTCGGCACCACGCGCCACCCCGTCGTCGCTGGCCGTCCGCTGCGCGTGACCTTGCTGTCCCCCGCCGGACGGCCTTTGCAGACGACGATGGATGTGCCGGGGTTTTGGGACAGTTCTTACGCGGATGTACGCAAGGACATGCGCGGGCGGTACCCCAAGCACCCCTGGCCCGAGGACCCGCGTGTAGCGGACCCGACTTTGAGGGTGAAGCGCAGGAACAGATAGCGTCGAGGGGCTCTGCCCCGCTCGCTACGCTCGCCCCCCGGGATACTTCATGACCAAAGATGTGCAGGTCAGGACCAGCGGTCGAGCGCCGCCTCATCCTCTTCCTTTGACGCCACCCAGGTTTCACCCTCGGCGCCGAATTCCTTCTTCCAGAACGGCGCGCGGCTTTTGAGGTAATCCATCAGAAACTCCGCCGCCGCGAATGCGTCCGTCCGGTGGCGGGCGGCGGTGGCGACCATCATGATCTGATCGCCCGGGGCCATCGGGCCATAGCGGTGAATGATCATCGCACCTGTCAGCGACCAGCGCGTCATCGCGTCTTGCCGGATTTTCTCAAGCGCACGCTGGGTCATGCCGGGATAATGCTCGATCTCCATCTCGGTCAGTGTGCCGCCCTCGTCGCGAACCAGACCGGAAAACGTGACAACCGCCCCCGCCCCCGGCACAGCGGCCGTGAAAGCATTGGTCTCAGCCCCCATGTCGAAGGGTTCGGATTGAACCCGGACGCTCATCCGCCCGTCATTGGCGGAAAGAACGCCACTTCGCGCACGCCCGCCAGCGGCGCGTCCATTTCCGTCAAGTCCTGATCGACCGCCACGCGCACCGCGCTCATGTCGGAGAACGCCAGAGCATGGGCCGCCGACCGGGTTTTCAGCTCCTCGATCAGGTCTGCCACTGTCGCCGCACTGGTCTCGATCTGTTCTTTCGGCTCACCTATCCGCTCGCGCAACCAAGCGAAGTACAAAACATCAATCATGGGTCATCCCTCAGATGCGGCACCGCCTTGCGAAAGTAATCCACACCGGTGATCAACGTCAAAGCCGCAGCGACCCAAAGGAGGCCGACGCCAACCCACCAGGTAATGCGCGCGGCCAGATCGATCAGGCGGAGCGAGAGCGGGTCGTCGCCCCCGGCGAAGATCTCAGCGATCAACGCGTCATTCATCCCCGTCATCCGATCGAGCAACATGTGCCCGAAGATGCCTGTTCCGAACAGAACCGCGATGGCCACCATTTGCGCCGTCGTCTTCCACTTGGCGAGGTTGGTGACGGCGAGCGTGCCGGCGGTATCGCCCAGAAACTCGCGCAGGCCCGAGACGAACACCTCGCGGAAGATGATCACTGTGGCGGGCAGCAGGATCCACGGGTCCATGCCCGCGTAGCCGGTGATAACCAGAAGCGCGATCACCACCATCGCCTTGTCGGCAATCGGGTCGAGCATTGTTCCGAACTTGGTCTGCTGCTTCCAGGCCCGCGCCAGATAGCCATCGAAGTAATCGGTGATCGCCGCGCCCACGAACAGGACAAGTGCGAACCAATCCGCCCAGGGGCGCGTGAAATAAAGGAACATGAGCACCACGCCAGGCGCCGCGAGAAGACGCAAAACGGTCAGCGTGTTTGGCAGGTTCAGTGTCATGCCACCGGGGATAATCCCCCTCCTTTGAAAGGGAAAGCCCCTCCGGGCTTCCGATAAGCGAAGATCCGTCGTACGGTTCTATCAGTATGTAAGGGGTATGTGTGATATGACCAATTCCGGCAACAGACGACACAGTTACAGCAGGGCCGAGTATGTCTCGGACCTTGCGGTTCATCTGGCGGGCCTTGTGGCCGTTGCGGCGGCGGTTCCGGTGCTCATTTCGCTCGCCGCCCCAATAGAAGGCGATGGCGGGCATATGGCGGCCGCGCTGGTCTATGGCGCCTGTCTCGCCGCGATGATCTTATGCTCCGCGCTTTACAACATCTTCCCGCATCCCGATTGGGAATGGCTGCTGCAGCGGATGGATCACGCCGCGATTTATCTTAAGATTGCAGGGACCTATACCACCTTCGTTCTGGTGGCGGGCCAGGGCTTTGCACTGGCCACCGGTCTTTGGCTGGCGGCGGCCATGGGGATATCGCTGAAACTGATCGCGCCGAAACGCTGGCGATGGGTGGCAATTGCGCTTTACCTCGGCATGGGGTGGAGCGCGGTGGTGCTGGGCTGGGACATCTTTGCGGCCCTGCCCACACCGGTGATCCTGTTGGTGGCCAGCGGGGGGCTGCTTTACACCATCGGCGTAGTTTTCCACGTTTGGGAGCAACTGCCGTTTCACAACACAATCTGGCACGTCTTCGTGCTGGCCGCGACCTTTTCGATCTATGCGGGTGTGGTGGTGGCGATGGTCGCATAAAGCCGCGCTCCCCATAGCGCAGTGTTGTCGAAACACACTGTTCCCGGCAGCCTTTGACACCACCGTATCTTGTCACATTGCCGTTGCTTACCCGCAATATGTGGGCCTTATGAGACAGCTTCTTGCACGTCCCATAGGATATAGCCGGGCCGAGTACCTGTCTGATGTCGCGGTGCATGTTGTCGGCGTGATCACCGTGGCCGCGATTGTGCCGGTTCTGGTCGTACTGGCCATGTTCATGTCCGATGGCACGGCGGTTTGGGGCACGCTGATCTATGGCGGATCGCTGTCGGCGGTGATTGTACTGTCCGCGATTTACAACGTCTTCCCCCACCCGCATTGGGAATGGCTGCTCAAGCGGCTGGATCATGCGGCGATCTTTCTGAAGATCGCGGGCACCTTTACCGCGCTGGCGCTGATCTCGGGCAGTGGCGAGGAAAGCATCGCGGGCATCTGGGCCGTGGCGTGCCTCGGCGTGGCGCTCAAGCTCATCTCCCCTTATCGGTTCCGCTGGATCGCCTTGTCGCTTTACATCGGGCTGGGCTTGACCGTTGGCCTTTTTGCCGAGGGCATGATGGCCGGCCTGCCCGAACGTACGTTTACTCTGATGGCCTGGGGCGGTCTGACCTATCTGATCGGGGTCTGCTTTTACTTGTGGCAGAACCTGCCCTTTCACTTCACCATCTGGCATGTGTTCGTGCTAATCGGGTCCTTGCTGGTCTATGCCAGCATATTGGCAGCCATCACAGGATGACTTTTTGGAGTGCGGCAATTGTTCGTCCGGTCTGCGGACAAAACGCTCAATCATAGCGCAAAGGGAACTCATTCTTTGATAACCGTAACTTGCTCGGGTTGTAGAACAAATTCTTCGAAAAGTTCGCGGTGCTTTCCAATGAAAGCGGGAAGGTTCTCATTATCGTGGATGAGTTCATAAGCTCCATCGTCGTCGAGCAAGGAGTTCATACGGTTGTGTGCCCAGTTAAGGCTCTTTTCTCCTGCCGGAAGAGTGGAATGAACATTGATTGAACCGCCCTTCAAAGCGACGGCTTGAGCTCCACCCATCCATGTAAAATGCCAGCCAGCATCTTGAACCAGGATGCGTTTAACCCACCTGCGCATGCGGCGGCTGGCAGCAATCTGCCTCAGTAAATCCTTAGTCCAGCCCTTCGTAGGCGCATGAACGCGGCGCAATCCTTGGAAAGTTGTTAGGTCTTCGACCCGGATAAGACGTGGCCCTTGACGCTCCCATTTCTTTGCCAACTTCACGTTGAGGTAGTACTGAAATTGGTCAAGCGACAGGCAGAAAACTTCTCCTGTGCGAATCCCGCGCGCTACTACATCTTTGACGACGGTGCCCCTTGGTATTTCGTCGATATCCGAAAAAATGAGTACGTCATTCGGCGAAGCGTCGCTCAGCGCAATTTGCATGAAGTTGCGCTGGTAGTGTTCCCGCGCCCATCCCATGACGCCCTCAGGGAACTCCTCGAGAACTACATAACGGACTTTCTGCATGTATTTCTCAAACCGGCCTTTATTCTCTTGAAAGCAGAGTGGCTTGCGGTTGCCCGTGAATGACTCGCGGGCTTCCACGATTACGAATACATCCACAACATCCCACAGTTCATTCAGCCGAAGCTCCAGCAGGTCGATTTCATTGAAAAGCGGAAAACAGTCGAAAACTTGCTTGTCTCGCCTTCTTTAACAGGTCCAAGGCGCTGGCACAAAGCTCCGTATGTGGGTGAGTTGTCACAGTATCAAGCGATTTGGGCTCAAACCAAACCTTGAGCTCAAAAGCCTCCAAGCCCGCCTCACCCCTTTTCGTGGAAGAAGTCGTAGATCGTCTCAGCCAGCGTGTCCGAAACCCCGTCAACCGCCTTTAAGTCTTTCAATGCCGCCCGGCTCACGGCCTTGGCCGATCCGAAATGGGCGAGCAGCGCGCGTTTGCGCGTGGCGCCGACGCCCGGCACGTCGTCGAGCGGGGTTGCGCCGACCGCTTTTGACCGTTTCGCCCTGTGCGCCCCGATGGCAAAGCGGTGGGCTTCATCCCGCATCCGCTGGATGAAATAGAGCACAGGGTCGCCACGCCTGAGGGCGAAGGGCCGCGCGCCGTGGCGGTGGAACTCTTCCTTGCCCGCATCGCGGTCGACACCCTTTGCCACACCGACCATCGGCACGTCTTCAACGCCGAGTTCCGACAGCACCTCATGCACCGCGCTCACCTGCCCCGCACCACCATCGATCAGCAGCAGATCCGGCCAGGTGTCCGACTGCCGGTCCGGGTCTTCCTTCAAGAGCCGCTTGAACCGCCGGGTCAGCACTTCGCGCATCATCCCAAAGTCGTCGCCGGGTGTCAGCTCGGTGTCCTTGATGTTGAACTTGCGGTACTGGCTCTTGATGAACCCGTCGCCACCCGCAACGATCATACCGCCAACCGCGTTGGTGCCCTGGATGTGCGAGTTGTCATAGACCTCGATCCGGGACGGCGGACCGTCGAGGTCGAACGCCTCCCCCAACCCCTTGAGCAGTTTGGTCTGGGTCGCGGTCTCAGACATCTTGCGAGCGAGGCTTTCGCGCGCGTTGCGCAAGGCACCAGCCACAAGGTCCTTCTTTTCGCCCCGCTGCGGGACGAGGATTTCTACCTTGCGCCCCGCCTTCTCGGACAGGGCCTCGGCCATCAGGTCGGCATCCTCGATCGGGTCGGAAAGCAAGAGCTGCCGGGGCGGTTCCTTGTCGTCATAGAACTGGCCGATGAAGGCCTGCATCACCTCCGTCGCCTCGGCCCCCGCACCGGTGCGCGGATAGTAATCGCGGTTCCCCCAGTTCTGGTTGGCGCGGATGAAGAACACCTGAACACAGGCCTGCCCCCCTTCGAGGTGGAGCGCGATCACGTCTGCCTCGGCCACACCCGCCGGATTCACGGCCTGCGCACCCTGAACATAGGTCAGCGCCTTCAGCCGATCACGCAGTGCGGCCGCGCGTTCGAACTCCATGACATCCGAGGCCGCCTGCATTTCTTCGGCCAGTTTCTCTTGCACATTGGTGGTCCGTCCGCGCAGGAATCGCTCGGCATCGTTCACCAGATCGCCGTAATCCGCTTCGCTGATATACCCCATGCAAGGCGCACTGCACCGTTTGATCTGATAGAGCAGGCAGGGTCGCGTTCGGCTCTCGAATGTAGCGTCCGAGCAGTTGCGCAACAGGAACACCTTTTGCAACTGGTTCAACGTCCGGTTCACCGCGCCCGCGCTGGCGAAGGGGCCGAAGTAATCGCCCTTTTCCTTTTTGGCCCCCCGGTGCTTCTTGATCTGCGGAAAGCCGTGTTCCTTCGAGACCAGAATGTTCGGGAACGACTTGTCGTCGCGCAGGAGCACGTTGTAGCGGGGCTTGAGCTGCTTGATCAGGTTCTGCTCGAGCAGTAGCGCCTCGGTCTCGGTCCGGGTGGTCAGCACCATCATCGACGCCGTCTCGCGGATCATGCGAGCGATGCGCGGGCTGTGCCCCGTCGGGCGCGCATAGGACGACACGCGGGCCTTCAGATTGCGCGCTTTGCCGACATAGAGAACCGCGCCCTTGGCATCGAGCATCCGGTACACGCCGGGCGAGCCATCGAGCGTCTTCAGAAAGCTCTGAATGACCGTGTGGCCAGTGGCCGGAGGGGTGTCGGAGACGTCGTTCATGATTCTCTTACTGGCTGCACAAAACCCAACGCTGGTACAAGACAAAACCTGTTCACAAAATCTGTGGATAACCCGTTGGACAAGATGCTCACACCCAGAATTTTTCGTTACTTTAGGAGCGGTTTAGGGGGTTGCCTAATTTTTAGGCAACATCATAACTACCTGAAAGGAAGCGATATTTTTTATACCTATACAACAACTTCCTGAAAACATTAGGCATTTTGTCACGGCTTTATGACGGTTTGTCGCACCGTGCAAAACTCTTGTCAGACGGCTTAGACAAATGCGGTGTAAGAGCCTACTCGACGCCCTGCACATCGGGGGTTTCCCAACCCAGATGCTGGCCGCCATCGACGCAGATCAACTGCCCCGTCACGCTGGGCGCATCCATGAAATAGCCTACCGCATGGGTCACGTCCGACGGCGCGGCACCCCGCTTCAGAACGGTGTTGGCGCGCTGTGCCGCGAAATGCTCGCGAGACTGCCGCACGCCCTGCATTGTCGGTCCGGGACCGATTGCGTTCACCCGGATCGCGGGGGCCAGTGCCTGTGCGCTGGTCTGGGTCAGCGCCCACAACCCCATCTTGGCAATGGTGTAGGATGCGAAATGCGGTGTCAGTTTGCGTACCCGCTGGTCAACCATGTTGAGGATCAGCGCGCGCGCCGTCGGCTCGCCCCACTCATCGTCAATCTCGGGCTCGGGCGCTTGTGCTGCAAAATGCTGGGTCAGCACGAAGGGGGCGCGCAGGTTCGATTCCAGGTGCCGGTCCCAGCTGTCGCGGGTGCCGGTTTCAATCGTGTCATGCTCAAAGATCGACGCCGAGTTGACGAGCACCGTCAGCGGCCCGCCGATGGCCTCGGCCGCGCGTGGCACCAACGCCTGCATGTCGCTTTCATTGGTGAGGTCTGCGCCAAGCGCCACAGCGGTCACGCCGTGCTCCCGACACGCCTGCACCACATCTTCTGCCTCTCCAGCGGAGGTGTTGTAGTGGACAACTACCCCCAAACCACGCCCGGCGAGGTAAAGCGCGACTTCACGGCCCAGGCGCTTGCCTGCCCCGGTCACCAAAGCGTTTCCGATCATCGGTACATCACCACCACAACAATATAGAGGATATAGAGCGCCGACAGCAAAAGGCCCCATCGCCGCGTCAGATCCAGTTTCTTGTTGAAGACAAACGGCGCGATAATCAGTGAGGCCGCCAGCATCGCCCAGAGATCAAAGCTCTGGAACGGATTGTCCACCGGGATTGGCCCGACGATTGCAGTTACCCCGAGAATGGCGAGAATGTTGAACATGTTCGAGCCGATGACATTGCCCAGCGCCACATCCGCCTGCCGCCGGATCGCAGCCATGACAGTGGTCGCCAATTCGGGCAACGAGGTGCCAAGGGCCACCAGCGTCAGCCCGATCACGGTATCCGACACGCCAAACATCTCGGCAATCTCGACAGCACTATCGACAAAGATATCCGCCCCAAGCGGCAAACCGATCAGACCCAGGACAAGGAATGCTCCGATCTTCCAGCCGGCCATCCCCGGGTCGGCGCCTTCAACGTCTTCCTCATCATCCTCGGCCGCTTTGGCGGCCTTCTTGTGGCGGAGCGCTTCGCGTGCCTGATCCAGCAGGATGAACGCCAAAAGGCCCAAAAGCAGCAGGCCATGCCACCAGGTCAGCGGCGCGGTAAAGCACAAACCGATGAAGATCAGCGTCACGCCGATCATCGTCATATAGCTTTTGCGTGTATCGAACCCCGATGTGTGCAAGCGCGACAACATCGCCGGAACGCCCAGCACCAGCAGGATATTTGCGATGTTCGACCCGACCACGTTGCCATAGGCGAGCCCCGGCACGCCTTCCAACACGGCATCCACGGAAATCAGAAGCTCGGGTGCCGAAGTGCCGAACGCAACGATTGTCAAGCTGACAATCAAGGCCGGAATGCCCATGCGCAAGGCGACGTTCACGGCCCCCCGCACCAACAGGTCACCGGCCAGAAGCAGGATCACCAGACCCAGGACCGCGGTCAACCAAACCATGCCGTTAACCTTTCTTGCAGTCGCAAGGACCCGAGCCGATCAGATGCCGTCCGCAGGTTTCACAGCGCACGACATCTTTTTGCTTTCGTTTGGGAAGCAGCCAATAAAGCTTCCCAAAAATGCCGAGCACTGCGATAAACACCAGAAACAGTGTGACAATCTTGGTCAGCATGCGCGTCAGAGCCCAAAGCGGGCATAGGCCGCGCGGTTGTCAAACTCGGTCATCGCATCGCCCAAAATCGACATACCAAAGCGGCTGAAAAGTGACCGCTTCTGCGCATAGACGCGGAATTTAACCTTTTCGCCGAACACCTCTTTCATCTTCGGAACGAGGTGCCCGACCCCATCGACGAGGCCGGTCGGCAACGCTTCGTCACCGACGAAGACCGAGCCATCGAACAACTCCATCTCAGCGTTCAGCCGGTCGCCGCGCCGCGATTTCACATGGTCAATGAAGCCTGCATGGATATGCTCCTGCAGCGCCTTGATGCGGGCAATGTCCTCTTCCCTTTCAGGCCGGAACGGGTCGGCCAGGCTTTTCGATTTGCCTGCGGTATAGACCCGCCGCTCAATCCCATAGCGGCCGATCAGTTCGTTGAACCCGAACCCGGCCGAGATCACGCCGATCGATCCCGTGATCGAATGCCGATCGACCCAGATCTCATCCGCAGCACTGGCGATGTAATAGCCGCCGGACGCGGCGACATCCTCGACAAAGGCATAGACCTTGACGTCCTTCTCTTCGGCCAGCCGCCGAATGCGCGCCGCGATCAGCGACGATTGCGTGGGCGATCCACCGGGCGAGTTGATGGAAAGCGCCACCGCCGCCGGTTTGCCTTTGGAAAACGCTTTCTGCATCAACCCTGCGAGCACCTGATCCGACAATGTGCCCCGCGTTCCGGATGCAATGACGCCCTGCAACCTTACGACGGACACAAGCGGGGGGGACTTCACAAAAGGGATGAAACGCTTCATGCGCGCCCATGTAGGCCGGTGCAGGCCGGGCAACAAGCAGGAAGCCGGTTTTCGACCGGAATTCACAAGCTGGAGGCTCAAATGAGCGAATAATGAGACCCGAACGGCCCGCTAAGCCGGCTCGACCTGCCACTCCTTGCGTGCATAGAGCACCAAGTTCGTCGACGCGGATTCGACAAGGCGCATGCCCGCATGTTCCGCAGCCCGGTGAAAGCGCGCCGTCATCTCGCCCTGTCCAATCGCCGTCAAGCGGTTCGGGAGTTTGACCTCACGCCGCGCCTTCACACCCCAGCCATCCGGCTCTGTGGTCGGCTGGATCAGGCCCGCGCGCACAGCCGCGTCAGGGCGCAAACGGAACGCAACCATGTCACCGCCACGTGGCGCGTCGACCCGCACCATCGCCTCGATATCCACCCAGGCGATGCTGTGCCTGCGGTCGCGCCGCGCAAAGGCGCGCACCTCAAGCTCGAACCCGTCCTGCGAGAATGCGACCTCGGCGCCGACACGCTGCGGCCCGATCAAAAGCCGCGTCGCCATAACAACCATCCAGAGACCGACGCCCAGAAACACATAGAAGATCCAGGGCCAGTCAAAGACATGACCGATCCCATCGTAATACAGCGTCCCGAAGACTGGCAGCAGTGGCACCGGTGCAAGCAGCAACAGGCCAACAGCCACGATCTTGTTGGTGAAACGCGCAGGGGGAATGCTTTCAGGCAGCATCGGTCATGACGGGTCGCGCCAGCGGTTCACGATGGGATAGCGCCGGTCGAGCCAGAAGGCCCGTTTGGTCAAACGGGCGCCCGGTGCGGATTGGTACCTTTTGTACTCGGCGACATAGATCAGATGCTCGACCTTCTTGACCACATCGCGGTCAAAGCCCATCGCGACGACCTCACGCACCGATTTCTCGTCATCGATCAGCGCTTCAAGGATGACGTCCAGATCAGCATATTCAGGCAGCGAGTCACTGTCCTTCTGATCCTCGCGCAACTCGGCGGTGGGCGGTTTGTCGATGACCCGCGGCGGGATCACTTCGCCCGCCGGGCCCTTCATCCAGTCGCGATGGTTGGCGTTGCGCCAGCGACAGGTCTCGAACACCCGCATTTTGTACAGATCCTTGATCGGGTTATAGCCGCCCGCCATATCGCCATAGATCGTGGCATAGCCCACCGCGACCTCGGACTTGTTGCCGGTGGTCAAAAGCATCTCGCCGAACTTGTTCGAAAGGCCCATCAGAATCACCTGTCGCAGGCGCGACTGGATGTTCTCTTCCGCCACGCCCGGCTCGGTGCCCGCGAACAAAGGTGCCAGCGCTTCGGTCACCGCCGCGCGCGGCCCAGTGATCGGAACCGTATCCAACCGGCAGCCGAGCGCGTTGGCCACGCCCGCGGCATCTTCCAATGACACCTCCGAGGTATACTCCGAGGGCAGCATCACGCAGCGCACGTTCTCCGGCCCCAACGCGTCCGCTGCAATCGTCGCTACAATCGCTGAATCGACCCCGCCCGACAGACCAAGCAGCGCCGTGTCGAACCCGGTCTTGCGGAAGTAATCCCGCACGCTTTCGACCATCACGCGATAGTCTTGCTCCCACTCATCGGGGAAAGCCGCGATATCGCCCTTGTGCGCCCGCCAGCCATCGTCGGTTTCCGCGAAGTCGACATGCACGATCGCTTCTTCGAAGACCGGCAGACGCACAGCAATCTCGCCATGCGGGTTCAGCACGAAAGACCCGCCGTCAAAGACCTGATCGTCCTGCCCGCCAATCATGTTGAGATAGACAAGCGGCAATCCCGTCTCGACCACGCGGGCCACCATCACGTTCAAGCGCGTCTCGTACTTTCCGCGATAGTAAGGCGATCCGTTCGGCACCACGAGAATTTCGGCCCCGGATTCCTCCAGCGCTTCGGGAACCTCCTCGTGCCAGGCATCCTCACAGATCGGCGTACCGACCCGAACAACCCCCAGATCGTAAGGCCCGCCAATCGGCCCCTTGTGGTAAAGCCGAACCTCATCGAAGACGGTCTCGTTCGGCAAGTCGTGCTTGAGCACCTGTCGGACCAGACGCCCATCCTTTAACACGTGATAGGCATTGAAAAGCTTGCCGCCCTGCAAAAGCGGTCCGCCGATGGCCAGCGCAGGCCCTTCGGCACAGTCTGCCATCAACTGCTCCACATGCGCCATGCAGTCGCGGGTGAACGCCTCCTTCATCACCAGATCCTGCGCTTGGTAGCCGGAAATGAACATCTCCGGCAGCGCAACCATATCCGCGCCCGCGGCCTTGCCCTCCTCCCAGGCGCGGCGCGCCAAAGCGGCATTTCCCGCCAAGTCCCCGACTGTCGGGTTCATCTGCGCCAATGTCAGGCGAAACCGTTCAGCCATGATGTGCGTCCTGCCGTATCTTTGGTCCACAAGTATCCCGGGGGTGCGGGGGCTGGCCCCCGCGGAGCGACTTGCGAAGCAAGGCGCAATCCCTCGGAACCAAGGTCTTAGCAGAGTTGATCGCAAGGGAAAGGTCTCGCCCGGGGAAAACCGTTGCGGCAGAATTGCCGGTCCTTTAGGTTTCAGTGGCAGTCAACAGGGGCAGGCCGAGAATCCTGCCGAGGGAGAATTGGGGAACGCGATGAGCCGAGCCATCGGGATAAGGACGCTGGCCTTTACAGTGCTTGCGGCGGGCAGCGCTTCAGCGCAGGACGTCATTACCAAGCAGTATGACGACGGCGGCGTCTATGAAGGCACGTTCAGAGAGGGCAAGCAGCACGGCACCGGCACCTATCGTCTGCCCAACGGTTATGTCTATGAAGGCGAGTGGGTCGATGGCGAAATCCTGGGCCAGGGCCGCGCCGAGTTCCCGAACGGATCGGTTTACGAAGGCGAATTCGTCGCCGGCAAGCCGGAGGGCACCGGCAAGATTACCTTCGCCGATGGCGGCACTTATGAAGGCACATGGGTCGACGGCAAGATCGAAGGCACCGGCGTGGCCGTCTATGCCAATGGCGTGCGCTATGAAGGCGGGTTCCAGGACGCGCTTCACCACGGCGACGGCAGGATGGAAAGCCCCAACGGGTATATCTATGACGGCACCTGGGACCGCGGCATCAAGGAAGGCAGCGGTCGGATCGAGTATCCTGACGGTGCGGTCTACGAAGGCGACCTTGCGCGCGGCGTGCGCGAGGGCACTGGCACACTCAAAATGCCGGATGGCCTGACGTATGAAGGCGAATGGTCAAACGGCCAGATCAACGGGTCCGGCAAACTGACCCAGCCCAATGGCGACATCTATGAAGGCCAGTTAGTCGACGGCAAGCGCCAGGGAACCGGCACGGTGACTTATGCCAATGGCGACGTGTACCAGGGTGACTTCGTGGCCGACCAACGCGAAGGTCAGGGCACCTTCACCGGCGCGGACGGCTATCTCTATGTCGGCC
>JBCCWG010000058.1:0-18547 GCA_039193985.1 Pseudomonadota bacterium
GAAGCAGTTGATCGTCGCGGCGGGCATCGACGACAAGCGCTGGCCCGCGCGGCACCTGGCCAATGTGATCGATGGTTGGAAGAACAGGGCGATCACGCCCGAAAAGGTGCCTGCCGCCGATCATGGACACTTCAACCATCGCGGGGCCGAGCTTTATGCCGAGTATCAGGCGCGGCTGAAGACGCTGAACGCCTGCGACTTCGGCGATCTGCTCCTCCACATCGTCACGATCTTTCAGGAAAATGAAGATGTGCTCGACCGCTATCAGCGCTGGTTCCGCTATATCCTCGTCGATGAGTATCAGGACACGAACGTCGCTCAGTATCTTTGGCTTCGGCTTCTGGCGCAGAAGCACCGCAATATCTGCTGCGTCGGTGATGACGACCAGTCGATCTACGGCTGGCGCGGGGCCGAGGTGGGCAACATCCTGCGGTTCGAAAAGGACTTTCCCGGTGCCAAGGTGATCCGACTTGAGCAGAACTATCGCTCGACCCCGCATATTCTGGCGGCGGCTTCATCGGTAATTTCAACCAACACCGACCGTTTGGGAAAGACGCTGTTTACCGAGGCAGAGGGTGGCGAAAAGGTGCGCCTCATCAGCCATTGGGACGGTGAGGAAGAAGCGCGCTGGATTGGCGAGGAGATTGAGGCGCTGCAATCCGGCACGCGCGGGATGGCACCGCGGGGGCTCAACGATGTTGCCATCCTCGTCCGCGCCTCGCATCAGATGCGCGCGTTCGAGGATCGGTTTCTGACCATCGGCTTGCCCTACCGCGTGATCGGCGGGCCGCGGTTTTACGAGCGGATGGAGATACGTGACGCGATGGCCTATTTCCGGCTGTCGATCAGCCGGGACGATGACCTCGCGTTCGAGCGGATCTACAACAAACCCAAGCGCGGTCTCGGCGACAAGGCGTTTCAGAAGATACAGATGGCGGCGCGGGAGAGCGGCGTTTCACTCACCGAAGGGTCGCGGCTCTTGCTGGCGGCGGGCGAGCTTGGCGGCAAGGGGGCCAAGGAACTGCAGAAGCTGCTCGACGGGCTCGACCGCTGGCACAAGATGGTGTCGGACGGGCGCGACCATATCGAACTGGCCGAGATCATCATCGACGAGTCCGAGTACCCGGAAATGTACATGCTTCCGGCGGAAGAGGGAAAACCGCGCAAGGCCCGCGATGCCGAGGCGGCGGGGCGGCTTGAGAACCTCAAGGAATTGGTCAAGGCGCTGGAAGGGTTCGACAACCTGCAGGGGTTCCTCGAGCACGTCTCGCTGGTGATGGACAATGCGAACGATGATCAGGACGAAAAGGTCTCGATCATGACGCTGCACGCCGCCAAGGGGCTGGAGTTTCCGGCGGTGTTTCTGCCGGGTTGGGAAGACGGGCTTTTCCCGTCACAGCGCGCAATGGACGAGAGCGGTCTCAAAGGGCTCGAGGAGGAACGCCGATTGGCCTATGTTGGCCTCACGCGGGCCGAGGAATATGCGGTGGTCAGTTTCGCGCAGAACCGGCAGGTCTTTGGGTCGTGGCAGAGCCAGATGGCATCGCGCTTTATCGACGAGATGGACATGGACGCGGTCGAAGTTCTGGGCCACGCGGGCCAACACGCGACTGCGGAGGTAGAGAGCGATCTTTACGAGCGCGCCAGCCGCGCCGACGGGTATAACTCGCCGGGATGGAAGCGGCTGCAGGAACGCCAGAACCAGCGTGGGATGAGCCAGCCGCGCGAAAGCCGCAACATGGTGATCGACATGAACGCGGTGTCGGCCTTTACCACGGGCGAACGCGTGTTCCACGACAAGTTCGGCTATGGCACGATCACCGCGATCGAGGGCGACAAGCTGGATATCTCGTTCGAGAAGGCGGGTTTCAAAAAGGTCGTGGCCAAGTTCGTGAAGGCCGCCGAAGCTGCGGACGACGTGCCGTTCTAGAGGCGTTTCAGTGCCGTTTCGCGCGCAATGAACGCGTCGTCCAGATCAAGGTAAACGGCACGTTCGGCAAGGTAGTCTGCGTACTCGCCGTCTTCATCAAATCACTTTGTTTCCAAGGGGCTTTTGGTCATGTCAAACTGGTGTCTCCGTCGCACGCGTGGACTCTCTGCCATTTTACACGGCAACTCCGCCTCTTGGCTGACGCTTTGTGCGTCATCGGTCGTCGACAGTTGTGAGGCGCAGGCGATGATGTCGGGTTTGGCGAACCTGGCTTTTCGCCATCGCACGCGTCTCGTCCCCGGAACGGCACATATCCTGATCGAATACCGTGGAAAGTCTTTCCTCGCACACAACGCTTGCCATTGAAGCCTGTCTTGCCCATGCTAGAAGCGTATTTAAGAAGCGTGTAGAATTTAAGGTGCGAGTGGGTGGTGATCGCGACAGATAAATCCTCTTTTGTTGGGCATGAGGATGCCCCAACGTCTCCGGTCGCGATCCACGTGCCAACGACAGGCGAGCTTGCGACGCCGGGCGTGACCGAAGACTTTCGCGCCGTCTGTTACAGTGAAGCGCTTACCGCGATTGGGCACTATATAAGCGAAGACCTCGTCTCGCCGCCCGATGAGGAAACGCTGCGGTTTCTGGGGACTGCGCTGGTCCGTATGATGGGCGAGCGACAGGATTTCGGGCCCGAGGATTTCACGCTTTATTCCATGTCGGTGCTGCATCATGACATGGCAAGCGATGACGACGTGCAAGAGATCCGACGCGGGGCCATGCGCTATTTGCTTGACGTAAAAGATCGTCTTTCGCCCGAGTTTCAAAGCCTCGAAGAAGACGCGCGGGCGTTTCTGCGTGAGACACCAGACCCGGTCCGGTGGCAGAGCGAGGACGATGTCGATCGCGTGCCACGGACAGCCGAAACGCGGCCTGAGACGACTGTGCCGACGCCCTATCGCCGGATGTCAGCCGATGTGCCCGCCGACGCGCCCGTCGCGCGGCCGCGGCAGCCAGAGCGGCGCAGCCCCAGCGAGGAGGGGGAAGCCCGCGGGGTCTTTATGCTGATCTTCATGGGGTTGCTCGCGGTTTCGGCGGTCTATGTTTTGCTGTTGCTGTCGATTGCCGATTGACGCGACCTGCCAGCACCTAGGCCCCTTGAAGCGACCTGACCTGCAACGCGCCTTCGTGGCGCGACACCATGGCCAGCGCGGCGGCATGCGCGGCGGCGGCTGTTGTGTAGTAGGGGATCTTGTCCATCAGGGTGACATTGCGCATCGAGCGGCTGTCTTCGATGGCCTGCGCGCCTTCGGTCGTGTTGATCACAAGATCGATTTCGCCATCCTTCATCACATCGACAATGGTGCGCCCGCCTTCGTATGCCTTGTTGACGATGTCAGAAGGAATGCCGTTTTCCGTCAGGAACTTGGCGGTGCCGCGAGTGGACAGGATCTTGAGACCCAGCTCGTGCAGCATCTCGGCGGTTTCGACGAGTTGGTCGGTCTTGTCGGCGTCGCGGATCGAAAAGAACACCGTTCCGGCTTCCGGCAGGTGGGTACCGGCGCCAAGCTGGGCCTTGAGGAAGGCGCGGGCAAAGTTCCGGTCCCACCCCATGACTTCGCCGGTTGAGCGCATTTCGGGGCCAAGGAGCGTGTCGACGCCGGGGAAGCGGGCGAAGGGCAGCACGGCTTCTTTCACCGAGTACCAGGGCGTCTGGAAATCGGCGAGCGCCATGGGATCGCCCAATGGGATCACCACGTCATCGGCGACCGGCGCGTGCGGCGGTTTGGCGGGGAAGGCGCTGAGCTTTTCACCGGCCATCAGGCGTGCGGCGATGGATGCGATGGCCGAGTCGGTCGCCTTGGCGACGAACGGCACAGTGCGCGAGGCGCGGGGGTTCACTTCGATCAGGTACACATCGCTGCCCTTGATCGCGTATTGCACGTTCATCAGGCCGATGACCTTGAGTTCACGCGCGAGGGCCTGCGTTTGGCGGATCAGTTCGTCGATGATGGTCTGGGGCAGAGTGTGGGGCGGCAGGGAACAGGCGCTGTCGCCGGAATGCACACCTGCTTCCTCGATATGCTCCATGATGCCGGAGACATGCACCGCCTCACCATCGCAGAGGGCATCGACATCGACTTCCGTGGCACCGTCGAGATAGCTGTCGAGCAGTACCGGGCTGTCGCCCGAGACGACGACGGCGTCGCGGATATAGCGTTCGAGTTGGGCGGTGTCGCGCACGATCTCCATTGCGCGACCGCCGAGGACATAAGAGGGGCGGATGACCAGTGGATAACCGATCTCTTCCGCCGCTTTCATCGCTTCGGCGTCGGTGCTGGCAATGGCGTTGTGCGGCTGCTTGAGGCCGAGGCGGTTGACAAGGTCTTGGAATCTCTCGCGATCTTCGGCGAGATCGATGGCATCGGGCGTGGTGCCAAGGATCGGGATGCCCGCGTCATTCAGCGCATTCGCCAGCTTCAAGGGCGTCTGTCCGCCGAACTGGACGATGACGCCGTGCAGCGTGCCGTTTTCCTGCTCGACCCGCAGGATCTCCATCACATGCTCAAACGTCAGAGGCTCAAAATAGAGGCGGTCGGAGGTGTCATAGTCGGTGCTGACCGTCTCGGGGTTGCAGTTGACCATGATGGTTTCATAGCCGACGTCCGACAGTGCGAAACAGGCGTGGCAGCAGCAATAATCGAACTCGATCCCTTGCCCGATCCGGTTCGGGCCGCCGCCGAGGATGACGACCTTTTTGCGGTCCGAGGGGCGGGCCTCGCATTCCACATCGCCCATGACGGGGGTCTCGTAGGTTGAGTACATGTAAGGCGTCTGCGCCTCGAACTCCGCAGCACATGTGTCGATCCGTTTGAACACCGCGTTGACGCCGAGGTTGCGGCGGGCGTTTCGCACATTGTCCTCGGTGCGGCCGGTCAGCTTGGCGAGGCGGGCGTCGGTGAAGCCGAGCATCTTGAGGTCGCGTAGGCCCTTTTCGGTGACGGGCAGGCCGTCTTTCCTCACGCGTTCTTCCGCTTCGACGATCTCACGGATACGGGCGAGGAACCACGGGTCGAAGCTGGTGACCGCCTGGATGTCGTCATTGGACAGGCCATGACGCATGGCTTGCGCGATGATGCGGAGCCGGTCGGGGGTTTGTTTCGAGAGGGCGGCAGTGATCGCGGCACGACCCTCCCCCTCAATCCCCCTCCCGCGGGAGGGGGAGGTGGCACCTTCGCCGTCAGCGCTCCCCCCCTCCGATGCGGAGGGGGGAGAGGGGGGAGGTGTGCCGGGGATCTGAATTTCATCAAATCCCGTCAGCCCCGTTTCCATGCTCGCCAGCGCCTTTTGCACCGACTCGTGGAACGTCCGACCGATGGCCATAGCTTCGCCCACCGACTTCATCGCGGTGGTCAGGTTGGGTTCGGAGCCGGGGAACTTCTCAAACGCAAAGCGCGGGATCTTGGTGACAACATAGTCAATCGTCGGTTCGAACGAGGCGGGCGTGACCTTGGTGATGTCGTTGTCCAACTCATCCAGCGTGTATCCCACGGCCAGCTTCGCGGCGATCTTGGCGATGGGAAAGCCGGTGGCCTTGGAGGCCAAAGCTGAGGAGCGGGAGACGCGGGGGTTCATCTCGATCACCACCATGCGCCCGTCGGCGGGGTTCACGGCCCATTGCACGTTCGAGCCGCCGGTTTCCACACCGATTTCGCGCAGCACGGCGATGCTGGCGGTGCGCATCATCTGGTACTCTTTGTCCGTCAGCGTCAGCGCCGGTGCGACCGTGATCGAGTCGCCCGTGTGCACGCCCATCGGATCGACGTTCTCAATCGAGCAGACGATGATCGCGTTGTCGGCGCGGTCGCGGACGACCTCCATCTCGAACTCTTTCCAGCCGAGGAGCGACTCGTCGATCAGCACCTGCGCGACCGGTGACGCTTCCAGCCCGCGGCGGCAAATCTCGAAATACTCATCGCGGTTATAGGCTACGCCGCCGCCCGTGCCGCCGAGTGTGAAGGCGGGGCGGATGATGGCGGGCAGGCCAACCTCTTCCAGCGCGGCCATCGCGGCCTCCAGCCCCTTGGGGATGTCGTATTTGCCATCCGGGCCTTTCGGCGCGTCGACGATAGTGGCGCGTGGGTTTTCCAGCCCGATCCGGTCCATCGCCTCGCGGAAGAGCTTGCGATCCTCAGCCATCTCGATGGCGTCGCGCTTGGCGCCGATCATCTCGACCCCGAACTTATCGAGCACGCCCATTTCTTCGAGCGCCAGCGAGGTGTTGAGGCCGGTCTGCCCGCCCATGGTCGGCAATAGCGCGTCGGGGCGTTCTTTTTCGATGATGCGGGCGACGACGTCGGGCGTAATCGGTTCGATATAGGTGGCGTCCGCCAGCCCCGGGTCGGTCATGATGGTGGCGGGGTTCGAGTTGACGAGGATGACACGGTAGCCTTCCTCGCGCAGTGCCTTGCAGGCTTGCGCGCCTGAGTAATCGAACTCGCAGGCCTGGCCGATGACGATGGGACCTGCACCGATGATCATGATCGACTTGATGTCGGTTCTTTTCGGCATGTCCGCACCCCCGTTCACAGGCAAATTGGCCGCGTTATAGGGGTTGGGCCGCCGGGTACAAGCCCGGTTCGGGACAGCTTGCGCACCACTTCATGAGGAAGCGCCGCTTTCGCCTCAATCTGACCACAGTGATCATGTGAAACAGTCGCACCGAATTCGGCTGTTTGAGACGCGAGATGAAACCTTTTCTGCGTTGGACCTTTGTTTACTTTATCGTGGCGACTGCGGTGAACACTGTTCTGCGCGACGATGCTCTGTTCACCGCGTTCCGCGTCATTCTCAACACGGGCAGCACGCCTCGCATCCTTTTCATGCTGTTGCCGTTCCTCGTGGTGCTTCTGGCGCTCTCCTACCGGACAAGTGACAACCTTAAGGTCTTCGCCTGGCGGATCGTGGGCTCACTCGGTGCGTTGCTGATCTGCTGCGTCTTTCTGGCGACGTTTTCCTCGCTCAAGCCCACCATGCCGTTCATGGTCGAGGCGGCTGGCTTGCCGCATTTCTTCGCCGATCCATTCTTTGCCGATCTCGACAACTGGCTGCATTTTGGGGTCGACCCTTGGGTGATCACCCATGACATCACACATGCGCTTGGTCTTACGAATTTCGCGCATCACGCCTCGTCGCTTTACAGCGTTATCTGGGCGGTGCCCGCATTCTATCTTCCTGTGATCATGGTGCTTTTGGGCGATGACAAGCGGACGGTGCACCATTTCCTGATGCTGTACCTCTTCTCGTGGGTGGCCCTGGGCAATGTCGTCGCACCTGCGGCACTGTCTGCGGGCCCGATTTTCTACGACAACATCTTTGGCACTGCGCGCTATACCGAGTTGCTGCCAAGCATGATGGCGGGCGGTTACGAGGGTTCGTGGTTCGAACGTGTGCAGCCAGCGCTTTGGGACGCTTATGCCAACGATCAGCAGGCCGTTGGCAGTGGTATTTCGGCCTTTCCAAGTTTGCACGTGGCGCTCGCCACCATGTCGGCACTCTATTTCGTTCACAAGGCACGGTGGCTCGCTTGGGTGGCCGTACCGTTCGTTTTGGCCGTACTCTTCGTCTCAGTATGGTGCGGGTATCACTATGCAATCGACGGCTATTTCTCGATTGCCGCCATCCTCGCCCTGCATTGGGCATTGAAACGGCGCCAGGCGGGGCGTGACCCGTCCTCCGCAATGGCGCCGGTGGCAGCCGAATAGCGCGGCTTTCCCTTGACTTCCAAGCCTTGAGGCGCTGTACCGGCGCGACCAGAATTCACCCCCGGGAGACGACCCGTGCACGCTTTTCGCAGCCATACCTGCGCCGAACTCACCGCTGCCCATGTGGGCGAAACCATCCGCCTTGCCGGCTGGGTGCATCGCATTCGCGACCATGGCGGCGTTCTCTTTATTGATCTGCGCGACCATTACGGGATCACGCAGGTGCTGTGCGACCCCGACAGCCCGGTGTTCTCGGAGGTGGAAAAACTGCGCTCGGAATGGTGCATCCGCATCGACGGCAATGTGAAAGCGCGCGAGCCAGAACTGGTGAACCCCAAGCTGCCGACCGGTGAGATCGAAGTCTTCATTCGCGACATGGAAGTGCTGGGCGCAGCCGAGGAGCTGCCGCTGATCGTGTTCGGCGATCAGGAATACCCCGAAGAAACACGTCTACGGTACCGCTTCCTCGACCTGCGCCGTGAGGCGATGCAGGAGAACATGAAGTTGCGCTCGGACGTGGTTGCCAGCATCCGCAGGCGGATGTGGGATAAGGGCTTTCGCGAGCATCAGACGCCGATCATCACCGCATCGTCGCCCGAAGGCGCGCGCGACTTCCTGGTGCCCTCGCGGTTGCATCCCGGCAAGTTCTATGCGCTGCCGCAGGCGCCACAGCAATTCAAGCAATTGCTGATGGTGTCGGGGTTCGACAAGTACTTTCAGATCGCACCCTGCTTCCGCGATGAAGACCCGCGCGCTGACCGCTCACCCACCGACTTTTACCAGTTGGACATGGAGATGAGCTTTGTCACGCAACAGGATGTTTTCGATACGGTATCCCCGGTGTTGCAGGGCATCTTCGAGGAGTTCGGGGGCGGGCGCAAAGTCGATGCCGCCGCCGAGTGGCCGCAGATCAGTTATCGCGACGCAGCGCTCTGGTACGGAACGGACAAGCCGGACTTACGCAACCCCATCAAGATGCAGGACGTGTCCGAGCATTTCCGGGGGTCAGGCTTTGCGATCTTTGCCAAGATCCTGGAGCAGGAGGGGACGCAGATCCGCGCCATCCCAGCGCCGACCGGTGGCTCGCGCAAGTTCTGCGACCGGATGAACGCGTTCGCCCAGAAGGAAGGGCTGCCGGGGATGGGGTACATCTTCTGGCGTGATCAGGGTGACGGCATGGAGGCCGCAGGGCCCTTGGCGAAGAACATCGGGCCCGAGCGGACGGAG
Source organism: Pseudomonadota bacterium (assembly GCA_039193985.1). Lineage (GTDB taxonomy): Bacteria > Pseudomonadota > Alphaproteobacteria > Rhodobacterales > Rhodobacteraceae > JAJDOD01. The sequence goes on from JBCCWG010000058.1 coordinate 8,920, forward strand.
GCGATCCGCCAGCAGCTTGGCCTCGAAGTGGGCGACGCCGCCTTCTTCCTCGGCGGCAAGCCCAAGGCGTTCGAGACCGTGGCGGGCAAGGCGCGCGACGTTATCGGCGCCGAACTGAACCTGACCGATACCGACCGGTTCGCCTTTGCATGGGTCGTAGATTTCCCGATCTATGAACGTGACGAGGAAACCGGCGTGGTCGATTTCGAGCACAACCCGTTCTCGATGCCACAAGGCGGTATGGAGGCGCTCGACGGCGATCCGCTGGATGTGCTGGGCTATCAGTACGACCTTGCGTGCAATGGCTATGAGATTGTCAGCGGTGCGATCCGGAACCACCGGCCCGAGATCATGTTCAAAGCCTTTGAGATCGCAGGCTATGGCGAGGATGAGGTCAAGAAACGCTTCGGCGGCATGGTCAACGCGTTCCGCTTTGGGGCGCCACCCCACGGTGGTTGCGCGGCGGGCATCGACCGGATCGTGATGCTGCTGGCGGATGAGGCGAACATTCGCGAGGTCATCCTCTTCCCGATGAACCAGCGGGCCGAAGACCTGATGATGGACGCGCCGAGCGAGCCGACCAACGAGCAGTTGCGCGAGCTTCGCCTGCGGGTGCTGCCGCCGGAGGAATGATCTGGTTTCGACGCGCTGACGCGCGCCGACCCGCCGGGGGAGCGTTGCTCCCCCGGACCCCCACAGAGTATCTTCACCAAGAAGAATGCAAAAGGGGAGGTGCTTTTTGAGTGATCTGGCCAACTGGACCTCGCCCCCCGTGCCACCGCGCAGCGTGATGACAGGGCGGTTTGCAACGCTGGAACCTCTGACGCAGGCCCATACGTCCGAGCTTTGGGCGGCGCATGAAGGCGCGCCTGAAGTCTGGCACTATATCCCCGCCGGTCCCTTTGAAAGCGAAGCTGAGCTTGAGGCGTGGGTCGATCAGGTGCGCATTCAACCTGACCCGTTGCAGTTTGCCGTCCGGATGGAAGACGGGCGGGTCGGCGGCACGCTGTCGCTCTTGCGGATCAATCCGGCAGCGGGCTCGATCGAGGTCGGCTACATCGTCTTCACGCCGCGCCTGCAGCGCACGCGTGAGGCAACGGAAGCGGTCTATCTGACGCTCGCATGGGCGTTCGAGGCGGGTTATCGGCGGTTCGAGTGGAAATGCGATGCGGCCAATCGGCCCTCGCGTCGGGCGGCCGAGCGGTTCGGGCTCTCGTACGAAGGGGTGTTTCGGCAGGCTGCGGTGGTGAAGGGGCGCAACCGCGACACGGCTTGGTTCGCGGCCATTGATGGCGAGTGGCCCGCGTTGCGGAAGGCGTTCGAGACCTGGCTCGACCCCGACAACTTCGATCCGAACGGACACCAGCGCCAGTCGCTGATGGCTTTGACGGCGCCCATTCTCGTGGCGCGTGACCCGACACTCTGACACGGCTTTCTTTTTGGCAAAAATACTCCGGGGGCGTCATCAAAGATGACGTGGGGCAGCGCCCCTCTGCCGGTTGCGACGCGCGGTGTCGGACGGTATCAGCGGCCCATGCTTAGCCATCTCAAGGATCAGGGATACGACGTTCTGACCCGGAACCATGCCGAGGCGATCCTGGCGCAGGATTTCCCGCGTGAGTTGGACCTGTTCTGCCGGGTGATCGGGGAGTTCCGGATCTCGCTGGATGAAGTCGTGCGCGGCGGGGGTGGTGAGGCGGGTCTGACCCAACGATTGCGGCACGAGCTGTCGGATCTGAACTGGCGCAAGCATAATTTCAGCGTGGAAACGGTTGTCGATGGTCGGGCGCGGGCGGGGATCAGCCACGAGGTCGATCATGTGAAATTTGCCGAAGCGGGTACGCTGGCGTTGGAGATCGAGTGGAACAACAAGGACCCGTTCTTTGACCGCGATCTGGAGAATTTCCAGCGATTGCATGCGCTTTCGGCGATCAGTGTCGGTGTGATCGTCACCCGGGGCGCCTCGATGCAGGAGGCGTTTCTGGAGCGGATCACGGCATGGATGCGGGGTGCCGGGCTGGCCTCGGAAGAGGACCTCGACCGTCTGGAGATTGGCGCGCGCACGGCCGCGCAGCGGCGCGCGGTTGCCGATCAGGTGGCGCGCGGCGTGCCTTTTGCGGATGCGTTTGCGCGCAAGTTTGTGGCCGACAAGTTCGGGCAGGCGACCACGCATTGGGCCAAACTGGAGGACCGGGTGCAGCGCGGTGTCGGCAACCCGTGTCCGCTGTTGTTGGTCGGGTTGCCCGCGCGTGTTTTGACCTGAGGCGTCAGGTGGTCATCGGATAGAGATGCACACGGGTGCCGAGCGGGACCCGGTTGTAGAGGTCGCTGACATAGCCGTTGGTCAGGCGCGCGCAGCCGTTCGAGACCCGTGACAGGATCGTGTGCGGCTGATCCGTGCCATGGATGCGCAGCATCGTATCGCGCCCGTTCTGATCGAAGAGATAGAGCGCGCGTGCGCCGAGCGGGTTGCCTGGGCCGCCGGGCATGCCGTCTTCCCATTTCGCGTATTTCGGGTTGCGTTTGATCATCGCCGGTGTCGGCGTCCAGTCGGGCCATTTGCGCTTGGCGCGGATCACGTAAGATCCCGGCTCCCACAGATGGCGCTTGGCCACACCGATCGGATAGCGAATGACGCGGCCCTTTTCCATTGTCCAGTAAAGCGCGAACTCATCCGGTTTGACGTGAATCACACCGGGCGTGGTGGAGCGTCCGACGCGGATGATGCGCGCCTTGCGCGGATCGATCGCGGTTTCGTCCTCGGTTTGTGGTTGTCCTGCAAAGGCCGGCAGGCCTGCAAAGGTGGCTGCTGCGGCGGCTCCGCCGAGCAGTAGGTCTCGTCTTGGCAGCATGAACTTACGCCTCGTTACAAACATCCCCGGGGAGGGCGTAACCGGCAAATCTGGCAAGGTTGGGTCGGTAAGAGGCGGTTAATGCAGTCTTTTCGATATCTGCGGCTTTTCGGTCACTCTGCCGCGAGGCCGGAATTGTAGCTGTAGGTCTTCCAGTCCGGCTTGTAATCGGCGTCGGCCTGGTTGCCCCAAACGGTCCAACCTTCGCGGATGCCGCGGCCAAAAAGCTCGAGATACGGCCCCCAGGAACAGTCTTCGATGATGCGGTACTGTTCGTCGGGTTTGCGGGAATGTTCGCGTTTGCGGCTTTGGATAATGTTGACCTGTCGGCGTCCCGGCGCCTCGGTCCGGACATTCTTGCCGCGCGTGCCAAACAGCAGAACCTCGGTCACATTTCGGAAGTAAAAGCCCACACCGCGCCCGTCGGACCCACCGTCTTTGCGAATTTTGTGCCAGACAATGTTCGATTTGTAATCGAAGCCCCAGGCGCGCAGCACCTCCAAGCCTTCGGGCAGCAGCGCGTTGGGCACCCAGAGATAGCAATGCGCACGGTCTTCCAGATGATCGGCGACGGGCAGGGCGCAGATATCGGCCAGTTCCATCGTCGGATAGCGGGCGAGGCGCTTGTGTTCGGGGGCGATTTTGCCGGTGCGGTTCACAAAGCGCCAGGGCGGGTCGGCCAGCACTGTGCCGAACCGGTCATCGCCCAGGAAATCGGCAAGGTCTTGTGCGGCACTTTGGGTCATATCCAACATGATGATCGCTCTGTGAAAAGAAGGCCAGAGGAACAATAGAGGAACATTTCTGTGCTGGCAATCGTCAGACAAGCTCCAACGCGGCCATCTGATCTTCGAGCGCCACGGCGATGTCGGCAGGCGCCGGACCATCATCGCCCCGCGCCAGGGCGCTGACCATGTCCCCCAGGCTCGCGATCCGCACGTCCCCGGTGCATTTCGCAAGCCCCGCAAGGAAGGTGGCGACATAGTCGAATGCCGTCTGATCGGTGCGGTTTCGCAGCAGATCGGCGGCCAGCGCCAGGTCATCGCGCAGCGCAATCGGATCGGGTGTGACGCGATCCGCCTCAGTCAGGCCAACCGGGCGCGGAGTGATTTCCGAGCACAACAACGCCAATGCGGATTGTTGAAACTGGATGACCGAGGCAAGCGGCTTGGGCAAAAACGTGTCGGCCCCGGCCTGCAGGGCGGCGGCGCGCAGGCTGTCATCGCCCGAGGTTGCGATGATGCCTTCGATCCGGGGGTCGGCGTTGGCCAGTTGTGCGATCAGCTCGAGGCCCGAACCATCCGGCAGGCCGAGATCGATGACGGCCAAACGCGGGCGATAGGTGCTGAGATGCCGCTTGGCTGCGGCCAGCGAATCGGCCCGGCGGATGCGCGCGCCCGAGCGCTGGCAGATCAGGCGCAGCACCTCACAGGCATGGCGGCTGTCTTCGACCACCAGTACGATTGTACCCAGCAGCGGGCGCTCAGCCGTTGGCGGCTGCATCATCACGAGGTCTTCCAGCGTCTGCGGCATCTCTCGTCTCCACCAGGAATGGGGCATCTTGCACAGACTTTGCCTAATGGGCCGTTAATCGCGAAACTGCGGCGCTCTGCCCCTTGTTCAAAGCGGCGGGCGTGCCATAACCCGCCAAGTCAGATGGAAAGGGTAAGGCAATGATCGGACGGCTGAATCACGTGGCAATTGCGGTGCCGGACCTCGATGCTGCGGCGGCGCAGTATCGCGACACACTGGGTGCCGAGGTTGGCGCGCCACAGGATGAGCCCGATCACGGGGTGACGGTGGTGTTCATCACGCTGCCCAACACCAAGATCGAGCTGCTCTATCCGCTGGGCGAAGGCTCCCCCATCGCAGGGTTTCTCGAAAAGAACCCGTCGGGCGGCATTCATCACATCTGTTACGAGGTCGAGGATATTCGCGCGGCGGCCGCAAAGCTGACGGCGACCGGTGCGCGTGTTCTGGGCGACGGCGAGCCCAAGATCGGGGCGCACGGGAAGCCTGTGCTGTTCCTGCATCCCAAGGATTTCACGGGCACGCTGGTGGAACTGGAGGAAGTCTGATGGGCGTCGTCTCGGGGATCGTCCTTTTCGCGGTGGTCTGGTTCATGGTCCTGTTCGTCGTGCTGCCGATCCGGCTGGAGACGCAGGGCGATGTGGGCGAACGCGTTGAGGGCACCCATGCCGGGTCGCCCGCGACCGGGTTTTCGATGAAAAAGCGGTTTCGCCTGACGACACTCTGGGCGGTGCCGATTTGGGCGGTGATCGCGGGAGTGATTCTGTTCGGCGATATCAGCGTGCGCGACATCGATATCTTCAACCGGATGGGCCCGGGGCAGTAAGGGCGGCCCCCGGCGAACCGGGGGCGGCAGGCTCTTACGCGGCTTTCTGCCAGAGGAACTTTTGCATCACCTGATCGACGGGTGTGTCGGCAAGGTGGTTGGTGTAGTTCGACATGACTTTCTGGGCGAGTCCGAGGACCACGTCGAGGATGTGCTGCCTGGTATAGCCAGCGTCGAGGAAGGTCTGCACGTCAGCGTCGGAGACATTGCCGCGCTGGCGCAGCATTTGCAGCGTGAAGGTCCGAAGCGCTTCCAGCTTGGCGCTGGGCAGCGGGGTTTCATCGCGGAGCGCGTCGATGATGGCGTCGTCCACCTTCATCATTTTTGCGATGCCGGTGTGGGCGGGCACACAGTAGTGGCATTCGTGTTCGACGTTGATCGTCTGCCAGACCACCGTCAGTTCGTCGGCATCAAAGCTGGTGCTTTCGGCGAAGAGCTTGTGCAGGATCTGATACCCTTCAAGCAGGGCGGGGCTTTCGGCCATGACGGCGTGCAGGCCGGGCACGCGGCCAAAGGCGGCTTGCGATTTCGCGAGGAGGGGTTTGGAAGCTTCGGGGGCGGTGTCGAGCGTGTGCAGGTCGAAGTCGGCCATGGGTCAGGTCCTTTCGGGTTTATTTGAGCGGTCACTCAAGAATGAATCAGGGTTTAGCTTTACGTGAGCGATCACTCAATATATATTTTTGAGCGATCACTCAAGCGTGAGCAGACCCATGGCCCGAAAAGCAACGTTCGACCGCGAAGACATATTGAAACGTGCCCGTGATCTCTTCTGGCGGAAGGGGTATCACGCGACGTCGCTCAAGGACCTTGAACAGGTGCTGGAGCTGAAGCCGGGCAGCATCTATGCCGCCTTCAACTCGAAAGAGGCGCTCTTTTCCGAGGCCTTGCGCGTCTATGCGCGCGGGTCGCGCAGCGAATTGCAGGAGGCGCTCGACGCCGGTGTTTCGCCGCTATCAGCTCTGGCCCAGCACGCCCGCAGCCTTGGGGGCCTTTGCGATCAGGACAGCCCGGCGCGCGCCTGCATGCTGGTGAAGACGATCCTGGAGCACCCCGACCAGACCAGCCCGGTGCGGCAACTGGCCGAGGACCTGATGGACGAGGCCGGGGCGCGCTTTGTCGACGGCTTTAGGCGCGCGAAGGCGGCGGGGGAGTTGCCGGAAGGGGCCGACCCTGAGCGCCTCGGCCTCAAGTTCCAGTCGGATGTCATCGGGTTGCGCGCCTTTGCGCAACGATCCGATGGGGCCGAGATCGTGCCCGGCCTTGCCGAAGACCTCGCTCAAAGCGTCGAGGCGATGCGCGCCTAGGCGGGTTTGTTCAGACCGTGATAGATGTGCGTGAACGTCGCCGCCCCGAGGATCGGGATCAGCAAGTTGAGGATCGGGATCGACAGCGGCACCGCCATCAACGCACCCGCGACCCAGATGGTGATCAGGTTAAAGCGGAACGACTTGGTGGCCTCGCGCCGCCCCATCCGGCGCACGGCGATCATGCGGTAGTATTCCCGGCCGAGAAGAAACCCGTTCAGCCCATAGAACACGAAGGGCGCCAGCGGCGTGAAATAGAGCACGAGGGCCAGAAGGTTGGCGACCAGGATGACGACCAGGAATTTGAGGCTTTCAAGGATCGTATCGGCCAACCCGACATTCGGCGCGGGACCAAGCGCGGGATAGTGCCGCGCCTCGACCGCGTCGGCGACCTGATCGAGGAAGATGCCGGTAAAGGCCGAGGCGACGGGCACCATCAGAAACACCGACAGCACCATCATAAGAACGAGCGACCCCCAGGAGATCAGCGTGTCCGACACGCCGATCTCGCCGATCCATGGCAGGGTCATGGCGTCGGGCACCAGCCACGCGATGCCCCAGAAGGCAAAGGCGAAAAGCCCGCAAAGGAGCAGGAAGGTTAGTCCGACGCCCTGGATCAGAACCCAGCGAAAGCGCGGGTCGGTCATCTGGGCGACGGCGGCGGCAAAGGCCGAAAAGATCACGCCTCGATCCACTCGGTGATGGCATCGATATCCGGGCGTGGCCGCTCAGGCGGGGTGCTGGTCTCCGTGCCGAGATGCAGGATGCCCGCGATGCTCTCATGCGGCATCAGGCCCAGATGGCGTTCGCGCCATTCGGGGTCGTGACTGGCCCACCCCGAGAGCCAGTTCGCGCCCCAACCCGCCGCCAGCGCGGCGTTCAGAAGCTGCATGCAGACGGCACCTGCTGACAGGGTCTGCTCGATTTGAGGTATCTTCTCCGACCGTTTCGGGCTGGACACGACAACCACGGCGAGTTCGGCCCGGGCGTATTCATCGACGGCTTTGGCCACCTTTTCCGGCTCTTGCCCAAGCGCGGGGCCCCGTTCGGGCAGCGTGCCGGCCAGCCGCGTCAGGGCGGGTTTTTCGAGGACCAGAAAGCGCCACGGCTCAAGCTTGCCGTGATCCGGCGTGCGTGCTGCGATGGTCAGAAGCTGCTTCAGCGCCGCGCGGTCCGGCACCGGACCAGCCAGTGTCTTCGCGGGGCGTGAGCGCCGGGTCTCAAGAAACGCCAGCGCGGCAGGGTTTGGCTCGGGCATGGGGGTCTCCTCCGTTGGTGGAGAGGTAAGGGTTGCACCTTCGATTGTGAAGGTCTTCAGGTGAGAGCGTCTGCCATTTCACTAATCAGTTCATCAACATAGGCGTCAAACCGGGGCGACGGCTGGCGCGCCTCCAACGTGGCCTTGAACGGATCGGGCGCGGTGATGGTGCTGCCCGACATTTCCCGCAGCACGGAGTGGCCGCAAAAGGGCACATAGACCTCGGAATAGCCGCCCTCATGCGCCATGACGAGGCGGCCCTCGCAGATGTCTGCTGTCAGGTCCATGACCTGCGCCGTCATCGCCCGAAACGTCTCGGCAGAGGCCAGCATGCGCGAGAGGGGGTCAAAGGCGGCGGCGTCGAACCCGCAGGCGATGATCAGCACGTCCGGCTGAAAGGCGCGGATCGCGGGCAGGGCGAGGCGCTTCATCGCTGCCAGATAGCCCTTGTGCCCGGTGCCGGGCGGCAGGGGAATGTTGAGGTTCGCCCCCAGCCCCGCACCGTCGCCCCGGTCGTCGAAGCCGCCGGTGTCGAGCGGATAGTTGCGTTCCTGATGCAGCGAGACAGTCAGCACGTCGGGGGCGCTGTAGAAAATCGCCTCGGTCCCGTTGCCGTGATGCACGTCCCAATCCAGAACGGCAAAGCGCTCGGCGGCGCCTTGGGCGCGCGCCGCCTCAACCGCGATGGCGATATTGGCGAGCAGGCAGAAGCCGTTCTGCCAGTCCGGCAGGCAATGGTGGCCGGGCGGGCGCGACAGGGCATAAGCGTTGCGGCAGGTGCCGTCCAGAACCGCGGTCAGCGCTCCGGTGACGAGACCGGCTGAAAGCGCGGCGATGTCATAGCCATCGGGGCCGAAGGGCGCGCGCAGTCCCAGTTCACCGCCACCCGCCTCAGCGGTTTCGCGAAAGCGCTGCAGAAAGTCGGCGGGGTGAACACGGCGCAAAGCCTCGTCATCGGCAGCGGGCGCGGTGCTGGCATGCAATTCACCCATCAAACCAGTCACTTCGACGAGGTTTTTCAGCCGCCGCTTGGTCTCGGGATCCTCCGGCAATCCACCGGCAGCGGCGGGTTGCACCAGCCCGCCCACGGGGGCCATGAAGGCGTAGTTGCCTCCCGCGTGCCAAAAGCAGCGCTCGTCAAAGAAAAACCCGGTCTGCCCGCTCATTCGTCGCCCGGTGCCTCGAACCCGATGGTTTTGTGGCTGCCATCGCAGAACGGCTTGTTCTTCGACGCCCCACAACGGCAGAGAAAAGCCCGCGTGCCCCGGTGCAGGCGATGGCCGGTGCCGCTGGTGATCTCCAGCGCCCCCCGCGCCTCAAGGGGGCCGTTCTCGCACTGAATAATTTCGAGCGTCTCGCCCGGCTCGTCGCCCGGCGCGTCCTTGCCGGTGGCGGGCGGTTCGCCCGTCGCCTCGAACCCGGCCTCGACATGGGAATAGTCGCAAAACGGCATGTTCTTGGACTTGCCGCAGCGGCAGAGCGTGGCGCGCGTCATCTCCTCACTTTTGACCGACAGGTGCCCATGGAGCGCGTTCGGGCCGTTCTCGCAGATCGCCAGACGGTTGATGCCGGGGGCCCTCTCCGGCGCATCTGCCCGCGTGAAGGTCAGCGCCCCCGACGGGCAGGTGCGGATCATCGCGGCAATCTCCTCGGCCGGGGCGGCGTCCGGGTCGACCCAGGGCCGGCGGTCTGGGTCGAAGACCTGCGGCAGTTTCAAAAAGCAGTTCCGGGCATGAATGCAGCGCTTCATGTCAAAACCGATTGCGATGTCCTGGCCAGTATATGTCTTGGGCATCGGGTCCTCCCTTTTCAGCCGAGTATAGGCCGATGCCCGCTCTTGTATATCATTGGCCCGAAA
>JBCCWG010000059.1:0-18271 GCA_039193985.1 Pseudomonadota bacterium
CCGCGGACAGACCAATGATCTCTACAGCCGTCAGATGCCCGGACGTGGTCACATAAGCGATGATACCGAAGACCGTCAGGCCCTGTACCGGGGCCCAGATCAGCGTGATCAGGCGGTACCAGAACAGCTCTTTCTCGGGCATTTCGGTATCTGCGTTGGTATTGCTCAAACCGGTCACGAGGTCGATGACCGAAACCATGATCCACGACCCGATGAACACCAAAAGCACCGTCCATCCGCCATAGACCGCCCCGATCCAGGCCAGCGGGATCAGTCCGAGCGAGGCCCAAAAGGGCAGGGCGTCGAGAAATCTTGCGCGCATGGGTGGGATTCAAATGCGGATCGGTTCAGGAATCAACTAGCGACGCTGCGGCAAGGTCGTACGCCTTGCGCATGACGGTCGGCAGGGCCGAAGGCCGGAACTCGGCGGCTGGCACAAAACGGCCAGCGGTTGGAACGGCCGACATGTCGATTTGCGCGATACGCACGGCGAGACGCAGATGGAAGTGAGTGAAAGTGTGCCGCACCTCGCCCCCTCCATCCCGCCAGTCGCCTGCGACAGGCGGGAAATCCTCTGGCGCGTCGTTCCAGTCGCTGCCGGGCCAGCCGAGCATACCCCCAAGCAGGCCTTTATCGGGACGCTGTTCCAACAGCCAGGCGCCATCGGCCCGCCGCCCAAGGTAGACAAAGCCAAGCCTTGTTGGCTTGGGCTTCTTCTTCTCCTTCGCGGGCAGGGTTGCCTGAATGCCCATGGCACGGGCCAAACACGCCGACATCCAGGGGCAAATCCCGCAAGCGGGCGATCGTGGCGTGCAGATCGTCGCGCCCAAATCCATGACCGCTTGCGCGTAGTCGCCGGGCCTGTCCTGTGGCGTCAGATCAGCCGCAAGGGCGGTGAGTTCGGGCTTGGCGCGGGGCAGTGGTGTTTCGACGGCGTGCAAGCGGGCCATCACACGCTCGACATTGCCGTCGACCACAGTTTCGGGCTGGTCAAAGGCGATGGCGGCCACAGCTGACGCGGTGTAGGGACCGACGCCCGGCAGTTTGAGCAATTCGTCGCGGGTGCGCGGGAAGACGCCGTCGTGATCCTTCGCCACCACACGCGCGCATTTGAGCAGGTTGCGGGCGCGGGCGTAGTATCCAAGCCCGGCCCACTCGGCCATCACCAGTTCGTCCGGTGCGGCGGCAAGCTCACCCACTGTTGGCCAAAGGTATGTAAACTTGAGGAAATACGCCTTTACGGCAGCCACTGTCGTTTGCTGCAGCATAATTTACGACAACCAGACGCGATAGGGGTCGGGTCGTACCCCAGCCTTGCGTTCAGCAGGGCCAATGCGCCAAGGCATTTCTCGGGCATGACCGTCATACCAGTCCAGCAGATCGCTTGCAGCTGCGGTTTCACGCAATGTTTATGTCTCCCCATGGGTTTCGGCTGGCGAAGTGGCCTTTGTCCTCTACAATGTTGCAGCAGGAGCGAAAGGCAATCATGACCGGAAACGTGCAGACAGGCGAGGTCAAACGACGCAAGCGCGGCTTTGAACGCGCCAGCGCGCTTGCAGCGCCGCGTATCCGCAATGCCAGCGAATCGCGTGGCTTTGCTGTGGCAAGACTTCTGACACATTGGGCCGAAATCGTTGGGCCTGACATCGCCCAAGCCGCCCGACCGGTTGAGATCTCCTATGGTCGCGGGTTCGGCGCGACCCTGACCGTGCTGACCACTGGCGCGCAAGCACCAATGCTCGAGATGCAGAAAGACCGTATCCGCGAGCGTGTGAACAGCTGTTACGGCTATGCCGCGGTTCAGAAAGTCCGCATCACGCAGACCGCCGCCACGGGTTTCGCGGAAGGTCAGGCCGTATTCGAGCATGCCCCGAAACAGCACCCGAGCCTGGCACCCGTGACCGCAGAAGCCCGCGAAGCCGCGGCGGATGTGCATGATAACGGCCTTCGAGAAGCGCTTGAGAAACTTGGCGCCAATGTTCTATCCCCCAGAAAACGGTAAGAGAGAGTACCCCTCATGACCCGCACACTGACACTTTTCGCAGCGCTTGCTTGCCTCGCTATCGGCGGTTGGGTGCTGACCAACCAGACAAATGGCCCGGTTGATCCAATCGGTGCGGCCTTTGCCCAGGATGCAGCGGATATCGATACGTCGATGATTCAGGACATGACGATGGGCAATCCTGATGCCGCCGTCACGGTAATCGAATACGCGTCGTTCACCTGTCCGCATTGTGCATCGTTCCATGCCAACAATTTCAAGCAGTTGAAGGCGGATTACATCGACACCGGCAAGATCAACTTCGTCTATCGCGATGTCTATTTCGACCGCTACGGTCTTTGGGCCTCGATCGTTGCCCGCTGTGGTGAAGGCGCCGAGAACCGGTTCTTCGGTATCGCCGACCTGATCTATGAACGCCAGCGCCAATGGGCCAGCAGCAGCAACAGCCCGCAGCAGATCGTGGATCAGTTGCGCACCATCGGCAAAACAGCAGGTCTGACCGACGCACAGCTTGATGAATGCTTCTCGGATGCAGACAACGCACAGGCGCTCTACGCCTATTACCTGCAGAATGCCGAAGAGGATGGGGTGACCTCGACACCGTCCTTCGTCATCAATGGCCGCAAGTACAGCAACATGGCCTATGACGAGATGAAAGACATCATCGACAGCGCGCTCGGCAGTTGATCATGACAAGAGTTGGGCCAGCCTGTCTGTAAGACCGGCTGGCTCTTCAAACCTCAGGCGTACGGGCAGGGCGAGGACCTTTTGCCGAAACGAGTGTGGCAGCCGGACAGCATCCTTTTCTGTCGTGACAAGCTGAGCGCCAAGCGCCATTGCCTCGAGTTCCAGCCGTTTCATCAGCGCGTCGGTCAGCGGCTGGTGGTCATCCAACGCCTCAGCCCTCAGCAGGTTGGCCCCGGTCTCGCGCACCGTCCTGAAGAACTTCTCAGGGTGTCCGATCCCGGCAAAAGCCAGCACATTCTGGTTCTGCCAGTCCATTCCGGTTTGCAATAGCTTCAGTTGTGCAGTGGCGCGCGGCACTGGGATTTGCGCCCCCCAATGTGCTGTGAACTGGCTCTGTGCCTGCGCGTTCCCGATGGAGATTACGAAGTCAGCCCGCGCCAGCCCCTTTTCCACAGGCTCGCGAAGCGGTCCGGCGGGTAGAACGCGCCCGTTGCCAAAGCCCATCCCGGCATCGACAACCACAAGGCTCAGCGTTTTTGGAACCATCGGGTTCTGGTGCCCATCGTCAAGGATGACGATCTCGGCACCCGCATCTTCCGCCAGAGCTACACCAGCGGCACGATCACGCGACACCCACGTCGGTGCGAAAGCCGCCAAAAGCAGTGGCTCATCCCCAACTGTCTCAGCACTGTGTTTCGCAAGATCTACCCTAAGCGGCCCCGGCGCATCGCCGCCATAGCCCCGCGACACGATATGAACGTTGCGGCCGGTTAGCATCTCGGTCAGTGCGATAGCCGTCGGTGTTTTCCCGGTGCCGCCGACATTCAGGTTGCCGACCGAGATGACCGGCACGTTTGGCCAGTATCTGGGCGTCTCGGCCACGCGCCGCGCCGTCGCTCTGGCATAGAGCGCACCAAGCGGGGCGAGGACGCGGGCCTGCCAGCCTGGCGCGTCCGGCGGACGGCTCCAAAACCCGGGCGGGCGCATTACGTGCCGCCTTCCGCCGCGAAGTAACGCGCTTCCAGAACTTCGGCCACGCGTTCAACAACATGCGCGCTTTCGGTTGTGATAGACCAACCGGCCTGCGCCAGCGAAGCGGCCTTGTCGGGCGCAAGTAATGTGATGACAGCCTCGCCCAGATCGTCGGCGCCATTAACGCGCATGCTGGCCCCGCTTGCCTCGAGCGCTTGGAACCGTGCCGGGTTGCGACCAAGGTTCGGGCCATGGAGCACTGCCGAGCCTAGGGCGGCGGCATTGAACGGGTCGGTCGGCTCGGCCCCGGGCAACAGGCTGCCGCCGATGAAACTCGCCGGGGCAAGACGGTACCACAGGCCCAGTTCATCCTCGGTATCGGCAACGTATATCTGAGTTTCCGGGTCCGGCTCTTCCAGATTGCTGCGTCGCGCGACCCGCCACCCGTCGTCCTCTAGCTTGGCTGTCATGCCGTCGGCGTCGGTGCAGTCGCGGGGAACAAGGATCAAGAGCAGGCGGTGGGCGGATCGAAACGCCTTTCGATGCGCCGCCTGAACGGTGTCGATTTCATCCACGGACACATCCGCGGCGAGCCATACCGGGCGTCCGCCAAGCAGCGTGGCAAGATCGTCGCATTCTGCCGCGTTACAGGGCAGGGCGTAAACAGTATCCGAAAGCGGCCCCGTGATCTCGACTTGTGTCTGGCTGTTGCGCAACTGGCTGCGGAGAAACGTCGCATCCGAGGCAGAGGCGGCAAAGCACGTTTCGAACCGCCCCAGATAGGATGGCCATTTGCGGGCTTGGGGTCGCATCGCGCGTCGTGCGGTGGCTTGAAAAAGGGGAACTCCGCGCGCCCTGGCGGCGGCAAGCAGCTGCGGACGGGGCGGATGACCGATGACAAGTCCAAAGTCTGGCTTCCAATGGTCGAGGAACCTCTTGATCGTGCCTTCCGTGTCGCCCGGGGCGAATTGATGGATGACCGCATCCTCAACTGACTGCACCAAGGGCAGGTCCTCAAGTGGCGTTACCAGCACGTGCACCGGTCGCTCGATCCTTTCCGAAAGAGCCTGGGCCAATGCCGGGGCGGGTCCGGCTTCCGCCGCCGTTTCGGTCAGCAGCCAGATCAGGCATCCGTCCGGGCGTTCAGCCTCCGTCTGGCCAAGCTGTTCGTCGCGGCGGGCCGCCACTTCGGGACTGTGCTGCCCACGCACCACACGGCGTATACTGTCGACCGCCTGGCCCAGTCGGGATGTAAGGCGTGGGCGCGGCGTTTGGCTCAGGTCCCCAACTCCTCGGTCGATGAGGCGGCGGCTTCCTCGTCGCGCAGGCGGTGCAAATGGGCGATGTAGTACCGCATATGCGCATTGTCGACGGTGCGCTGTGCAGCCGATTTCCACGCGTCATAGGCCGTCGCGTAATCGGGGAAAATGCCCACGATATCGATCTCATCAACGTTACGGAACACGTTCTGCGAAGGATCGACAAGTTCGCCGCCAAAGACAAGGTGAAGACGTTGAGCCATGGTGTTACCCCTTGTGGTTCGGCGCGAAGCTACCCTGCCCGCTGCCGTCGTCAAGCGTCGATCCCGGCTTAGCCTTTTGGAACGGTCCTGGGCCGATGCTTCGGCACCGGGAGTTCGGCGCGCCCGTCGGTGGTCAATGCAAAGCACGCGCCGTCGTCGAAAACGACCGGCACCAGCGGGTTCCCCCATCCCGCACCGGTGTCGATGTTGACCCGGTTTCCATAGTGCGTCGGTTCGTCGACAGGCGTGTGGCCGTGCACGATCAGCGCCTCATGATCGTCAAGGTGCCACAGGAATTCGTCCCGAATCCACAACAGATCTTCTTCGTCCTGTGCTTCGATCGGGAAGCCCGGGCGGATTCCAGCATGCACGAAAATCATGTCGTCGGCACGCAACCAGACGGGCAGGCTCTTCAGAAAGTCGATGTGCTTTTTCGGAACAGCGGCACGCGCCCGTCGCACGAACGCATCGTTCCCTTCGAGCATCGACTTCTTCGCCCCGTACGAGGCCAGTGTCGCCTTACCCCCCATCACAGCGTGCTGCCACGTTGTGCCTGATTTCAGTTTGGGATTCGTGCCATCTCCGCCGCCCACGAAATCCAAAAGCATCTGGTCGTGATTGCCCTTCAGCACCAGCCAGTCACGGCCCTCGTCGATGCCCTTGATCAGATAGTCCAGGACCTTCCGGGTGTCGGGCCCCCGGTCGCAGAGATCGCCGACATGGATTGTGGTTGCGGCCTTCTGACCATGCGCAGCCATATCGGCTGCGATCAGCGCATGCGCCGATTGCAACTTGTCGAGGTGCCCGTGAATATCGCCGACGGCATAGATCATGTCGGTGACATACTCAGCTTTGCGTCTGGGATCCAAGCGTCCGATAGAGCCAAGTTGCGAAAAACACAGCCAATGCGGCCCCGACCAGTTCCGATGCGATAAAACCGGGCAGGTCGACGGGGCGGATCCCGGAAAACGTATCCGTGAAAGCCCGGCCAATCGCCACTGCGGGGTTGGCAAAGGATGTCGATGCGGTGAACCAGTAGGCCGCTGTGACGTAAAGCCCGACGATCCAGGGGATCGCATCGGGCCGCGTTTTCAACCCAGCCAGGATAAAGAAGACAAGGCCGAAGGTGGCAACAACCTCGGCCAGCCATTGCGCACCGCCGGTTCGAACGGTTTGCGAGGTCTGCAGGATGGGTTCGGCGAACATCCCATGCGCCAGCCAGGTTCCCAGCACGGCGCCGATGATCTGGGCCGACACGAAAAGCACCGCCAGTCTCGCCGGGACGCTGCGCTGCATTGCAAAAGCCATCGTGACCGCCGGGTTGAAATGCGCGCCGGACAAGGGACCGAGTACTGTGATCAGAACCACAAGGATCGCGCCCGTCGGCAAGGTGTTGGCCAAAAGTTGAAGCGCGATGTCATCGGTCAGCCGCTGGGCCATGATGCCCGACCCCACCACTGTGCAAACGAGGAGGCCGGTGCCAAAGGCCTCGGCCGCGATTTGATGTCTGTTTTCGGCTGGCATGAGCTGCCCCGGCTTCCTGCGTTGCAACACCTGCTAGCGCCGATAGACGCGGACGAAAAGCCCTAGTCGCCGTCGCGTTCCTTCAACTCGTCTTCCGTCGTGCGCACGCGCGGTCGGTCGCCCATTTTGAACGGTGAGTTTTCCTGATGGTACTGCGCACTGATCCGGCAATCGTCGCACATCTGGATCAGGCGGGTCTTGTCGCTGCCCTGATACATCCAGTGCTTGTCTTCCAGCGTCGCCACGATCTTTTCGATCGTCGACTTCACGCCAAACGGGGTGCCGCATTCGATGCATTCGAACGGCTCTTCCTCGTTCAGCATCTGATAGGCCAGCGCCTCTTTCCTCAGATCAAGTTGCGGGGTCAGGCTGATCGCAGTCTCGGGGCAACTCGACGCACAAAGCCCGCATTGCACGCAAGCCGTTTCCTGAAACCGGACCGAGGGTTTTTCTGGGTTGTCACCCAACGCCCCGGCCGGGCAGAGCGAAACACAGGCAAGACACAGCGTGCAGGCTTCGGTATCGATCTCGATCTTGCCATAAGGCGCACCGGCGGGAAGTGGCAGAACGGCGTCATCCCCGCGCATCGCAGTCGCCGCAAGGCGCGAGACGTCGCGCCGTCCGCCGAGCGGCAGGATCGGGTCGTGCTGCGGCGCCGGGACGGTGCTGTCGTAAAGTGCGGCCTCCAGCGCATCCGGTTCGGCTGCATCCAGCAGGTGGGCCCACTGTTCGCCCGCCATGGCGCGCGTCAGGTCCAGCTCGCTTGCGATCACTGCAAGGTCACTGCGTGGCCCCGGCATCAGGTGAACCGACGCAAAGCCAACGCCAAGCGCGGCCATCATCTCGGCATGGCCGACCCCTTCGACGGATGAAACCTCGACCGGGATGACATCGGCGGGCAGTCCGCGTCCGAACCGTGACGACAGCCGTATCATTTCGCCGCCCCAGTCCGCTTCGTGAAACAGCACGCGCGGCGCGGTGCCGCCCGCAGATCGGAACGCGGAGGCGAGGGTGCGCAGGCGCGCAAACAAAGTGGCCACGGGCGGGTCGTCATATGATGCCGCACCAGTTGGGCAGACAACGGCGCAAGCGCCGCAGCCCGCGCAAACGTCTGGGTCGATGGCAACGGTATCACCGGCGGAGGTGATCGCGCCGGTCGGGCAAACGTTCAAGCAGCGGGTGCAGCCAACTCGGCTGGCGCGCGAGTGCGCGCACAAGGTTTCTTCAAAACGGATGTAGAGCGGCTTTTCGAACACGCCCTGCAAATTGCGGGCGTCGGACAAAGCGCGTTCGACCGCAAGCGGGTCGCCTGGATCGGCCCGAACGTATCCTTCGCGCTTGTGATCCGCCGGGAAGAGCGGCGTGCCGCCCCTGAGATCAAGGATGACGTCGCAAGCCGATTTTACCCCATCCTTCGCGGCACCAAAGACACCGGCGCCACGACCGCCCGGGCGCAACTCACGAAACCCGTCCACTTCGACGGTAAACCCGCCAAGCGCGCCTTGCGCCTTTTTCAAACGACCGGTGGTCACATCATACCGCCCGTCCGGCGCCAGATCGTCTGGCGCATCGGTCAGCAGGCAAGTGATCGCCAGCGTGTCGCAAAGCCGTTCGGCAATGGGAAGCACGGTGTCGGCCTTGCCAAGGACAAGACAGGTGCCTTCCGAGACGACATCTTTGGCAGGCGTGTCGGGGCACGGCAGGACGGCCTCGGCCAGAAGCGCGGCCTGCTTGGCATGCGCATGATCGTCTGCGGTCCAACCGGCGCGGTCGCGGATGTCGGCGGTGATCAGGCGGTCGCCCGCTTCAAACTCGTCGGCCAGCTCTTCGAAGAGGGCGGTCATCTGTCCGCAGGCGATCAGCGTTTCGCCCTCTGCCTCGAGAGCGGCGCCGGCGACATCGACATCGGTGGCGCACAGCGCGTTGACCGACTTCACCTCAACGCCGCCCAACGCGGCCGAGGCCGTTTCGTGGTCCACCGCCATCGTGCCTTCACACGAGCAGAGCAATAGCCTTTTGATCGCTGTCATCGCATCCTCCCGGACACGTATCATTATGGGATGTTTTGACAAAGGCAATGCGCCTGTGGTCTCGTCATCTGCATGAGCGAGATACCCAAGTCACTGACGATCCCGATGGGCATTGTGCTGCGCCGCCGCCCCGGTGTCACCCGTTGGGCGAAATGGGCGTGGAGTGCCGCGGCTGTCCTGCCCCATGCCGGGCCCGGCGGATTTCGCGTTTTGCGCCAGGACGGCGACGTGACCGAATACCATGCGGCCACCGTCCCGATGGACCTGCATCACACCGAGGTCGAGGGCTATCGCACGTCGCTGATGATGACGCCGCCCAGCGTGTTCGTCGTGCTGGATCAAGGCGAGAACGCTGATAACGAACATGGGATCGCCGTGCATGCCGTCACTGCCAGTTCCGATCTGGCGCTCGACTGGCAGGACAGTGCCGAGATGATCGTCGAGCCGGTGGCTATGCCCGAAGTCCTCATTGGAACGATGCGAGACTTTTGCGAAGCGCATTTCAACGATGTCCCTTTCGTGAAGCGTAAACGCGACAAGAAACGCACGGACCTGGTCGAAGACGGCATTGGCGATGCGCGTATCCGGCAGGCATCGGATGTGTATCGCACCCCCGGATCGCTAAAGGGTCGTGGTAATGAGTGACGACGATTTTCTGTCGCGCTGGTCACGACGCAAGCGTCTGGTCGCGGATGAGGAGGCGGCCAACGAAGGTGCGGCAGGGCCGGTTGTTGAACCGGAGGCCGAACCAGAGACTGAGGAGGAAGAACAGGCCCTTCTTGCGCGCCTCGATTTGCCCGTGCCGGAAAGCCTGAAGCCCGGCGACGATTTTTCGCCCTTCATGGCCGACGGCGTACCACAGTTCCTGCGCAAGCGTGCTCTTCGGGTGCTCTGGCGGTCGAACCCGGTCCTCGCGAATCTTGATGGGCTCAACGATTACGACGAGGATTTCAATGCGCCGGAACTGACCCAGAAGGTCCTCGCAACGGCCTATCAAGTTGGGCGCGGCATCGTGTCTCAGGTGACCGAACCGGATGATCGGGAGCCAGAAGATATCACCGAAGAAGTCGCGGAAGTTTCCGTTGAAAAAACCGACGAACCGGTCATTTCCCCTGTAAAACAGACACCTGCGGATACCGTTGTACACAATGATGAGCCGGAGCCTTCGCCAAGACCGCGCCGCATGCGGTTTGAAAGCTAAAAACCAACAAAAATACTAAGATACTGATAACACAGAAACTTATTGCGTCAGGACTCCGGGCTCTCCTAGCGTAAGGCAAGACAAGGGAACCACAGGTCACATGACCATAGCCACTGCACCCGAGGATGGTCGGGACATGATCGCAGAAGAAGATCGGCTTCGCGCCGATCTCTATCGGTTGTTGGCCACCCTGCTTGCGAAAGCACCCACATCGGAAACCCTGTCGACCGCCGCCGCTCTGGGCGGAGACGGATCGGACTTGGGCGAAGGGATCGCGGCGCTTGCGACCGTCGCTGCTGCCACCTCGCCGAAAGCGGTCGAGCGTGAGTACAACGCACTCTTCATCGGTCTGGGTCGTGGCGAGCTTCTGCCTTATGCCAGCTACTATCTCACCGGCTTTCTCAACGAAAAGCCGCTGGCCCGACTGCGTGCGCATATGAGCGAGTTCGGGATTGAACGGAACCCCGACGTTAAGGAACCCGAGGATCATATCGCGACGCTTTGCGAGATCATGTCGGGCCTCATTACTGGTGAATTCGGCGAACCGCTGCCGGTCGAAGACCAGCACGCGTTCTTCAACACCCACATCGCAACGTGGGCATCACACTTCTTCAAGGATCTGGAGGCCGCCGAAGGCTCGGTCTTCTATGCGCCCGTCGGCAAGATCGGCCGCGCATTCATGGAGATCGAAATCGAAGCCTTCCGAATGGAGACCTGACTGCAGCAGGTCTTGAAGTCCACAGCTAGAGGAGGACCAGCCATGGACGAGAAAAAGAAAGAGGGCGCCAGCCGCCGCGACTTTCTCAAACTCGCTGGAACATCGGCACCCGCCGCTGTCGCCGCAGTGGCAGTTGGCACTGAAGCCGCTGCCGATGAGGCACAGCCGGGTTCCGCACTTAAGAAAACAGAGCACGTGAAGCAATATCTTGCTTCTGCTCGGTTCTGAGGGAGGAATTGGGATGCTGAGAAAGAAAACAGCAAGCGTTGCCCGCTCAGGCCGTGCCACAGCAGTGATGGCGCGCGCCGGCAAGGCCAAGGTTGACCGCCGGACGTTCTTGCGCGGCTCAGGCCTCGCCGTTGGTGGGCTAGCCGCGTTGAGCACGGTTGGTCGTGTCACTCCTGCTGCGGCGCAAAGCGCCAGCATGGGCAAGGTCGAGATCAAGAAATCCGTCTGCACGCACTGCTCGGTCGGTTGTACCGTTCTGGCTGAGGTCGAGAACGGCGTCTGGACCGGTCAGGAACCCGCATGGGACAGCCCGTTCAACCTGGGCGCCCATTGCGCAAAGGGTGCGGCGGTGCGCGAGCACGCCCATGGTGAGCGTCGCCTGAAATACCCGATGAAACTCGTCGGCGGCGAATGGACCCGCGTCAGCTGGGATGAGGCGATCAACGAGATTGGCGACCAGATGCTCTCGATCCGCGAAGAAAGCGGACCGGATAGCGTTTATTGGTTGGGTTCGGCCAAGTTCAACAACGAACAGGCGTATCTCTATCGCAAGTTCGCAGGCTACTGGGGTACGAACAATATCGACCACCAGGCGCGTATCTGTCACTCGACCACGGTTGCGGGTGTGGCGAATACATGGGGCTACGGCGCCATGACCAACAGCTACAACGACATCCACAACAGTCGGGCGATCTTTATCATTGGCGGCAACCCTGCCGAGGCGCACCCTGTTTCGCTTTTGCATGTCCTCCGTGCGAAAGAGCAGAACAACGCGCCGGTGATCGTCTGTGACCCACGCTTCACACGGACAGCGGCGCATGCCGACGAATACGTCCGGTTCCGTCCGGGGTCTGACGTCGCGCTGGTCTGGGGCATCCTCTGGCACATCTTCGAGAACGGGTGGGAGGACAAGGAGTTCATCCGCACCCGCGTCTGGGGCATGGATCAGATCAAGGCAGAAGTCGCCAAGTGGACGCCCGAAGAAGTCGAACGCGTCACCGGCGCGCCGGGCAGCCAGCTTGAGCGCGTCGCGCGCACACTGGCGAACAACCGCCCCGGCACCGTCATCTGGTGCATGGGCGGCACGCAGCACACCAACGGCAACAACAACACACGCGCTTACTGCGTGTTGCAGCTTGCCCTTGGCAACATGGGCGCAAGCGGCGGTGGCACGAACATCTTCCGCGGCCATGACAACGTGCAGGGCGCAACCGACCTTGGTGTTCTGGCCGATACGCTGCCGGGCTACTATGGCCTGTCGGCAGGGTCGTGGGCACACTGGGCCCGCGTCTGGGACGAAGACCTCGACTGGCTCAAGGCGCGCTTCAACGTCCTGCCGGGCAAAGGCAAGGATGGCGGCGATCTGCCCATGATGAACGAGCGGGGCATTCCGGTGTCGCGCTGGATCGACGGTGTTCTGGAGGACAAGGAAAACCTTGTACAGCCGGACAACACCCGGGCCATGGTTCTCTGGGGTCACGCGCCGAACTCGCAGACCCGTCTGGTCGAGATGAAGGACGCGATGGAGAAGCTCGACCTTATGGTCGTGGTCGATCCGTTCCCGACTGTGTCGGCGATCCTGCAGGACCGACAGGATGGTGTGTACCTTCTGCCTGCCTCGACCCAGTTCGAGACGCGCGGTTCGGTGACAGCCTCCAACCGGTCGCTCCAGTGGCGCGAGAAGGTGATGGAGCCGCTGTTTGAATCGCTGCCCGATCACGTCATCATGGCGAAGTTTGCCAAGAAGTTCGGCTTTGAAGACCGTCTGTTCCGCAACATCGCGATGGATGGCGAGGACGAGCCGAACCTTGAAGACATCTTGCGCGAGATCAACCGCGGCATGTGGACGATCGGCTATACCGGCCAGTCGCCCGAACGCCTCAAGACGCATATGGCCAACCAGCACACGTTCGACAGAACCACGCTGCAGGCCATCGGCGGACCGGCTGACGGGGACTACTACGGTCTGCCGTGGCCATCGTGGGGCACCCCCGAGATGAACCACCCGGGCACGCCGAACCTTTACGACATGTCGAAGCCGGTCTCGAAGGGTGGTCTCACTTTCCGTGCGCGCTTCGGCGTCGAGCGGGACGGCGACAACCTGCTGGCCGAGGGCGTCTATTCAGAAGGTTCGGAAATTCAGGACGGCTATCCAGAGTTCACCATGCAGATGCTGATGGATCTTGGATGGGACGGCGACCTGACGGACGAGGAACGCGCGGCAATCGACGCTGTCGCGGGACCCAAGACCAACTGGAAGACCGACCTCTCGGGCGGTATCCAGCGGGTCGCGATCAAGCACGAATGTGCGCCCTTCGGGAACGCAAAAGCCCGTGCCGTGGTTTGGACGTTCCCAGATCCGGTGCCCGTGCACCGCGAGCCGCTCTACTCCAACCGGCGTGATCTGGTTGCGGATTATCCAACCTATGACGACAAGACCTTCTGGCGGGTGCCGACACTCTACGCATCGATCCAGCAGAACGACTTCTCGTCGGATTATCCGATCATCCTCACCTCCGGCCGACTGGTCGAATACGAGGGTGGCGGTGACGAGACGCGCTCGAACCCCTGGCTGGCCGAGCTTCAGCAGGACATGTTTGTTGAGATCAACCCGCGGACCGCGAACAATATCGGTATCCGGGATGGCGCGCAGGTCTGGGTCGAAGGCCCCGAGGGCGGCAAGGTCAAGGTTATGGCCATGCTGACCAACCGGGTGGGCGAAGGCGTGGCCTTCATGCCCTTCCACTTCGGCGGGCACTTCCAGGGTGAGGACAGACGGTACAAGTACCCGACAGGGGCGGACCCGTATGTGCTCGGCGAAAGTTGCAACACCGCGCAGACCTATGGCTACGACTCCGTGACCCAGATGCAGGAGACCAAGGCCACACTCTGCAAGATCACAGCAGCATAAGGGAGAAGAGAGATGGCAAGAGTTAAGTTTCTCGTCGACGCCGAACGCTGCATTGAGTGCAACGCCTGCGTCACCGCTTGTAAGAACGAGCATGAAGTGCCCTGGGGCATCAACCGCCGCCGGGTCGTGACGATCAATGACGGAGACCCGGGCGAACGCTCGATCTCGGTCGCCTGCATGCATTGTTCGGACGCGCCCTGTATGGCGGTCTGTCCGGTCGATTGCTTCTATCAGACCAATGACGGGATCGTCCTGCACTCCAAGGATCTGTGTATCGGCTGCGGCTACTGCTTCTATGCGTGCCCCTTTGGCGCGCCGCAGTTCCCGCAGGCCGGCAATTTCGGTTCGCGCGGCAAGATGGACAAATGTACCTTCTGCGCCGGTGGCCCGGAAGATGACATGTCCACGGTCGAGTTCCAGAAGTACGGGCGCAACCGCGTCGCGGAAGGCAAACTGCCGATCTGTGCCGAGATGTGTGCAACCAAAGCGCTTTTGGGCGGTGATGGTGACGATGTCGCCGACATCTATCGCGAGCGTGTGGTGGCCCGTGGCTTCGGCTCGGGCGCCTGGGGTTGGGGCACCGCCTACGACCAGAAAGGCGGCTGATCATCGGCCCACATTGCTGAAATTCGAACGCCCCGGCACACTGTCCGGGGCGTTTTACTGATTCGGAGCCAAGCAAAGGTCTCATGGAGCAACCGACAAGCCGCATAAAGTCCGAGCTTCCGAACGGTGATCCGACGCTGTTGAACAGGCTGGCGTGGTCGCGCCGTTGGGGGGACCGCCGAGCCAGTGCTGAGTTTGCCAAGTCTGCGCGCAGTACTGCGTTGAAGGGGTCCGGCCGCCGCAGCCGCATACAGCACGGGCTGGCGCTTTGCACATTAGCGTGGCACGCGCGGTGGCGGGGCGCGATTGACGAGGCGATGGGCTATTGCCTGAGCGCCGAGAGTTACCTGCCGGAACGCGAGCATGCTGAACCACGGGCCCGTATCTATTCGATCCTGGGCGCCGTGCACTTCGCCCGAAACCGCTTTGATTTGTCGAACTGCGCACTCGACCGCGGATTTTGGCTGTTGCGCGAAATGCCCGACGAAGATGCGCAGGAGGCGATGGTGGACCTGCTGCTGACACGCGCCATCGTCCAGCGCCATACCGGAGAACGCGCACGTGCTGGTATCACTCTCGGCCGGGCGCATGAGATCAGCTCGCCCGAGCTTCTGCCGAGCGTGGAGTACTGTACCGCAACCTGGCTGATGGCGGATGGCGATGCCGAAGGCGCACGCATTCGTGGCGTGACCGCATTAGAAAACGCCCGTTCGCAAGGTAATCGCGTGATCGTCCCCTATTTGCTGGCTCTATTGGGTGCCTGCGACATAATGCTGGAACGCTTTGAAGAAGCGCAGGAAAATCTGGTGTCGGGGCTTGAGATCGCGACCGAAGAAGACGACCTGCGCGTTCAGTGCTATGTGCACCGTTACCTCGCCAATCTCGAGAGTGCACAAGGCGGTTTGGCTGAAGCGCAGGCGCATCTGGAAACGGCCGGACGGCTGGCAAAGTCGTTGAACTACGGCTTTGAGCGCAAGCGCATAGCACTCCAGCTTGCCGGTCTGTTCGAGCAACTGAAAGACTACAAAAAAGCCGTGCAGCAACATAATCTTGCATGGCGTCTGCAAAACGAGACGCGGATGAGTTGACGAAGCGGACTATCAAAGAAAAGGCCGCGACGACTGGGAGGATATGAGGATGTTTCGCTGGATTTTCATGCTGGCTTGCCTGGCACTGTTCACAGCGGCTGCGCCGACAAGCACGTATGCCCAAGAAACCGGAGCCGAGGCCGGGTCTGCGACAGAAGACGACCGCGCGCAAACCGGCGGCGCCACAACACTCGAGGATATTCTCCGCCGCCAGCGCGGTGAGGACGTCGATCTCGATTTCCGGCGCGACGCCACGGGCAACCCCGAAGGCGGGGCGTCCACGACGGATCCGCTTGGCACGCTGGGCGGCGCGTCCGACCCCGAGCTTTGGCGCGGATTGCGCTTTGGCACCGCCGACATCACCAGCCAGGTCCGTGGACCGGGAACAACGCTTTTGGTGCAGGACCGTGGCATGGAATGGCTGCAGTTCCGCGAAGGGCCGTTGCGCGTCTGGGGTGGATACTTCCTGCTCGGTGTCATCGGCCTTCTTGTCCTGTTCTACTTGCTGCGCGGCAAGATTCGGATCGGTCACGGGCGTGCGGGCATCACGATTGTGCGCTTCAAGTTCATCGAACGGTTTGCCCATTGGCTGTTGGCCGGGTCGTTCATCCTGTTGGGCATAACCGGGCTGATCACGCTTTTCGGGCGAAAGAACCTGATACCGTTCATGGGTCACGAAGCCTATGCAACCCTCGCGCTGGCCTCGAAGTGGATTCATAACAACGTTAGTTGGGCCTTCATGCTGGCGCTGATCATGGTGTTTGTTTTGTGGGTCATTCACAACATCCCGAACCGGCTTGATCTGGTTTGGTTTGCAAAAGGCGGCGGTATAATTGGCAGCGCGCATCCGCCAGCGAAGAAGTTCAATGCCGGCCAGAAGATCATTTTCTGGTCCGTCATCATCCTGGGCGGCTCGATCTCGGCCTCTGGTCTTGCCCTTCTGTTCCCGTTCGAGTTGAACATGTTCGCGGCGACATTCGAGAAGATGCGGGACTTCGGCATAACGTCTTTGCCGTTCTACGGGCCCTTGCCGGAAACCCTGACACCGCATGCCGAGATGATGTACGCTCAAGCCTGGCACGCCATCGTGTCGTTCGTTCTGATGGGCATCGTGATCGCACATATCTACATCGGCTCTGTCGGGATGGAAGGCGCCTATGATGCCATGGGATCGGGCGAGGTCGATCTGAACTGGGCCAAGGAGCATCACAGCCTCTGGGTTGAGGAGGAGGAGGCTTCGGGGCACGCAATCGAACGGCCAGCCAAGGCGTCGCCGGCGGAATAGCGCATGCGCGTTCTGGCCATTTTCTTGAGCTTTCTTGCGGTGCCCGTGTCTGCCGCCGACTTCCGTTTGTTGGTGGGACACGGAGGGCCGGTCATGGATGCCGAAGTGTCGGCAGACGGCCGCTACGCGCTCACCGGGAGCTTCGACAACGCCGTCGGATACTGGGAGATGGGGTCCGAGCAGGTGCGTTGGCTTGACGGGCACCGTGCAGCGGTCAAGTCGGTGACCTTCATCGACCAGTCTCGGGCAGCATCCGGTGGGGACGATTTCGCCATCACGCTGTGGGATCTCGAGACAGGCACGCAAACCGCGCGCCTCGAAGGCCATAGAGGCCAGGTTGCCGCACTTGCCGTGTCACCGGACCAAACTGTTCTGGCGTCGGCGTCCTGGGACGGATCCGTTGGTCTGTGGGCCCTGCCCAAGGGCATACCGATTGCCATGATGACCGGGCATGGAGCGGTTGTGAACGATGTCGCTTTCTCGGATGACGGCGGTTCTGTTTACACGGCGTCCGCCGACGGGACGATCCGGGTCTGGAGCGTAGATCAGCGGGCTGAGACCCGGCAACTCGTTCGTCATGGATTCGGCGTGAACAAACTTCTCATCGGTGCGGGCTGGCTTGCTTACGGTGCGGTCGACGGCGGAACCCGTGTGGTGGACATCGAAACCGCGGACGAGATAGTCGACCTAACCCTCGACCGCCGCCCGATCCTTGCCATGGCGCAACGCGCGGGCGAGATCGCGGTGGGGGATGGCGAGGGGTTTGTGATGACGGTCTCGACCGAAACCTGGTCGATCACCAGCGACTATCGTGCTGCGGGCAAAGGGCCGGTCTGGGCGTTGGCTTACACGGGTGATGGCGCAAGCTTGCTCGGTGGCGGGATCGACGACGCCGCCTATATCTGGCCTGCTCACAACAAGCTCGATGCCCCAATCATGGCGACCACGCAACGCGAGTTCCTGCGCGACCCCGATGCGATGTCGAATGGCGAGCGGCAGTTTCAGCGCAAATGCGCGATCTGTCACAGCCTGACCGACGACGGTGCGCGCCGGGCGGGGCCGCATTTGGGCGGGCTCTTCGGGCGGGCTGCGGGTAGTGTCAAGGGCTATCAATATTCCGATACGGTCGCTACGCTGCCATTTGCGTGGGATGAGACCACGATCGATGAGCTTTTCGATATCGGACCGGACCACTATATACCGGGCTCGAAGATGCCGATGCAGAGGATCGTGAAACCCGAGGATCGCGCCGATCTGATCGCGTTTCTCAGGGACAATACGTAAGGACAGCCACATGAAAGCAATGCTAAGTGCCTTTGTCGTGATGGGACTGATTTCGGTCGGGGCCTATTACGGTCTTGGCGCCGCCGGTTTCGGATCGGGCGAGCGCCAGTCGTCGGACAGCGTCCGGCTCGACTGATATGATCGAATATCTTGGTTTATGGGTGCTTTTGGCGCTCACACTGAACATGTGGGCACTGTTGTCTGTACTGGGCG